>CAZUXW010000104.1:0-7519 GCA_964624625.1 uncultured bacterium
AGGAGGACCGCCGGGCCCTGGTGGAGAGCCGGCTGGATTTTAACATCCACGCCCTGATCGGCGGAAAGTTCGCCGGGGACAAGGAGCACCAGCTTTACCTGGTCTATCCCCAGGGCAATTGGGTGGAGGTGACCGAGTCCCGGCCCTATTACATCATCGGGGAGACGGGCTACGGCAGGCCCGTGCTGGACCGCTCCCTCAAGCACGGGGATTCCATCGCCTGGGCCTTCAAGGTCGGGTGCCTGGCCTTTGATTCCACCCGCATCTCCGCCGCGGACGTGGATTTCCCCCTGGACGTGGTCATCTGCCGGGGCGAGGAAAAAAAAGTGCATGAGGGAAGGCTGCTCCGGGAGGACTTGGCCGACCTTTCCCGCTGGTGGAGCGAGCGCCTGCGCCAAGCCGTGAGCGAGATTCCCCAGGAGTGGGTGGACAACCTGGTGGCCAAGGTCGTGGAGGACCATATCCCCACCGGCAGCCGGTGAAAAAGGCAATTCGTAATGGGTGATTGGGAATTAGCGATTAAAAAAATGGGCGGCGGCTTCGTCCGTCATCGAGGTATTTACGATGTTATTCCATTTGCGGCATAAGCTGCGCTACCTTTACGCCTCGCCCGCCACTTTGGACTGCCAAATTTTCAGGCTCCGTCCCCGCGCCGACGGCAGCCAGCGCCTCTTCAGCCACCACTTGTCGGTGACGCCGGAGCCGAGCCTGCTGTCCCAGGGACTGGATGAATTCGGCAACGTGGAAACCCGCGCCTGGTTCCTGGGCGAGACGCCCCAATTGACGGTGGAGGCCCGAAGCACGGTCGAAACGACGAGGGTGAATCCCTTCGATTTCCTCATCGAGCCGAACGCCATGGCCCTGCCCTGGGGCGACGCGGCGGTGAAGGCCCGCCCCGGCTTATCCCAATACCTGCCGCAGGTGAGGGACTTGAGCCTGCTGGGTTTCGCCGAGGGCATCCGCCGGGACGCGGGGGGGGAAGTCCTGCCCTTCGTGCTCCGTCTCAACCATTGGCTGCACGAGCGCTTGAGCAAAGAGACCAGGCTGGAAGGCGTCCCGCGGAGCCCGGCGGAAACCATCCTGCTGGGGCGCGGTTCCTGCCGGGACTTGACGGTGGCCTTCATGGCCCTGGCCCGGAGCCAGGGAATTCCCGCGCGGTTCGTCACGGGTTATCACGAGGGCGATCCCCAAAATCCCCGCAAGGAGCTGCATGCCTGGGCCGAGGTCTTCCTGCCGGGCGGGGGTTGGCGGGGATTTGATCCGAGCTTGGGGCTGGCGGTCGCCGACCGCCATATCGCCCTGGCCGCAGCGCCCGAATCCCCGGAAACCGCCGTGGTCAGCGGGATCTATTCCTCGGCCAAGACCGGATCCCGTTTGGAAACGGAAGTTTTGTTCGAGGAAACGGCGTAACCCCGGTCCGCCATTGGCCGATCATGGTGATCGAGGATAAAAAAATGAGGGGTCCGCGGAAAAAATACCTGATGTAAATTCCGCGCTGGACGGACGGCGGCTTGCCGGGGAAGCCGGTGAAGGGGCCGAAAGGAATTAAGAGTGTAAAAAGCCTTGCGGAAGGGCCAAGGAAAACGATCAAAGCCCCAAGATGCAGAAACAGGCTTGAAGAAACGCTAAACCGGGGCAATAATACCGATTCTTTCGACCGGATTTAAAATATTTTATAGAGGAACCATGGCCAATATCTCCGTAACCGCCTCCACCCATCCCCTGCACAAGGACATCTATTTAATCTCGGTGAAGGGTTTTATCGACACCACCACCGCGCCGGAATTCGAGAGGACCTTCCAGACCCTTTTGGGCGAGAAAAAATTCAACCTGATCATCGACCTCAAGGAAGTCAATTACGTCAGCAGCGCCGGATGGGGCATCTTCGTGGGCGAGATCAAGAGGATCCGCGGCCAAAAGGGAAATCTTTTTCTGGTCGCGATGGGCCCCGAGGTGGCCGAGGTGTTTGAGCTGCTGGAATTCGACACGATCTTAAAAGCCTTCCCGACCGTCGAGCAGGCCGTCCAAACCGGTTTCGGCAGGGCCAAGGGCGGTAAGCCGGCGGAGCCCCTGCCGGTGGTCAAGGCCGCCAGGAAATCCAAATCCGCCAAGGCGGAGGAGCCGGTCCCGGCGGCCGAGGGGCCCACCGGCCCCGAGGCCTCCCGAAATCCAGGGTTGGTGCTGAGCTTTGAGGAGCCCGAGGGGAAGGATTTTAAAAAGCCCCATTGGATCGCCCGGATGTTCCTGCCTTGGAAATGGTTTTAATCCCGCTTCCTTGTATTTGTAAATCCAACTTAAGAAGGACTTGATGGTTTTTTCTTCCCTCTTCGGAAAAAGCTCGGATTATTTGACCGAGTACAAGCGCTTCAAGCGGGCCCTGGAGGCCAATCCCGGCGACCAGGGGCTCAAGGCCCAATTCATCAAATTTTGCCTGCTGAACCGTTTCACGAAAAACGAGGTGGTGGCCAGCCATATCACCGAGGCCTTGGCCCTTTTCGCCGCCTTCGAGAAGTCCGACAGCTTCGACCTCCAATGCCATTACCTGGCGGGGAAGTATTACCTGGAGGCCAGGGATAACCGCAAGGCCTACCAGGTTTTCCTCAACGCCATCCGCAAGTTCGACGACTATGTGGTGCAGAATCCCGACCACAAATCCGACAACGCGGAGATGGCCTATTCCATCGCCCTCAATGTGATGGCCCTTCAGCTGACGCCGGGCGACCCGGAATTGGAAAGGTTCTTCAAGCTCATCCACAAATCCTATCCCCTGCACGTCAAACGCTTCGAGTTCGAGAACGAGATGGCCAAACCGGCCCCGGACAAGGCCAAGGCCAAGCAATTGCTCGAGGAGATCCGCAAGCTCAAGGTGGAGGCGGAAAAGGAAGTTCCGGCGGCGCCGGCCGCCGCGCCGGTCAAGGCCGCCGAGGCGCCGGCCGTCAAGGCGCCGGAGAAAGAGGATATTTTCACGAAACTTTTCAGGGTGCCTTCCCTGGACCTGAATAAATCCGCGGTGGAAAACCCCAAGGCGAAGGCCTTATCCCAGGCGGACGAGAAGGATGAGTTCCTCAAGTTCTCGCCCGTATCCGACACCCCCCACTCCTACATGATCTTCAAAAACAACGAGTGGGAAGGCCCCTATACGCCGGCCCAATTGCGGACCATGGGGAGCCTGGACCCGGCCGTTTGGGTCTGCCGGGTGGGAAGCCAGCTGGTGTCCCAGGCCCATGAAGTGTCGGACCTGCATTCGCTCATCCAGTAAAAAAACCGCTGTCCGTCCTCCGCTGTCCTCTCTCCCCGAAGCCCAATGTTCCGGCGCAACCAACACCTACCCATCGTTCCCCAGCCCCTTGCGGGAGAGGGCAATCCGAAAATCTTAAGGTTGAAGGCGTTCGGCATTGTGCCAATATCCTTTTGGATCACGATCCGAAATTGGCGCAGGATGTGGGTGCGGTTGACAGAAGCCGGCGGATTCCTGGTGTTGAAAAGAATCCGGATCCTTAAAGGGCCTTGGCGGCAGGGTTCGCGGGCTTGTCGTTGGTTTTCTTGCTGTTCTTCCCCTGGGCGTCGAGCCATTGGACCGCCGCCACCCCCGCGCAAACCCCCGAGGCGACACTCCCCGCGATTCCCAATAGCGGATCCCCTGAAGCCTGGGGATTTTTCCCCATGGAATAATTCGTCGAGAGGAAAAGATTGAGGTTGTCGTAATAGGCCTGGTCCATCAAACGGGTTTGGGTCTCAGGGACCCTTAAGGGCGGGAGTGAAAAGCGGGAGCCAAGGGCGGGCGTTTTAACCTTGGCCGCGCTTTTGGCATGGTGGGGGGGGTTAGGCGACGGAATGGGCGTTTGGGCCGGGAGGAGGGCTGGGAACCCCAAGAGGATGACGAGTGTTCGATAGTTCATGGCGGATCTCCGAGACGGGGATTTTCCCCTGTTACCGGACCAGGATCACCCGGGCCTTGTGGTTTCCCTGGGGTTCGGTGAAACGAATGATATAAACCCCGCTGGCGACGTCCTCGCCGGATTTGTTCGTTCCGTCCCAGGGCCAGCTGTAGGTCCCGGCCGGCTGGGCGGCTATATCCTTTAAAGTGAGGATATGTTCACCCGCGGCATTGAAGATGTTGATCCGATAGCGGCCGTCCAGGCAATGGGTGGTGGTCAGGGAAAGGGGGGAGGAGTCGGTTTTGGGCGAATAGGAATTTTTGGAGAGGGTCAGCAGGCCCTGGCAAGCCGTCGTTTGGGCGAAGGCCGCGGCGGGGAGAAGGAAAACAAGAAGAAGAGTTTTAATATTCACGGAGGCTCCATTGAGTTTAATTATATTTCCCGGCGCCCCTCCAGGGCTTTCAGGAGGGTCACCTCGTCAACATACTCCACATCCCCGCCCGATGGCAATCCCCGCGCGAGGCGGGTGACTTTCACGTTCAGTCCCTTTAATAATTGCTGGATGTAAAGGGCGGTGGAGTCGCCCTCCACGGTCGGGTCCGTGGCCACGATGATTTCCTTCAGGTTTTGGTATTTTTTCACCCGGGCCACCAGCGCGTCCAGGGTCAGGTCCTGGGGGCCGCGCCCCTCCAGGGGTGACAAGCTCCCTCCCAGCACATGGAAGATGCCGTGGTACTCGTGGGTGCGCTCAAAGGCGATGACATCGCTGGGATCCTCCACGACCAGGATGGAGGTGCGGTCCCGGGTGGACATGGTGCAGATGTGGCAGAGGACCTGCTCGGTCAGGTTGAAGCATTCCTGGCAGGGATGGAGCTTGACGCGGGCGTCCACCAGCGCGCTGCCGAGGGCGCGGGAGGCTTCCACCGGCTGTTTAAGGAGGTGAAAGGCCAGGCGCTGGGCCGTGCGGGGCCCGATGCCGGGGAGTTTCGCCAATTCGTGGAGCAGCCTCTCAAGGGACGGGGGATAGTCAGACATGGAAACACCCATAAAACCAATGAGGAATTAGGAATGCGGAATTAGGAATTTGAGACATTTCAGATATGTTAGGATTTAAGATTTTCATTACTAATTCCTAACTCCTAATTCCTAATTTTCTTTAGAACATTCCCGGGGGGAGAAGCCCGCCGGTCATCTTCGAAACCTCCGCCTTCAGCTTGGCGTTGACCTGGTGGCCAGCGTCATTGACCGCGGCTTGGATCATTTCGGGCAATTTCGCCTGATCCGCCAAGGCCTGGTCAATGACCACCTTTTGCACCTCGTGTTTGCCGTTCAAGGTAACCGTGACGGCGCCGGAGGTCCCGGTAAAGGATTGGGATTCCAAATCTTTCTGGAACTGGGCCATTTTTTCCTTCAAAGCCTGGGCTTGGCGGATCATGTCGAACACGTTCTTACTCCGTAAGGGTTTTAAGCTCGAAATTTTGGGTTCGTGGTGAACTTCGAGCCACGGACCGGGGACTTCGAACTACTTTTGAGGGTTGTTTCTTTTCACTTCCACGATTTTCCCGCCGAACATCTTCAAGGCGGCTGCCACGATGGGCTCGTCCTTTTCCAATTCCTTCACGTCGACCTTGGGGGCGGATTGGGGCTTGGGTGTCCTTGGCCCGGCCGGTTTATCCGGTGAAGAAGGCGCGCCTTCGGGCAAGACTGGAACGATGGTGATTTTCCGCCCCAAGAGTTCCTCCAACAGCTTTTCCACCAGGATCTTGTTCTCGGGTTTTGAGATGGTTTCATGGTGGAAGGGCCCGTCGCATACCAGCACCAGGGTGTTTTCATCGATGCGTTTGGGATGGGTGCCGTGGAGCACGCCCTCCAGCATTTTTTTCTGGAGGGCGACCTTTTCGAGCAATTCGGTCCAATGGGATTTGAGCTTGGCCATGTCCGGATTTTTTTCCGTCTCCACCGCGTCCTCGATCTCGTCCACGGCAAGGACCGGCTCCCCCGCTTGTTCCGCCCGGGGTTTCGAGGGGGAAGGAGCCGGCGCGGCCGCGGCAGTGGGCCGGGAGGGAGGGGCCGGCAGGGAGGCGGCTGGCGCGGAATTTCTCGCGGCGGTTGGGGCCGGGAAAGCGGGGGCGGCGCCGCTCTGGACCTGCCTTAATAAATCACCCACCGCGGTCAACCGCTTCATGCGGCATAATTCGAGCACCACGGTTTCCAAGATGATCTGGGGATTGGCGGAGTGGCGCAGGGCCCATTCCTGCTCGATGATCAGGCGCAGGGAGGAGAGGATCTGGGCCTCCTCCATTTGCGAGGCGAGGGCCAGGATTTTTTCAACTTCTTCCCCCGCCAGGGGGATGAGCCCTGGGGCGGCGTTGGGATAGGCCTTGGCCACGGCCAGGTGGCGGAAGGTTTCCAGCAGGCCCCGGTAGAAATGCTCCAGGTCCTTGCCGCCCTCGATGACGTTCTTCACGACGTTGAAACCGGAAGGGGCGTCCATGGCGACGGCGGCCTCGGCTAATTTGAGGTAGACCTCGCCCTCGATGGTGCCCAGCACCACCCGGATATCCTCGCTCGTCACTTTTTTTCCGGCGAAGGCCACCAGCTGGTCCAGGTTCCTTTGGGCGTCGCGCATGGAGCCGCCGGCGGAGCGGGCGATCTGGTAGAGGGCCTTGTCGTCGACCTCGATTTTTTCCGAGTCGCTGATGCGGCGCAATTGTTTCAGGATGGAATCGAGCCCCATGGAACGGAACTCAAACCGCTGGCAGCGGGACTGGACCGTCGCGGGGAACTCGTGGATTTCCGTGGAGGCCAGGATGAAGATCACGTGGGCCGGGGGTTCTTCCAGGGTCTTCAGGAAGGCGTCGAAGGCGGCTTTGGAAATGCGGTGGGCCTCGTCGAAGATATAGACCTTGAACTTGCCCTTGGCGGGGTAGGTTCCCACCTGCTCCTGCAGGGCGCGGATGCCGTCGATGCCGTTGACCGAGGCCGCGTCGATCTCGATGACGTCCATGGCGGACCCTTGGTTGACTTCCTGGCAGAGGTCGCAGGCGTTGCAGGGCTCCCCGTCCTTGAGGTCGCGGCAATTGAGGGCCTTGGCGAAGATGCGGGCGGTGGTGGTCTTTCCCACGCCCCGGGGGCCGGAGAAAATGTAGGCGTGGGCCAGGCGGCCGGAGGCGATGGAATTCTGGAGGGTCTTGGTGATGTGTTCCTGGCCCACCATGTCGGCGAAAATCTGCGGGCGCCATTTGAGAGCCATGACCTGGGGAGACATAAAAACCTCAATTAGTAATTAGTAATTAGTAATTAGGAATTTAAGGCTTCAATTCCGCATTCCTAATTCCGAATTGCTCATTCGCCGCCTCGCGGCGGCGGTTCACCCTGTCGTGGAAGCCAGGTTGCCTACAACACCCGAACATCGACCTAACCGTTGCTTCCTTCCGGACCTGGCGGAGTTGGGGTCGCATCGCCGTATAGGACCCGACTTCCACGCCAGAGTGAACCACTATCTTAATCGAAAAACAAAATTTTATTACCGCGGGCGGCGTAAGGAAGAGGGTGGAGTTTCGCGATTTTTATCAGCGTTAAATGTAAATGGCGGAGAGAAAGGGATTCGAACCCTTGAGACCCTTTTGGAGCCTACACGC
>CAZUXW010000105.1:0-7222 GCA_964624625.1 uncultured bacterium
GGTGGGGGTGGCGGTACGGGTCGGCGTATTGGTGGCGGCGACCGATCCAGTGGCCCCGACGAAAGTGACGATACTTTGGGACGGCAAGGAATAGGTGAAGCTCCCGCCGCTGACCGCGACCGACGCTTGCTGCACCAGGTTCCGGGACGAGTCGGTGATCCAAGGATAGACCGTCGCGACGGTTAAACCGCTGTAAGTGATGGTTTCACTCTGCGCCGAACCGTTGCTGTTGATGGCCACGACCACCACCTTGGAAGTGGAAGCGCTGTAGTAGGCCGATACCGAAACACCGGCATTGGGCACTTCGGTGGCGCCGATCCGAAGAAAACCGGGCCGGATAAACTTGCTGAAGTTGCCCTCCGCGAAGAGGCGTTTGGTGGGATTGGCGGCATTGTCATAAAGCCCCTCATTGTCGGTGTTCAAATTGAGGATCCACCAGAAGACATAGGCGTTGAAGTTATGGTCCACGATGCAGTTGTGGATTTGGTTGGCGTATTTCAATCCGCTGGTGATGCTGGCGTCATTAGCGGCGAAATCGGAAATTTCCGTCTCCCAACTTTCGACCGCATGGCCGGCCGTGGTGGAATAGCTGGCCGGAACTGTGCTGGGGCCACCCCCATAAAGATGCATGCCGATGGCTTTCACGTATTTCGCCGCATTCGCGTCGCCCATGGTGGTAGCGGACAGGTTCAGGTTATCCGCGAAGGATTCGGGCATCATGATGATGGGGTTGAACCCGGCCGCGTTGAGGGCCGGACCGAGGTTGGTCCCGATGTAAGTGTCGAAATCCGAGGCCGACCATAGGCAGGATTGATAGGTCGTGTCGTAATCCGGTTCGTTTTGGACGGAAAGTGCGTAGGGGGTAAAGCCATAGGTGTTCTTCATGGCCGTGGCCCAGCTGGTTTGATAAGCGGCGTAAGCGGCCCAATTGCCGTGGTTCATTTGATTGGAATTAGAGCCAGGATTGCCGTTGTCATTGCCGGTGTTATTGCCATTGACGTTGTTGTTATTCTTCCACTTGGCCGGCGGGCTCCAAGAGGTGCCGAAGATCCTCATATTGGGATTCTTGCTCAAGGCCAGGGTCGCCGCAGCGGCCTCGGTTCCCCAGTTGGCGTTCCCCGACTCGTCAATCAGGATCCGGTCGATGGAAAGTCCGACCTGCCCGTTCACCTGGCTGGCTGGCGGAAGGCTCGAATCGTCCGTCCAGAGGGTCACCGCGATGTTTCGAAGGGTGGTAATGGAATCCCAAACGCTGGCAGCGCCAAATCCCGAGATGGTTTGATAAGTCGTGCCTGAAGATACGGTGACGGTTCCGGCCCGAAGGGTCTGGGGCCCCAGGGCCAAAGCCAGGAAGCAAAGAATGAGTTGGATTTTCTTCAACATTTTTTATCCCATCTGTCAGGTTGGGCGTGGAAGTTCCTGATGAAACAGGAACCTGTATCGATTTAATGAAAAAAGGAAGAGTTGTGAAACCGTTCCCAAGCCTCAACCGCCAGGGACTTTCGCCATTCCATTTATCGTAGGAGAAACCATACCCTGTTCAAAATGATCCGACAAGGCTGGAGGGGATTTAACCATACTTTAAACGTCAATTCACATGACTTATATACCAAGCCCTCCCCGGAACCGGTTCCATGGTTGATTTCAAGCCATTAGGACCCGAGGGATTTTTTTCGGAAGGACTGGGGGGAGAAACCGGTTTTTTTTCGAAAAAAGCGCGTGAAGGGCGAACCTGTCTTAAACCCGCAGTCTCTGGCAATCCTGGCCACGGAAAGACTGGTGGTCCCCAACAGTCTTTTGGCTTCCACGATCCGCCGGTTCTGCAGGTAAACTTCCAACCCTATTCCGATGGCTTTCTGGAAACGCCGGCTGAGCGTCGACGCGGAAACCCCCGCCATTTCGGCCAGCCGGTTTACCTGGACAGGTTTACGGAAATGCTTGTCCAAATGGTCCCGGATTTTTTGGATCGAGTAGGCCTCCTGGAACAATCTGGGTTTTTCGATCCTCTGGGCGAGCAGGCGCAGGGCCTCCTTAAATTCCAAAACCAGGTCCTGAAGTGTCGCCGCCTGCTCCATTTGTTTGGAAATTTCCATCCGGAGTTGCCCCGCCTCTTTTTTGCCCAGGTCCATCCGGTTGCCGGCCGTTTCCGAAAGCCTGTCCAAGGCGTAGAGGAAATGCCATCTTATTTCCTGGGGATTGTTGAGGGAAAGATGGATGGCTTGTTTCACGAACTCCTCCGAGAGGGCCTCCAGCCCGGGGAAAGTGGACGTGCCAAAGGACCGGTCCAGTTCCTCCAAAATCTGCCGGAGTTCCCCAAAACCCCCGTTGGTTTTTTGTTTTCCTTTTTCACCGAAATAAATAATGTTCTTCTCCGAATCACGCCTCAAATGAAGGGCCATCACGGCCTGCCGGTAGGAATCGTTCAAGGGCTCCCCAGGCGACACCGTTTCGCCCAACCCGACGAGGACCGGCACGCCCAGTTCCTTACGGGCGAAATCATGGATCCTGCGGACGATCGATTCGATAAAACGTTTTTGGGCCAGCCGGGGCAGGCGCGGTTCCGCCGAAGTGACAAAGACCGCCCCGTAATCATCCAATTTCCCGCTGACCGTTTGGGGCAGGGATTGGCCGAACCGGAAACTCTTTCGCTGAAAACGGTAGATACGGATCATCTCGGCCGTCCAATCCAACTGGGGGTTGCCCGGCCTCTGGGGAATGACGGTGATCACCGTCGTAGGGGTTTGGGAAATTCCGATTTCATCCCGGACCCAGCC
This sequence comes from uncultured bacterium, assembly GCA_964624625.1. Lineage (GTDB taxonomy): Bacteria > Oederibacteriota > Muellerivitia > Muellerivitales > Muellerivitaceae > PALSA-1180. The sequence goes on from CAZUXW010000105.1 coordinate 2,775, forward strand.
CCATTCCTCCATCCGGTTCCCCCAAGCTGGAACGGATTCGGAAGTCGGCCGCCCCAGCGCCCAGTCCAGCCAATAGCTATGGGGCAGCCCTTTGGAAAAAACATTCAATAGAAGCCACCGGAGCCTTTGTCCGATCGACTCCGGAGGATCTCCTTCCGAGCTGGATAAAAGCTCGGCGAATAACTCGAGGGATTCCTGGAAAGCGGCGAAGAGAGGCCCGTCCAGCACCGGGATATCCAATAACACCCGGACAAATTCACGGAATTCAGGCAGTACGGCCGAGGGTTTGGCCCCCGACAATTCCTTCCAGCAATTTTCCAGGACTTCCTTCGTGATTTCGCTTTCACGGAATGCCCCCGCCTGGAGGGAACTGATGATTTTTCCGTCCTTCACGATGGGGACGAATAAATCCTTGAAGCCCAGCCTTTCCCCGCAGACCGTCTTCTGGGTTGATTCCATTTCCTTGAAGCAGCGTTCCAGGAATATGTCACGAACCGCGATACTCCTGTACTTGACCTCCAATGAAAAAAGGTTCGTGACCCTTTTCCGCCGGTTCAAGGCCCACCAATCCCTGGGCGGAGTCGGCGACAGCAGGAAGCAGCTCAGGTCGACGTAATAGTGGATGATATTGTGAAAGGGATTGTAATTCCGGAAAACTGAAAGGGCCTGGGAGGAAGGGGGTTTCATGGGATCATTTTACCCCAGGGGCGGCTAGCGGAGCACCATCAACTTCCCAATCGAAACTCCCCTCTTGGTCGTCACCACCAGGTAATAAAGCCCGTTCGCCAAGGTGACGCCCCATTTATCCCTGGGTTGAAGTGGAACAGGGGTTCCCGAGGGAATATTCAGGAAGGATTCTTCCTGAACCAACCGAAAGGCCAGGGTGAAAACCTTTATTTCCACAAAGGATACTCCGTCATAGTCCGGAGGCAGGATGCTGACCGGGCCGCCGTTGGAGGGATTCGGGAAAATAACCGGCTTTCCTTTGGTGTCCGGGGTGGCGGTGCTCGTGAAGGTAAAGGTTCCGGTTGAACTGACGGTGGACGTGGCGGTCGGCGTCGAGGACGGAGTGGCCGTTCGGGTTGGGGTGGAAGTGGGCGAGGATGTGGCGCTGGGGGTCGGGGTGGGACTGCAAGTTGGAGTTGGAGTCCCCGAAGGCGTATGGGACGGAGTCACCGTCAAGGTCGGAGTGCCCGTCCTCGTTGGGCTTGCCGTGGGGGTTCGGCTGGGCGAGGGGGTCGCGGTCGGGGTGGAAGTGCCGGTGGGCGTAGCGGAAGCGGTCATGGTGGTAGTGGCAGTCGCCGTTTGGGTTGGGGTCTTGGAAGAGGTCGATGTGGGCGACCCAGTGGAACTGTAGGTCAAGGAGGGGGAGGCTGTGGCCGTTGATGTCGCGGAAGCCGTAGCCGTCCTGCTCGCCGTGGGGGTGGAGGTCGGTGTTGTGGTGGAAGAGAAGGTAGGTGTATTCGTAGCGGTGCTCGAATTGGCCGGGGACGCGGTGCTGGTCGGCGATGGGGTTGGTGTTTTCGTGGGAGTATTCGTGGAGGCGGGCTGGGTGGGGGTGGGTGAAAAAGTCGCGGTTGGGCTGGACGTTGCCGTTGAACTGTGGGTCAGGCTGGGGGTGGCTGTGGCAGTGGGTGTCTTGGTGGGTGAATGGCTGGCCGTATCGGTCGGCTGGGCGGTTCCCGTGTTGGTTGGCGTTGGGCTATGGGTGTTCTGGGGTGAATTCGTGGCGCTTGCGGTGGGAGTTTTCGTCACGGAATTCGTTGGGGAACTCGTCGAGGTCGCCGTGGCGCTGGGGGTGGCGGTCTTCGTGGGCGTAACCGAGGGAGTGCTGGAGGGCGTGTTCGCGGGGGTCCTGGTCGGTGAAGGACTGGGTGTATTGGAAGCCGTCATGGTGCCCGAAGGGGTGCTGGAGGGTGTAGCCGTCAAGGTGTTCCCTGCCGTATCCGTGGAGGTAGGTGTTCCGGTCCTGGTCGGACTATAGGTAGCGGTCCGGGTGGCTGTCGCGCTGGGCGTCCCGGTCGCGGTTGGGGAGGGCGTGGCCGAAGGCGTTCGCGAGGCCGTGCTGGTCGGTGAAGCGGTCACAGTATGGGTGGCGGTCCTCGTGGACGTGACCGAAGGGGTGTTTGACGGGGTAGAGGTCAAGGTATTCACCGCCGTATTGGTAGTGGTCGCCGTATTGGCTGGGCTGTTGGTGGGGGTAGGGGTGCGGGTGGGCGTTAAGGTGGAGGTGCGCGTAGCCGTGGGCGTCGGGGATTGGGTCGGCGTCATCGTCGCCGTGCGGCTGGGAGAAGACGTCGCGGTCCTCGTGGAAGTCGGGGACGATGTAGCTGTCGGGGTGCGAGTGAAGGTAGGGGTCAGGGTCGCGGTATTCATCGGCGTCGGCGTGGGGGTTCCCGCGAGGACGCAGGTGGTTACCACCGCGTTGTCCCGCGTGAAAAGAAAATCCCTGACTTCCCCCGCCGGCGCGAACCACAAACTCTTGTTCCCGGCGGAACCGTAAGTCGTATCCAGATGGTTCAATAGGTCGGTCAGGGTGGCGACGTTGGTGCTGTAGGCGTCCTCCGGGGCGCCGCTTCCGGCGGCAACCCCGTGGGTATATTCGATGAGCCAGGTGTGGTTGGCGCTGGCGGCCGCCTGGTCGGCGAGGGTTTTCCAAGCCGTGTCATCCGTCCCGAAAAGCCCTCCCCTTTGGTATTGGTGGTAGGTCAAACCTTGGGAAGCGTCCACCGTGTTGTAGGATCCTCCGCCGCATTCGGACGAAAGAAGGAACGAGGGCGGGAACCCGCCGCAAGTATTGGCCGCGGAATTCTCATAAGGAAAAACTAAATGGGTGACGTTGAATCCGGTGATGTGGCTTTGAAAAAGGGTTTGGTCTTGGCTGACCTCCGTACCAATATCGGTGGCGGTCCCATTGCAGGTCAGGGGATTGGGATGATCCAAGGAATGGTTGAGGATGTCCCACCCTGCCGTCCTTAATGTTTGCAATGTGGCCCATGACATCCAATAAGCGTTGCCAGCGGTCGCTTGGTTGGCCCAGGAACCTACCACCGCCGATGCGGCGCGCCAGCCATGGGCGTCCAAAACCGGCTTTCCATTGGTGAATTGGGACTGCCGATTGTCATCGAAGGTGAGGGAATAGGCCCAATGGTAGTTGTTATAGAGGATGGTTTTGGTAGCGGCGCCTGTGCCGCCAGCCGTCCAATTGACCGCGGTGACCACGATGGAACTGGCATTGGTCGTGAAAAGCGCGGTGCCCGCAGCGGCATTGTAGGTGGCGGAAACCGGCGCTCCTCCGGCCGTGACCGCGACGGAAGCGCAGGTCCCTACATTGACACTCAAAGTGATTTTGCGGTCGTTGACCAAGGAGGGGACGGCTGAATAATCAACCTGAACACAATAGGTTTTATTTGCCGCGGCCGCTGTGCCCGTAGCGAATATGATGAAGAAATAAATTGTCCACGGCACCGCCCTGCCAAGGGAACGCCGCCAGCCTAAAACCGATTCCATGAACAAACCATAACCTTGGATAAAAAGTTCGACAAGGCGGGGGTTGAAATGACTAGACCTAAAACGTCAAATTATTTGACCCATGGCACATAGGGAAAAACGGAACCGGTTTCAGGGAAAGGTCAGGGTGGAACCAGTCTAGCGCAGAACTATCAATTTCCCCACCGAACGGCCGGCATTGCTGGTGACCACCACATAATAGATGCCGCTGGCAAGGGGCCTTCCCCACTTGTCCGTCAAGGTCAGGGTGACCGCCGTTCCCGGGGGAATGCTGGAGAAGGTTCGTTCCACCACCTTCCGGAAGGCCGTGGTGAAGATCTTGACGTTCACGTCCGAGAGGCCGTTGTAGGGCGGCGGGAGAAGGCTGACCGGGCCTCCGTCGGATGGATTCGGGTACAGGATCGGCGTGGGTTTGCCCTTGGGCCCGCTGGTGGAAGTGCTGGTGGCCGTGAAGGTCCCCGTGGCACTGGCCGTCGGCTTCACCGTCGAAGTCCCCGTGAAGCTCGCCGTCGGGGTAAAGCTGGGGGTATGGGTCCTAGTCGGGCTGTTGGTCGGCGTCCTCGTGGCCGTGTTGGTATTGACCGCCGTCGGGGTGTTCGTGGGGCTGTTCGTCGGCGTCAAGGTGGCGACAGGTGTGTTGGTTGGGCTGGCGGTCGCGGTTCTCGTCCCGGTCAAGGTCGGGCTGTTTGTCGCGGTACCGGTGGGAGTGCTGGTCAGGGTGTTCGTGGCGGTTTTCGTCGGGGAGTTTGACGGCGTCGTCGTCGCCGTGCTGGTGGGAGGCGTCGTTCCGGTGGACGTAGGCGTCGGCGTGTTCGTATTCACCGCCGTGTTGGTGGCGGTTGAGCTAGCGCTATTCGTGAAGGTCGCGCTGGGCGTAGCCGTGTCGGTCCTGGTGGAGGAGTTGGTCGCTGTATTGGTCAGGGTGGGCGACGGGGTCC
>CAZUXW010000106.1:0-6615 GCA_964624625.1 uncultured bacterium
TGAGCTTAGGCTCCAAATCAATCCCTAAGGACTTGGCCCAACCCTTTTCCTCTAAAACGAGGTCTTCGTGTTCCAGAGAGCGCAATTCCACCTTCAACATCGTTGCGCCTCCTCCCTTCCAAAAGAACGATAAACCATAGGATATGCCAAAACCGAGGGCCGATTATAGGAATCGCCCACTTGGAGTGTCAAGGAAATACCCTTGTTTTCAGGGGTTTCCGGGCCAGGTTAATGCCAAAAGGGTTTTGAAGTTGAACGTAAAGGCGGACGAGTCAAGGAAAGCTTAAAAGACCCTTCGCAGGGCCTTTTCCACCACCGCCGGAACAAATCCCCGGACATTGCCGCCCAGTTTGGCGACTTCCTTGATGGAACTGGACGAAAGGAAAATAAACTTCTCATTCGGAACCAGGAAGACAACCTCGATTTTGGGGTGAAGGCTGCGGTTGATCAAGGCCATCTGGAATTCAAACTCAAAGTCCGAAACGGCCCGAAGGCCCCGAAAGATGATGTTGGCGTTGATCTCCTTGGCGTAATCCACCAGCAAGCCGTTAAAGGAGGAAATAACCACCTTGGGCAGGTGCTTGGTCGTTTTCTTGAGGAGTTCCACCCTCTCCTCCACGGGGAAGAGCGCCTTTTTAGAGGGGTTGGCCACCACCGCGATATGCATCTCATCGCAAATGTCATAGGCCCTTTTGGCGATGTCCAGGTGGCCGTTGGTCACGGGGTCGAAGGATCCGGGATAGAGTCCGATCATTTTTTTGGGCATTGGATTCTCTTTCTAACCTTTCCCTTCCCGCTCAAAGGGAGAAGGCCGGGATGAGGGTGATGATTGCTCTTCTTCTTTGACTAAGGTTGAATGTTTAAACAACGACAGCATCGTATCCCCGTATTTTTTCTGACGGATTAAGGGATAGGGAAACTCCGCGGCCAGTTCGGAGTCCTTCGCCCCATGTTCCACCGCCAAGATTCCGTCTTCTTTCAGGATCGGATATTGCGTTAATAACAATTGAATCCGTTTCAAGACCCCGATTTCATAGGGCGGGTCGGCCAGTAGGATATCAAACTTTCTGCCTTCCTGATGAAGCAAATAAAAAGCCTTTGAAACCTCAGAAGGTATCACCTTTACCAGGGCTCCGGCAGACTTGGGGTTTATGCCTAAACTCTCCAAATTTTCATGGATCAATTTGAGGCTCTCCCCCGCCTTTTCGACAAAGACGACTTCTGAGGCTCCCCGGCTCAAGGCCTCAATGCCGAGATTTCCCGTCCCGGCGTAAAAATCCACCACCGCGCAATCCCGCAAGGGCTCGAGCATATTGAACAAAGCGCCCTTGACCTTGTCGGAAGTAGGCCGGACCTTTATGTCCTTGGGGGCCTTCACGGCCCGGCTTTTATATTTTCCCGCGATGACGCGCATAGTCCCAATCCACCTTAAGAGATTTGTGCCAAATCCACCAAACCTTGGTATTTGACCTCCAGATTTTCCCGCAAGCCCCGGTTTTCGACAGCGGTTATCTTCGGATCCTTTTCCAAAATCATTTGGGCGGACCTTCGGGCCTCCTCCACCACATCCACGTCCCTCTTCAGGTCCACGATGCCGCCTTCCCTGCGGCCGGATTGGGCGACACCGAAGATCTCGCCGGGGCCCCTCATCCGCAAATCCACCTCGGAAAGTTTAAACCCGTCCAGGGTCGAAACCATAATTTTCATCCGCTCGATGGCGTCGCTGGAAACCACAGGGGAGGTCATCAGAAAACAATAGGATTGGTTGGGGCCCCTTCCCACCCGTCCCCGCAATTGGTGAAGCTGGGCCAATCCGAACCTCTCCGCGTGCTCCACCACCATCACCGTGGCATTGGCCACATCCACGCCCACTTCCACCACGGTGGTCGAGACGAGGAGTTGAATTTCCCTGTTCACGAAGGACTTCATCACCTGGTCCTTTTCCTCTTTTTTCATCTTCCCATGGATCAATCCGACCCGGAAGCCGTGAAATACTTCCTTTCGGAAATGCTCGTACATTTGGACGGCGGACTTCAAAAAGTTCTTCGATTCGTCGACGACCGGGAAAACCCAAAAGGCCTGCTCGCCTTGTGCCAGGCGTTCCTTCACGAATTGGTAGACATCATCCTTTTTGCTTTCACTCTTCCAGGCCGTCCGGATGGGTTTGCGGCCCTTGGGAAATTCATCCAACAGCGACAAGTCCGTGTCGCCGTACTCGGTGAGGACGAGGGCCCTGGGAAAGGGCGTGGCCGTCATCATCAGGCAGTCGGGCCATTTCCCCTTTTCTTCCAGCGCCGCCCTTTGCAGGACGCCGAACTTATGCCTTTCATCAATCACCATGAATCCCAGATTTTTGAAGGCGACATTTTTCTCGAGCAAGGCGTGGGTGCCCACGGCCAGGTCCACCTTCCCCGATTCCAAGGCTTCCAGCGCTTCCCGCTTGGCCTTCACCTTCATGTCGCTGGTTAACAACAATATTTTCAACCCGACCGGCTCCAGGAGTTTTGTCAGGTTTTGGAAATGCTGGTGGGCCAAAATCTCGGTCGGCGCCATCAAGGCGCTTTGGACCCCCGAATCAGCGGCGTACAGGAAGGAAATCGCCGCCACCAAGGTCTTGCCGCTGCCCACGTCGCCCTGCAGCAGGCGGTTGACCGGATAAGGCCTGGCCAAATCTTCCCGGATTTCCCTCACGACCTTCTTTTGGGCGCCGGTCAATGGGTAGGGGATGCTCTTGCGGAACCTCAAAATTCGATCCCCTTCGAAGCGGTAATGCCGACCCTTTTCCCGTTTTTCGATCGCCTTCCGCTTGACGATGAGGAAGGTTTGGAGCGCGAGTAATTCCTCAAAGGCGAGCCTCTTGCGGGATTCCTCGAATTGTTCCAGCGAAGCCGGCCGGTGAATGCCGAATAGGGCGTCTTTTAATTTTAATTTCCCGAAAGTGGAGTGGCTGCTTTGGCTTTGCGGAAGGATTGGAGCGTATTTTTCCAAAACCTGGTTCACGACATTCCTCCAAAAGACCTGGGTCAGGGTGGGGGTGGAGGGATAGAAAACCAGGACTTTCCCCGACTTCAAATCCTCCTCTTCCCCGGGCGTCAGGAATTCAAAGGCCTCTCCCCGCCCCGTCACTTGCTTGCCCCATTTCGAGACGGACGGCGTGTCATGGATGAGGACTCCCCGCCCGTTCAACAGCTCCTTTTTGAGGTAAGGCCGGTTGAACCAGACCCAATTCAAGTGGCCGCTGCCGTCCTCCAAGTTGACCTTCAGCATTTCCAACCGGCCATGCCGGCTTTGGGAGATTCCATTGATCCTTGTTTTGATGAAATAAGGCTCTTCCCGGTTGGCGCATTGGGAGAGGGGCGTGAAGAGCGACTGGTGAACGGACCATTTAGGGGAATAGTGCAAAAGATCGTCGACGGTCTTAAGTTTGGTTAAGTGAAAGGCCCTCTGCTTGTCTTTTGAAACGAAAGGAAGGATCGGATCGGACAAACTCAATTTTCCGGAAGTAGCCGCCGAAACTTCCCGCGGAAGGTTCCGGATCCAACCCTCCAATCCGGCTTTGGTTTCCGACACTAATTGTTTTCGGTCATCCGCCGAAAGGGTCATGTATTGGGAAAAAGAGCCGCGGAGCTTTTTTAAGTAGGCCGCGAAAGCTTGGTTCTCCAGGGGCACCGAGGGGATGAGGTCATCGCACTTTTTCACGAGGTATTTGTCCAATCCCCGGACCACGGATTTGTTGGCATAATCCTGTTTTTCCTCGAGCGAGAGGGGTTTTAGCCAACTTTCAAGTTGTTGGGGAAGGGACGGCATCCGCTGAACCTTTGATCGAATTTTGAACAAGCTTAAATCACCCCGCCTTTCCCCTTTCCCCTCGGAAGGGGGTGGGGTGGGGCGTAACTTTTGCGGTTTCCCGTGGTTTTAAAGGGGCATCATAGCATTGGAGGGGTCCGGAGCCGAGGCCGGAGGCGTGAAAAAGGCTTGTTTATCTTGAAACCCTTTGCTTATAATGCGCCCTCGTTGTTCAAATAAAGAGGAGACTTTCCATGGCTCAAGTTTGCGACATATGCTCAAAAGGCCCCATCAAGGCGCGGAAGATCACCCGCCGCGGTAAGCCGAAAAAAACCGGTGGTATCGGACTCAACATCACGGGAATTCACCTGCGCCGCCAAATGGCGAATTTGCAGTCCATCCGGGCCATCATCAACGGGACCCCCCAGAGGGTCCTCGTTTGCACCCGCTGCCTCCGCTCCGGCAAGGTCGTCAAGCGCCAAGCCGTCCGCAAGGCCCCTGCCGCCGCCGCGACCGTGGCCGCCGCCAGCTAAAAGGCTTCGCGGGTTTTGAATTTTAAGTTTTAAATTAAAAAGCCGTCTTCCCCAAGGAAGACGGCTTTTTTCATTCCCCTCAAACTTCGGACTGCGGACTCCCCGCGTTATCTCAAAGACCGCCCCTTGTATTTCCACGCGCTTCCATTCCAAATCCAAACAAAGGTCTCGTTGGAATAGCTCTCAACGCTCCCCGACTGGAAAGTCCAGGTCAGCTTAACTTTCGCGATGGTGTCCGTTACCCAGGCCATGGAGGAGATTTGCCCGTTGGTCAAGGTGGAATCCTGGACCCAGGGTAGGGTCAAATGGGTTTTCAGCTTGTCCGAGCTCTCAAAACTCCCGTCCGATAATTTAAACGCCTCATCCCAATGGGCCTGGACGACCGCATCCGAAAAGGAGTCGACGGTTTGCTTTAAGGCCTGCTCACGCCCAACCTTTTCCTCCGGCGACAGGGAACAACCGGAAAAGACCAGGGCGCAGAGCGCGACCGTTAGATTGAGCGCTTTAAACCCCATGCGTCGCTTCCATTCTCTTTTTAGTTTCTAACCGGCGCCCTAAATTAGGGATTAGTAATTGGGAATTCGGAATTAACTGAAAATTCAAATTCCTAACTCCTCATTCCCAATTCCTAATTACCTTTCAAGTATTCCTTCTCAATGGCCGTGATTTCCTGGATTCGCCTCGTGTGTCGTTCACCTTGGCTGTAGGGGGTGGAAAGCCAGGCGTCGACCAGCCGGATATTGGTTTCCGCCGGAAGATCCCGCCCAGCGAGGGAAAGGACATTCGAGTCGTTGTGGTCCCTGGTGTCGCGGGCCATTTTCTCGGTGAAGACCAGGGCGCAGCGGACGCCAGGAACCTTATTGGCGGCGATGCACATCCCAATGCCGTTGCCGCAGGCGACGATCCCGCGGTCCGCCTGCTTGGCGCTCACCAATTTCGCCACTTTTTCAGCGTAGAGGGGGTAATCGGAGGCTTCCGAGTTATAGGTTCCCACATCCTGCACCTGGTGGCCCATGCCCTCCAGGTGCTTCACCAAGTCCTGCTTAAGCTCAAAACCAGCGTGGTCGGCGCCAATGGCGATCTTCATGGTAGTTCCTTGTCCTAAAGTACCTTCGTCGGGCTTCAGCCCGCCCTCAGCTTCTCCAACGACTTCGTCAAATAACCCTGCATCTGGTCCAACACCTTCCGGTAAACCTCCACCGGCTGGCCGACGGGATCGTCGATATCCTCGATTCCGGCTCCGGCGTACTCGGAAAACATACTGACTTTTTCCCCCAGGGCCGGCATTTTTTTGAGGATCATTTCCTTGTGCTTATCCGTCATGGTTAAAATTAAGTCGCTTTCCACGACGAGGGTTTTACCGAGAGGCTGGGTTTGATGCGTGGAGAGGTCCACTCCCCTTTCCCGGCAGGCCTCCACCGCCTCGGGCGCCGCGGGAACTCCGGCGAAGGCCGCCAAACCCGCCGATTGGACTTCGACCGGAAGCTGATGCTCTTGGGCCATCTTTTTCAGCAAGCCCTCGGCCATGGGACTGCGGCAGGTATTGCCGGTACAGACAAAGAGTATCTTTTTAGGCAAACTCTTTTCTCATTTCGCTCAGTCTTGAATCAACTGGGATAAAAGAGCCTCAACCCGGGAGATCTCATCCTTGGAGACGCAGCCGGTCCGGATAATGGAAATACGTTTGCGGTCGATGCGGGCGATGGCGGTTTCGCCGCCCAAGGGGCAGACTCCCGCGTCAATGGCGGCATCCACTTTTTCAATGATCTCCGAGTCCACCTCGTCAAAGCGAACGGGGCTTTTCCCGCCGGAAAAATTGGCGCTGGAAACGGCCAAGGTATCTCCCGCGGTGCGAAGCAGTTCCAGGGCGATTCCATGGTCGGGGCAGCGCAGGGCCACGGTACCATCCGGCCCCACTCCCCCTTGGGCCAGGTTGACTTTGGCTTTCACGATCAGGGTCCAGGGACCAGGCCAAATCTTTTTCAAGAGGTCCAAATCCTTATCCTTGAAATCGGCTATTTCCAAGGCGACCTCGGGACGGGAAATAAGGATCGAAAGGGATTGGCTCAAGGGGCGGTCCTTGATCTTGAAGATGCGTTTCAAGGCTTCCGGTTTTTTCACCGAACAGCCGATGTCATAGACCGTATCCGTTGGGAATACGGCGATTCCGCCGTCCTTGATCACCTTCGCGACTTTGAGAAGGTTCGCCTCGGTATAAGGCAGTGATTTATTGTCGATTTTCTCGCCCATGGTCATTTCCAGTCACTTCCAGTTCTTCTTCTCTTTAATTTTCTCA
>CAZUXW010000107.1:0-6209 GCA_964624625.1 uncultured bacterium
CTAAGAACAAACTAAAAACCGGGGCTCAAATGGTGGTGGATGTCCTGGTGGATGAGGGTGTGGATATTCTCTGGGGCCTGACCGGCGGGGCGATCCTTCCGGTTTTTGATGCCTTGTATCAAAACAGCGATCGGATCAAGCTCGTCGATACCCGCCACGAACAGGGCGCCATTCACATGGCCGAAGGCTACGCCAAGGCGACGGGGAAAGTGGGGGTCTGCGTCGTGACTTCCGGCCCCGGAGCCACCAATATCGTCACAGGCCTGACCGACGCTTACATGGATTCGGTGCCTTTGGTCGCCATTACCGGCCAAGTGCCGTCCCATTTGATCGGCACGGACGCGTTTCAGGAAGCGGACGTGGTCGGTATCACGCGCTCCTGCACGAAGCATAATTTTTTGGTGAAAAATATCCAGGAGCTGCCCCAGATCATGAGGGACGCGTTTTTTATCGCCCGCAGCGGCAGGCCTGGGCCGGTGCTGGTGGATCTGCCGAAAGATATCGCCGCGGCTTCGGCCGAGGTGGCAATTCCCAAACACGCCTCCATTCCCCTGTCCAAATTCGTGCCGACGCCTGATTTCAATGAAATCGCGAAAATGGCCGAGCTGATCAAGGGGGCCAAGAAGCCCCTCATTTACGCCGGCGGAGGGGTCATCAACGCGAACGCTTCCGAGGCGCTCTATAAGTTCGCCCGCAAGACCAATATCCCGGTGACCCTCACCTTGATGGGGCTGGGGGCCTATCCGGCGGGGGACCGCCAGTTCATCGACATGCTGGGCATGCATGGTTCCTACCGGGCCAACATGGCCCTGACCTATTGCGATCTTTTAATCGCCATCGGAAGCAGGTTCGATGACCGGGTGACGGGCAAGCTCAGTGAGTTTTCGCCCCATTCCAAAAAAATCCATATTGACGTGGATCCCACTTCGATCGGCAAAAACGTCAAGGTGGAGGCCCATACCCTCGGGGATATGAACACCATCCTGGCGGCCTTGACCAAACAATCGGTGTCAAAAGAATACGAAGGCTGGTACGACGAGCTGGATGCCTGGCAAAAAAAGCATCCCTTGGCTTACCAGCAAAATCCCGGGGGAAAGGTTTTGCCCCAGTTCGCGGTGGACGAGATCTACCGTTTGACAAAGGGCGACGCCATTATCACGACGGAGGTGGGCCAGCACCAGATGTGGGCGGCTCAGTTCTATAAATTCAACAAGGCCCGCCGCTGGATCACTTCGGGGGGGCTGGGAACCATGGGTTTTGGTTTTCCCGCGGCCATCGGGGCCTCCTTCGCTTTTCCCGACGCCACGGTCATTGACATCGCCGGCGACGGGAGTTTCCAGATGACCATGCAGGAATTGGCGGTCATGAAGGAGCACGATCTCAACGTGAAGGTCGTGGTCCTGAACAACAAATTTTTGGGCATGGTGAAGCAGTGGCAGGATTTGTTTTTCGACAAGCGCTACGCCTCGACTTCCATTCCGGTCCAGCCGGATTTCGTCAAGCTGGCCGATTGCTACGGCATCAAGGGCTACCGGGCTGAAACCCCGAGGGAAACCACCCAGGTTTTGGCGGAAGCCTTCAAAATCAAAGGGCCCGCCATCGTGGAAATCGTGGTGGACGAGGAAGAGCATGTTTATCCCATGGTGCCGGCCGGCGCCGCCAATAAGGACATGGTCCTGTCCAAGGAAGAGGATCGGGCCCAGGCCATGGCCGCCATGAAGCTGAAACTGAAGGGAGGCAGGAAATGAGACATACCATTTCCGTGATGGTGAAGAACCAGGCCGGCGTCTTGTCCCGCGTTTCCAACTTATTTTCAGCCAGGGGTTATAACATCGACAGCCTGGTGGTGGGCGTGACGGATGATCCCAAAATCTCCCGCATTACGATCGTCGTTCGCGGCGACGAAAGGATCATTGACCAGGTTGAGAAACAGCTGAACAAGTTGATCGACGTCATCAAGGTGGTGGATCTTACCCACGATGATTTTATCTCCCGGGACCTGGCCTTGATCAAGGTGAAAGCCGAGGCCCATACCAGGAGCCAGGTGATGGAGATTGTCCAATGTTTCGACGGCAAGATCGTGGACGTGGCATTGAAGAGCTTCATCATTGAGGTGACGGGCAAGGAAAGCAAGATCAACGCCATGGTGGAGCTGTTGAAAAATTACGGCGTTTTGGAAATGGTCCGCACCGGCGAAGTGGCGATTTCCCGGGGGAAAAAGGTCCATGAGGAAGAAGGGCCCAAGGTGAAGATGCGGGCTGGCAAGGCGGGGCAGGCGAATCTTTAAAAGCAGCCATCGGCTTTCGGCCGTCAGCTGTCAGTAAAGTCAGTTACAGTTAAGCCAAATAATCCAAGGAGAATGAAATGGTTAAGATCTATTACGAGCAAGACGCGGATTTGAACGTTTTGAAGGGGAAAACCGTTGCGGTCATCGGCTACGGAAACCAGGGCCGCAACCAGGCCTTAAACCTGAAGGATTCCGGCATTTCCGTGATCATCGGCGCCCGATCGGAAAAAACCAAGCAGCAGGCCAAGGCGGACGGACTGCCGGCTTATGACGCCAAGGAAGCCGCGGCTAAGGCGGACATTATCCAAATCCTGATCCAGGACGACCTTCAGGGGAGCCTCTTCAAGAACGACGTCTTGCCGTCCCTGAAAGCGGGCAAGGCCTTGATGTTTTCCCACGGATTCAATATTCATTTCGGCCAGATCGTCCCGCCGACCGACGTGGACGTGTTCATGATCGCGCCGAAGGGCCCGGGGCATTTGGTCCGGACGACCTACCTGGACGGCAAGGGAGTGCCGGCTTTGGTGGCGATCCACCAGAACGCCACCGGCAACGCCATGAAGATCGCCTTGGCTTACGGCAAGGCCATCGGAGCCACCCGCGCGGGCGTCCTCGAAACGACCTTTAAAGAAGAGACGGAAACCGACTTGTTCGGCGAGCAGGTGGTTCTATGCGGGGGACTATCCGAGCTCATCCGGTCGGGTTTTGAGACCCTGGTCAACGCCGGTTACCAGCCCGAAGTGGCTTATTTTGAGTGCCTGCACGAGGTGAAGCTCATCGTGGATTTAATCTATGAAAAGGGCATCACCGGAATGAGGGACGCCATTTCCACCACCGCCAAATACGGCGACATCACCCGGGGGCGGCGCATCATCACCGAGAATACCAGGCACGAGATGCAGAGGATCCTGGCTGAAATCCAATCGGGAATGTTCGCCCGGGAGTTCGTGCTGGAAAACCAGGCCAACCGGCCTGTTTACAACTCGATCCTGCGCAATGATTCCCAACACATGATCGAGAAAGTCGGGACCCAGGTTCGGAGCATGTTCAGCTGGATGAAAAAATAAGATTGGACCACAGAGTTGCGCGGAGTAAACGGAGTAAGAATTTTTTTAAATAAATCTGGATCCGTACTCTGCGTAACTCTGTTAACCCTGTGGTGAAAAGGTGTTGCTGATGAAATTGCCCTTTATGCCGGAAACCTGGAGTATGTTTCTGCCCGTCTTTTTCGCGGGAGGCGGCCTGCTCCTGGCCAGCGGCCATTGGAACAGCCAAGTCCTCGGTTTTCTGGGATTGGTGGTTTTGGCGGTGGCGGGCTTGATCCTGAATTTTTTTCGGGATTTTGAGAGAAGTCCCGCCGGGACGCCGGGACCCAAGCAGGTATTGAGTCCAGCGGACGGCAAGATCGTGGTGCTGGGAATGGCCAGGGAAAAGTTTTACCTGAAAAAACCGGCGCTCCACATCGCCATTTTCATGAACCCCCTGAACAACCATGTCCAGAGGGCGCCTTTCGACGGCAAGGTAGTAAGGAAGGTTTACCATCCGGGAGAGTTTTTGGCCGCTTATGACGATAAGGCGGACCTGGTGAATGAACAGTCCCACCTGGTGGTGGATTTTCAAACCCCGGGTAAAAAACCGAAGCCGGCCGGCCGGGTCGTGATCAAACAAATCGCGGGACTCCTTTGCCGAAGGGTCCGGACGACCCCGGAAGAAGGCGACCGGATCAGGCGGGGCGAGAGGATCGGACGGATCCTGCTGGGCTCGAGGGTGGATCTTTTCCTGCCCAAGGGGTTTAAACCCTGCGTGAAGATGGGCGACCAGGTGCGGGCGGGCGTGACGGTTTTAGGAGAACTTTAATGGTGGCCGTGAAATCAAAAATAACTAACGCCGGGGAACGTCCGGTCAGCTCCAAATTACGGAAGACCATCTACCTGCTGCCGAATCTATTCACGGCCGGCAACATGGTTTTGGGCATCCTGTCGATCACCTTCGCCATCAATGACTCGCTGACCCTTTCCCTGGCCGCCGAAACCAAGCTGGTTCCCTTTGTGTTTTCGGCCAATCTCATCGTCATCGCGGCCTTTATGGATTTTTTCGACGGTTTTGTGGCCCGGGCGACCGGCACCACCAGCCGGTTCGGAATGGAATTCGACAGCCTGTCGGACCTGGTGAGCTTTGGAATGGCCCCGGCCCTGTTGATATACCTGTCGGTGCTCCGGTACCTGCCCTTCTGGGGAATATCCATCGCCGTATTTTACGTGGTTTGCGCCGCGATCCGGCTGGCCCGCTTCAATGTCCAGGCCCAGGTGGAGGAAAAAAACCATTTTATGGGTTTGCCAAGCCCCGCCGCGGCCGGCATTTTGGCCAGCTACATCCTCTTTTCCCATTGGGCCGGTTGGTATGGCAAGGGCATCATTCTGAACAAGGTAATGGGCTGGTATGAGGAGAACTTATTCCAACTCGAACTCTACGGAATCCCCGTGTTGACAGTCGTCATCGCGCTGGTGATGATTTCCACGATTTCCTACCCCAGCCTCAAAAAATGGAAAAAGGAAACCGTCCGCCCCATCACCCTGGTGCTCATCGCGGTTTTTCTTTTTTCCCTGGTGAAAATGGCGGAATTGACCGCCTTTGTGGTGTTAACCTTTTATTTATTTTGGGGGATTATCACCTTCATTTATAAAAAGAGCTTTGGCCGACTTAGGGACAATAAAGCCATCAAACCCTTAAAGGCTTAAAACCGGCATTTAAAATAACCACCCTCAACCGAGAAAAGGATTAGAAATGAAAACGAAAACAGAAACGGAAAAAATTTACATCTTCGACACGACCCTGCGCGACGGGGAACAGGCGCCTGGGGCCAGCCTGAACACCGATGAAAAAATGAAGGTCGCCTTCCAGCTGGAAAAGCTGGGGGTGGACATCATCGAGGCGGGATTTCCCGCGGCCTCCCCGGGGGATTTTGAGGCGGTTCAAAAGATATCCAAGAGCTTGAAGAGGACCGTCATCGCCGGGCTGTGCCGGGCCATGCGCAAGGATATTGACGTTTGCGCCAAGGCGCTCAAGCCCGCCAAGCGCCGGCGCATCCATGTCTTTATTTCCTCCTCGGAAATCCACCTGAAATATATTTTCCGCAAGACCCAGCAGGAAGCCCTGGACGCGGCGGTGGACTCGGTAAAATACGCCCGCAAGTTTACCAATGACGTTGAATTTTCCGCCCAGGACGCCTCCCGTTCGGACCTGGACTATCTCTGCCGCATGGTGGAGGCGGCCATCAAGGCCGGCGCCACGACCATCAACCTGCCGGACACGGTGGGCTACGCGGTCCCGGATGAGTATGGCCGGATGATCGCGACCATCCGCCATAAAGTCCCCAACGTGGAAAAAGCCGTTCTCTCGGTCCACTGCCATAACGATCTGGGCTTGGCGGTCGCCAACTCGGTATCCGCCATCCAAAACGGGGCCAGGCAGGTGGAATGCACCATCAACGGAATCGGGGAGAGGGCCGGCAACGCCAGCCTGGAGGAGATCGTCATGATCCTCAAGACCCGTTCGGACAAGTACCGCTTTTCCACCGGCATCCATACCAACGAGATCTATAAGACCAGCCGGCTGGTTTCCAGCCTGACGGGGTTCATGATCCAGCCCAACAAGGCCATCGTGGGCAACAATGCCTTCGCCCATGAGAGCGGCATCCACCAGGACGGCATGCTCAAGTACCGCCAGACCTATGAGATCATGACGCCCCAGGAAATCGGGGTGCCGGAAAGCCGGCTCGTGATGGGCAAGCACTCAGGCCGCCACGCGTTCAAAAAACGCCTGGAGGATTTGGGCTATGACCTTGAAGCCCAGTCCATCGACACGCTTTTCGCCAAGTTCAAGGACCTGGCGGACAAGAAAAAAAGCGTCTATGACGAGGACA
>CAZUXW010000108.1:0-5888 GCA_964624625.1 uncultured bacterium
GAGTAAGGCATGAGAATTAGATTTTAAACAAAAAGAGGTAAAGACTTACTCCGCGCAACCCTGTTAACTCCGCGGTTAAATCTTCCGTTAAAAACAAAAAGCCGCCCGGGGGGGCGGCCTTTTGAGGCATAAATTAAGAAGCAGGGCATAAGCCGAATTTTGTAGATGTGATCATTTCTCTCGCGGGAACCGTTACCGGCCCCGTCCTTGCGATCTTACCCGAAGGCCCCCTTTTCCGGATTGGAAAAGAGTGAGGCGGACCGCCTCGAAGCCTCCCTATTTGATCTTGCTCCGGATGGGGTTTGCCTTGCCGCTTTGATCGCTCAAAGCGCGGTGGGCTCTTACCCCACCATTTCACCCTTACCCCGCTTGCGCGTGGCGGTATCTTTTCTGTGGCACTTTCCTTCACCCAGCCCTCATAACCAGAGGCTATGAAGACTGGGCGACTGGGCGTTACCCAGCATCCCGTCCTTCGGAGTTCGGACTTTCCTCAACCGGGCCCTAAAAGGGACCGATCGCGATCACAGACCTGCTTCCAAGAGTCATGATAGAGGTTAGGAGGGGCAAAATCCAGCGGACAAGGCTTTGAAGCACCGAGACGCCAAGGCACCAAGGACAGCGAAATCAAAAATCTTTGGTTTTGTTTGGTTTTCTTGGTGTCTTAGTGCCTTGGCGGTGAACTGGATCTTGATTTTATTTTTCAAAATGATCATCGATTCCCTGGTTGGCCAGCTCATCCGCCCTCTTGTTGAATTCCCGGAGTACATGGGTGAATCCCGTCACCTTCAAGTGGGCCAGGTACTCCTTGGCCTTTTGGTGGAGGGGAATCATGTTGGGATGCTTCACCTTATATTGGCCTGACATCTGGCGGATCATCAATTGGCTGTCGGCCAAAATTTCCACCGGCGTGCATTTTTTCTTAACGCAATAATCCAAAGCCGCCAGCAGGGCCTCGTACTCGGCCACGTTGTTGGTGGTGGTTCCGATGAACTTTGAGATTTCATGGACGACCTTGCCTTCCTTGAGGATGACCGCCCCGATGCCGGACGGCCCGGGATTCCCCCGGCAAGCCCCGTCGCTGTAAATTTGATAGGCCATAAATTTCCTTTGTCAAAAATTTGAGCGGCAAGATGTTAACAAAAATCCCGCGCGCCGAGCCAGGTTTGGGCCAGGCTGTAAAAGCGCAATTCTTTTGGCCGATCCAATATGAATGGTACGTAAATTCACGACAAGTCTCCACCAAATTTGTCGTTTCAACCAGCTTGATGAGCCAAAAAATAAATTTGGCTTTTATAAATTCGCCCGTTGGTTTTTTTACGATATGATACGGGCCATAGAGGAGACTGAACCATGCCCTACGCCACCGATTTCAGCGATCTCAACATCAACCAGGTCCTCGAGCAGGAACTGGTCGAAATCCATTTCCAACCCCTCTTTTCCATCCGCGAGAAAAAAATTATCGGCTTTGAGGGCCTTTCCCGGGGAATCCATCCTTCTTCCGGGAAACTGATTCCTCCCCTTCCCTTGTTAAAAATGGCCAAGGACGCGGGATTGACCCTGGAGCTGGACAGGCTTTTCCGCAAAAAGATCATGGAAAGCTTCCAAAAATTCTGCCCCCAACCCCATGACCTGATCCTGAGCCTGAACTTCGAAACCTCCGTCATCGACAAGGAAATCGGCACACTCCACCTCATCCATCTCTGCCAGCAGCTCAAACTGAATCCCTCGAATATCGTCGTCGAAATCCTCGAGTCCAAGGTCAAGAATGTCGAGGGCCTGGAAAAATTCGTCCACATTCACCGGGAGCACGGCTTCCTGATCGCCCTAGACGACGTGGGCAAGGGCCATTCCAACTTTGACCGCATCCCCATCATCCAGCCCGACCTGATCAAGATCGACCGATCCCTCGTGACCAACATCCAGGACGATTATTACCGGCAGGAAATATTCAAGTCCCTGGTGCACTTGGCCCAGAAAATCGGGGCCCTTTCCCTGGCCGAGGGCGTGGAAACGGAAGCCGAAAGCCTGACCTGCCTGGAGCTGGGGGCGGATCTTTTGCAGGGCTTTTATTTTTCGAAAGCTCAGGAACCCAGCGGCGGATTCATCGAGCAAATGACGGGAAAAATCGATCCCATCGCGGACAAATTCCGAAAACACATGGTGGACAAATTCAATATCCGGAAAATCCAGCATGAGCGCTACAGTATGATGGTGGGGCTTTTAGTGGAGGAATTTTCCAAAGTCAATTCAGCGGACATGGACGGCAAGGTTTCGGCAGAACTGATGAACCATCCCGTCGCCAAGGCCATCTACGTCCTGGATGAAGCGGGATTGCAAGCCACCATCATGTCCTGCAAGACCGACCAACATCAGCGCCGGGGCATTTTCCGCCTTCCCCTCAAGGGGACGGATTACTCCCTTCGGGACTATTACTACGCCTTAATGGAACCTGGCTTCCAACGCAAAACCTTTACCAGCGAACCCTATATTTCTCCTGCCACCGGGCTCTTTTGCCTGACCCTCTCCTCCCGTTTCACCAGCAGGGACGGGAAGGCCATGATTCTTTGTATGGACGTGGTGCCCACTTACCTCAAAAACATGGGCCGGATCATGACGCTGCTCAACGGGTAGCAAACCCGCTCTCCGTCGTCCGCCCTCCGCAGTCCGCAAAACCAGGACAAACCCAACCCCTCTCCCTCCACAGAGTTACACGGAATTTCTCGGAGTAAGGATCAAGGATTTCATTTTTTGAAAAGAATGATGTACTCCGCGTAACCCTGTTAACCCTGTGGTTAAATCCGTTTGAGGGCTCTTCGGATGGCGAGGCTGTCCCTCAAAATCTCCCGGAAGGTCTCGAAGGTGATTTGGGTGGCGGCGTCGGATTTCGCCTTGGGCGGATTCGGATGCACCTCCAGGAAAAGGCCGTCCACGCCGGCCGCCACCGCGGCCCGGACCAAGGCCGGCACATGCTCCCTGGTGCCGCCGCTGGAGGTTCCCTTGGCGGCCGGCTGTTGGACGCTGTGGGTCCCGTCGAATATCACCGGACAGCCGGTCTTTTGCATCTCAGGAATTCCCCGGTAATCCACCACCAGGTTGTTGTAGCCGAAGGTCGTTCCCCTCTCGGTCAGCCAGACCTCTTCGGCGCCTGCTCCATAGAGCTTGTCGGCGACATTTTGCATTTCCCAGGGCGCCATGAATTGTCCCTTCTTCACGTTCACGACCTTGCCTGTTTTCGCGGAGGCCGACAACAAACTCGTTTGCCGGGAAAGGAAAGCGGGAATTTGGAGGACGTCCGCCACCTTGGCGGCGGCCTTCACTTCCTCGATTTCGTGGACATCCGTCAAAATCGGAACACCCAGCTTCTTTTTCACCATCGCCAGGGCCGCCAGGCCCTTTTGAATCCCCGGACCCCGGAAGCTTTTGGAGGAAGTGCGGTTGGCCTTGTCATAGGAGGATTTGAAAACCAGGGGGATATGAAATTCCTCCGCGATACCCCTTAGCACGGCTGCGGTTTTTAAAAGGAAATCCGCTCCCTCGACCACGCATGGCCCGGCGATCACGAAAAACTTCCCATTTTTTCCCAAAGAAGTAAGATCCACCATAAAGGCCTTTCACCACGGAGTTACACAGAGGTAACAGAGTACGGCATAAACCCAATCTTCCTCAAAAGATTTAAGCCTTACTCCCTGTAACCCTGTTCACTCTGTGATTAATCTATTTTTGCTTGGGTATCTTTTTGCTCTTGTACTTCGCCGCGGCTTTCACGAATTCCCGGAACAAGGGATGGGGCGTCAAGGGCCGGCTCTTGAGTTCGGGATGAAATTGTACCCCCACGAACCAGGGATGGTTGGCCAATTCGATCATTTCCACCAAGTTACCGTCGGGGGACAAACCGGAAAGCTTCATCCCCTTGGCCTTGGCCCGTTCCCGGTAGATATTATTGAATTCGTAGCGGTGCCTGTGCCTTTCGTGGATTAAAGATTGTTTATAGGCCTGGTAAGTCTTGCTTCCCTTTTCAACCTTGCAAGGATAAGACCCCAGCCTCATGGTGCCTCCCATGCCTTGGATCTTTAATTGATCCGCCATCATGGAAATGACCTCGTCGGGGGTGTTGGAGTTGAATTCCCCGCTGTTGGCCTGTTTGAGCTTCAGGATATTGCGGGAGAACTCAATCACCGCGCATTGCATTCCCAAGCAGATTCCGAAAAAGGGGATTTTTCTTTCCCGTACGTAACGGATAACGTCAATTTTACCCTCAATGCCCCTGTCCCCGAATCCGCCGGGAACCAGCACGCCCGAGACGCCCTTCAACATGGCGGCGGCCCCCATTTTCTCGACTTCCTCCGAATCCACCCAGCGCAGCTTCACTTTTGTCTGGTTGGGAACTCCCGCGTGGATGAAGGACTCGATGATGGACTTGTAGGCGTCGTGCAGTTCAACGTATTTTCCCGCGATCGCGATTTCCACTTCCTTTTTCGGGTGGTAAACCTGGTGCACGAACTTGGCCCACTGGTTGACGTTGGCGTGGGCCGGGGACTTCAATTTCAGCTTCTTGACGATGAAATCGTCCAAACCCTGGAGGTGGAACAAAAGCGGCACTTCGTAGATGGACTTGGCGTCCACCGCCTCGAACACCGCGCCTGGTTCGACGTTGCAAAAAAGCGAAATTTTGGACCGAACATCCTCGCTGAGCTCCCGGGACGTCCGGCAAAGGATCATGTCGGGCTGGATGCCGATCCCCCGGAGTTCGGCGACCGTCTTTTGGGTGGGCTTGGTCTTTAGCTCGCCCGCGGCGGAAATGTAGGGAATCAGGGTCAAGTGGATGTTGAAAGTGTTGTCCTTGCCCACGTCGAAACGGAATTGCCGGATGGCTTCCAGGAAGGGCAGGCTCTCGATGTCGCCCACCGTCCCGCCCACTTCCACGATGCAGACATCCACTTTCTGCTCGCTGGATATCTTTAAGATGGCTTCCTTGATCTCGTTGGTGATGTGGGGAACCACCTGAACGGTCTTGCCCAGGTAGTCGCCGCGCCGTTCCTTGGAGATGACCGCGTTGTAAATCTTGCCGCTGGTCACGTTGTTGGCCCGGCCAAGTTTCACGGATAAAAACCGCTCGTAATGTCCCAGGTCCAGGTCCGTCTCGGCCCCGTCGTCCAGCACGAACACTTCCCCATGCTGGTAGGGGCTCATGGTTCCCGGGTCCACGTTGAGGTAGGGGTCGAACTTGGCAATGGTCACCTTGAGGCCCCGGCTCTCCAAAAGCCTCCCGATGGAGGCCGAAGCGATGCCTTTACCCAGGGATGAAACCACGCCGCCCGTCACAAAGATATACTTGGTCATTCCAAATCCTCCAAAAATTTTAAACCACAGAGTGAACAGAGTTACACAGAGTGAGAATTATTTTTAAATTTAAAGCCTTACTCCATTAACTCCGCGGTTCATTTTCTTTTCTTTAAAAACGCCTCAACCTTTTTAACGTCCGCGGGAACATCCACCGCGATGGATTCCACCTTTCGAACAGCAGCCCGGATCACGACCCCGTTTTCCATGGCCCGCAGCTGTTCCAGCCTCTCCGTCAATTCCAACGGGGTGGGTTTCAGCCCCGCCATCACCTGAAGCCATCCGGGCCTGTATCCGTAAAGACCCATATGCTTATAGGCCTTGGGCATACCGCCTTCCCTTGGATGCGGAATAGGCGCCCTGGAAAAATACAAGACATCGCCCTTAAGACCCAATACGGCCTTGACCACATTGGGGTCCATCCACTCCCTCTTGTCCCTCAAGGGAATCACCACCGTCGACATCAAAACCTTCCGGTCCTTTTGGAGCACTTCCACCGCCGCGTCAATGGCTTGCGGCGCCATGACTGGCTCATCCCCCTGGATATT
>CAZUXW010000109.1:0-5829 GCA_964624625.1 uncultured bacterium
CGAATGTGAAAAGATCAAATGACCTTCGCGGCCCATTCTTTTCTTGGGTTTTGTCCCTTTCTTTTTTTCTTTTAGGGAGCCCCGTGTTTCCGAATGGGGCCGTTCCAACCCTTGAAACCACACCGGCCGCAACCCCTTCGGACATTCCTAAAACGGACCTGGGGCCCGACCTTTCCGCCGTTGACCTTTCCTACGATACCAGGGCCTTTTTCCAAAGAGCCAGCGGGCTTTATTACGACTACAACCAGCGGGGGCTAAAACAATTTCGCTGCCAGGTCGATGACGATGGTTGGGATCAAATCCTGAGGGTTTTTCTCCTTGAGGAAGCGGGACGGCAAAGGGATGAGGGCGAAAACGGGGAATTGGGGTCCGAAACCACCTCGAAGAAGCTCAAGAATTTGAAATTTTTTATAACCTATACCCATGAGGATGGCTTCAAATTTTCCCGTGAAGATTTTACCGCCTCGGGCAATCCCGAATACGACAAACTCGCCGATCGAATGACGGCGCTGGTTGGAAATGAAGTTCTCCTTTTTACGAACGCTTGGGATGGAATCCTGGAGATGAAGAAGCCCACGAAGAAAAAACCCGAATACAAGGTGGTCAAGGGTCCCAAGGGTTACACCGTTTCGGAAATCCGAGACGGACAAACCTGGGTCTGGCTTTTTCAAGAAAATGGTTTGTTGTCCGAATCTTGGACCCCTTCCGTGTTGATCAACGGGGGGAAGCTCCACTTGGGATTTTCTTTCGAAAAAGCCAAAGACGGGTATTTGCCGACCGTCATTACCTTCGAGACCGGCGATGGGGAGGTGTCAGGCGTTGTTCACGTGGAATATGAGGACGCGGGAAATTTTAAACTGCCTAAAAGAGTGTGGTGGAAATGCGAATATCCCGGCAAGGAAAAAATGGATAAAGACTCAACGGGAGATTCCCTGGCTTTCTTTAAATACCAAGTGAACGAGACGCCTGTCGAAAGCCCCCTATCCCTGCAACCCTCCCGGGATATCCTTTACCTCATGCAGCAGGGATTCAACGAGGCGGTTCACGCGGGGTTCGAGGTCCATGTTGGTTTTGGGCCTTTTCTTTCGGACAATCCCCCCGTGAACCGCTATTCCGGTTACAACGGTGCTTTCGGGATGGGGTGGGAAATCAACCGGTCTTTTTCCCTCTCGTTAGAATTTCAGGGAGCCGACTACAAGACCCGGGATGAAATAAACGATCTCTACTTCACCGAACTGATGGCTTTGGGAAAATACCGTTTTTTCACAGGGGATTTTAGGCCCTTTGTTTCCGTTGGTATGGGGGTGGGCATTTCAGAATATTTTCCGAATATGGATTTCAAAAACATGATCGCCCATGACACCAATTTTGTCGCGGAAGCGGGGCTGGGGCTGGAAATTCAGGTGGCCAAGAATTTTTTCCTTTTAGCCCAAACCAGCGCCATTGACCACCAACTATCCCCCTCTTTTTCACAAGTGACTGGAGTGGAAAATCCATTCCAATTTGTCCCCCTCCAATTCGGCGTTGTTTTCGAAAGGTAGATTGAGTGACGAAGGATCGAAGCCTGTCCATGACGGAGAGTCGTTATGAAGAATGAAGAATTTAAAGTCGAAAAACTTTCGGGCAAAACCAAGTCGTTCAAAAAACGCCTGTCGGGGGAATTGAGGGCTTACACCCAGGCGAAAGTCGGCCCCTTTCGTTTTAAGGAGTTTTCCTTGAGCCTGAAGGGCAAGGGCGGGAAATGGGCCGGGGGATTGATCGGCTGCACCTATTGGAACATCATGTTCATCGATACCTTGTGGGTGGATCGGAAATACAGGGGCCAGGGATTGGGCCGGCAATTGGTGGAAAGGGCCGAAGAGGAAGGGCGGAAAAAGAAATGCACCCTTGCCCATGTCAGCACCCATAGCCTTCAGGCGCCGGGGTTTTACCGAAAAATGGGTTATAAAGTTTATGGAAAACTAAAGGGCTTTCCCAAGAGAACATCCGCCTATTTTTTTTACAAAAAGCTTTAACGGTTTTGTGGCGGCCAATAAGCTTTTTAAAACCGGATGGCTGCGAATGGGATGGCCGGCCTCGGCTGGGGTTCGCGGACGATTCGGAAAAGGGAAATGATCATGAAAATTACGTCGTGGTTAGGGTTTATGTTGCTGCCCTTATCCTTATTGCCAAATAGGGTATGGGCGAATGAGTTTTACAATCGGGCGCCGGGTTTCGAGGTTCCGGCGGGAACCATCGCCTACATGGGAAGTTATTTCAACCCCTTAAGGGTCCACGAAAACGGGTCCGACACCCAATATTTGCGTTCGGTACAGCGGGACTTTTTGGGCATCAAAACGGATCAGTCCTATTTTGTCGCGGAAAAGGGACAGGCCGTCAACGAAACCAACCAATCCCTGCAGGAAAAAGCGGCGGAAATGAAATTGTCCTTGAACGCCGTGCCGTTCAACGAGGCCTACCAAAACGCGCTCCTGATGCATGTTTTGACCCCGGCCAAGTACCTCTACAATCCGGGGATCACCCAATTTTGCGGGAACCAGCCTTACATCCTGATTGTCGTTATTGATTATTACGCCGAGTTTGCCTGCTCCATCAACATCCGGGAATCGCAAAACGGCCAAAAAATCAATTATCTTGGCAGGCGGTCCATCATCGAAAAGGACCTCAGCCTGTTCAAGAACAAGGGCCGCCAGGGGGCGGTGGCCCTGGAGTTTTATCTGGTATCGACCAAGGACGGAAGCACGGTTTGGCAGGCCAACACGATCACGACGGTCGGGAGCATGGGGGCCAACTATTACGACATCGCCAAGGGGCTATCCGGAGACGCCTTCAAGAATTTGATGAAACAATAAGCGATTATTGGGAAGATAGGGAAAGGGTACTAGACGCGAATGGAAAGGCCTTAGCTAACATGCAATCGGCTGTACGGACCTACTTAAAGGGCGTGGACGCGGTGCTGATCACCGAGGTGCTGTTACTCTCGGTTATCGGCTTCTTCGTGGTTTTTTCCGCGACCTCCCATGGCTTCGAGGTTTCCCAGCTTTGGAAAAAGCAGTTGTTCTGGTTCAGCCTCTCGCTGGTCTCCATGTTCATCTTTTCCCGCATTGACTACCGTTTTTGGATCGAGGCTTCCTATATATTCTATTGGATCGCCATTCTTTCCTTATTAGTAGTCCTGGTCATTGGCGACGAGACGAACGGCGCCAAACGCTGGATAAAATTAGGAATCCTGTCTTACCAACCCTCCGAACTGGCGAAGCTTTCCGTGTTGTTGGTGCTGGCCCGTTATATAGGAAGCCGCACCGTGGAATTGTTCTTCCTGGGGCGTCTGTTCTTCCTGTTGGCGATGCTGGGAGTGCCCCTGATCTTGATCCTAAAACAGCCGGATTTAGGGTCCGCCCTTTTGCTCATTCCGGTATCCATTATCATTATGTATGTGGGTGGGATCCATTACCGCTGGCTATTGTGGATGTTCGTGATGGGGATCGCGGCCTGCCCCCTCATTTGGCATTTTTTAAAGGACTATCAAAGGGAGAGGATGTTCGTTTTCATCAATCCCCAGGACGACCCCTTGGGAGCTGGTTACAATATCATCCAGTCCATGATCGCCATTGGATCGGGCGGGATCACGGGCAAGGGCTATATGCAGGGAACCCAAACCCAGCTTTCCTTCATTCCGGAGCATCATACGGATTTCATTTTTTCCGTGGTGGGGGAGGAGTGGGGCTTTTTGGGATGCGCGGTCATCCTGATCCTCTATTATTTCATGATCCAGAAATCCTTTGAGATCGCCCGAAAGGCCCGCGACAGGGAAGGATCCTTGTTGGCGCTGGGAATCGCCAGCATGTTCGCCGTTCAGATCGTGATCAACGTCGGCATGACCGTCGGTCTTTTGCCCGTGACGGGACTGACCCTTCCTTTTATCAGCTACGGGGGATCGTCGCTGGTGTTCAGCTACACGGCGATCGGGATGCTGCTCAATATTTCCTACGCGAACCGAAGGCCGGTGCTGGTGACGGGAAAAGGATGATCTTAAAACCAGTTAGTAATTAGGAATTAGTAGTTAGGAATTATCAACAAACCGCATCAAAGGAATGAATATGGCTAGGTTAACAAAAACAACGCCGGCCCGACCGGCTCCAAGAACGGAAACTAACTCCGCTCCCAAAACCAGCGCTGAGCCCATGTATTTCGCCTTCGTGGTTTGGGGCGCCATCATCTCCGCGATCCTTTATTTCCTTGGCTACGCCTACCTCACTTTTTTCAACCGGGAATTCGGCATCGAGATGGAGGACTTCTCCTACTACGAGGTCCTGCTCAAGTCCTACAACGTCATTAAAATCTTGGATCCAAAACTTCTGGCCCTGATCGTCCTGCTGGTCTCCTTTATGTTCACCATGGTCCTGGTCTTGAAGCATGAGGACGGGATGTTGAGGAGCCTGATCCGGAGGACGAAGGGCTGGGTCCTGCTGGTGGTCATTCCCTCGACGACGCTGCTCCTGGCCTGCGGCCTTTGGTTTTTCTTCCGGGATACCTTCATGACCGCCAGGGAGGCGGGAATCATCTACGCCCAATACTTGAAAACCCACTTGGAGGAGCAAAACCGGGTGATCTTCGTGTTTGATCCCCTGGTCGCGAAAAGTATTCCTCCGTTCCTTTTGGAGGCCAACGCCAAAAGGGAACTGCGCCTCGTGAGCCGGGCCAAGCTGAGTTATTACGTGATGCGCAAACCGGAAAAGGGTTTTGACCCGCTCGTCTATGAAATCCCCCGGTCGAAGGTGAACCTGTCCATCGTCGACAAATAATCCGGCCCGCCTTGCACTGTTCCTGATTTTTCATGAAACGGCCCCCTCTTTTGCTATACTCTTGAAAATTTCGGGGGACTTATGGGATCGAAAAAAACCAACCGGCTGACGTGGAAAAGGGGCCTGTCGATCTTCGCCGTCGGCTGGGTGGCGGTGGTCTTGGTGGTGTCCGGGCTCCGCCAGCTGTTAATCCCTGCCGATGAGATGGCCTGCTACCACCGCGTCACTGTCCTCCAAAAATCCGTGAACCAATGGAACCAAGCCCACCCGGATAAAGTGATCAATGACGAAATCGACGAGGCGGCCTTGGTGAAGGAAGGTTTTCTCCAGCCCCAAGCCTATGACCATGAGAAGCACTATTACTTCGTCGGCCAAACAGCCCATGGGTTGAAGGTGAAGTGCAACAAGCACGAGGATAACCCCCTTGTCTTAAGATTAACCGGGGATACCTTGCTGGCGGTTTTGGTTTTCATTGTTTTTTGCTCGTTCAGGGGTTTCGTCCTTTTTGATTAAGGCGAAAATTTTTCACCACGGAGGTCACGGAGAACAGGGAGTAAGAATATAAACATCCTTTTCTTTAAAGGATTAATCCTTACTCCTTGAACTCCGAGTACTCCGTGGTTCAATCATTTGCGAGGTGAAACATGTCCGAAGTCCTGATTGTCGGTTCGGTGGCTTATGACGGCTTGAAGACCCCCTATGGGTCCGCCCCCAAAACCTTGGGCGGGGCCGCGACCTATTCCAGCCTGGCCGCGTCCCTTTTCGCGCCCGTCAAGATGGTCGGAGTGGTGGGGGATGATTTTAAGGAAGCGGAATTCAAGATGCTCAAGCGCCACGGCATCGACACCGAACTGGTGACCCGTGAAAAGGGGAAGACCTTTTTCTGGAAGGGCTATTATGAAAACGACATGGCCCTGGCCCACACGGTGCACCTGGACTTGGGTGTTTTCGAAAGGTTCAATCCCCGCATCACGGGCCGCTCCCGGAACATTCCCTTCGTTTTTTTGGCGGCGATCCATCCGGA
>CAZUXW010000110.1:0-5787 GCA_964624625.1 uncultured bacterium
GAATAGCTCAGCTGGTTAGAGCACCTGCTTTACACGCAGGGGGTCACAGGTTCAAGTCCTGTTTCGCCCACCAAATTAAAAATTCATTGTCCCCAGCACATTACAAATGCCTTTGTCCATAAGGGATTCACAATCCTGGAGGGCAGAGGCATTTTTTTTGAAAGCATGGTCAAGTCCGGTCAAGGATGGTCAAAGGCAATAAAAACGTACTGCGAATGACACGGGAATGACACCACCTTTGGCCTTGTGAGCGCCTGTTTTTATGCAGATGGTCGGTTTGTTTGATTTTTTTCTCTTTCCCAGCCCCTCCGATTAAAGTTTGAGAAAGGACTTTAACGGGAATAGGAGTGGGCCATGAGCCGGTATCTAGAGATGACGGAAAAAGAAGTCGAACACCTGGTTTGGATTCACTCCAACAAGTTCACCATGCCAGAGCTTTTCCGCAAGAAGTTTTACCCCCAAGGCACTTACCGAAACACCTGTTACGTCCTGAGCAAGTACACCAAGAAGGGGTTCCTTCTCTTTGAGAAGGCTAATATGTTCGCGCATAATTACTACTTCCTGACAATCGAGGCTATCCGAAGCCTGGATGAGGCGGGCCGGATTATGGTTATGAACCGTAAAAATCCCATCCGAATCAACCCATATGAACGAACCCATGACTTGATGGTCCAAGAGTTACGGATCGTGATTGAGGCCAGCCCGGAGCTGGAAGACATCTTTTGGGTGAGTGATTTTGAGATGCGTTCCGGGATAACACCCTCTCTCAAAGCCGAGTTCTTGGCGGGGAAGCTGGAAGACGACTGGCGGAAATGGGCTTGGCGGCGGATCAAATCGTTACTCAGGAGAACCCCGGACGGCTATTTCGAGGCCGACTTGGAGGGAGAAAGAACGGCGTTCGTTCTGGAATTTGAACGCACCGCCTACAACCAGAAGATGGTCGAAAACATGGTTTGGTACCTGTCGGACTCCTTTCCCCATGCCTTACGGCTCATCGTTTCGGAGACCGAGAAGCACGCCGTCCGAATGGTTAGGAATTTGCAGTTTCGGCTCAAGGAGGATAAGCGGTCCCAATGGTACGTCAGCGATTTTGGGAGAGTCACCGGCCAACCTTTTACGAAAAGCTGGCACCGACTGAGCCACCCCTTGAAGGAATAGGGAGGCTTAGTCCATGGAAATGGTCTTTCATTCGGACGGAAGTCGAAATTTAAACTTTTAGGCTTTTTTCGGGGGTTTTGTCCATGCTCCGAGGGCGAGCCCCCCTATCTATGCATCAAGTACAGATGCAAGAAACGATAGGGGGGCTCGCCCTCTCCACATGGACAAACTAAAAAGCTATTATTTTTAAAAACAAGGATAAGAAGAATCAAAGAAGAGACAGAAAAAAGAGAAACAGGGGCCAGAGGGGTAGGGGTGAATGGTAGGTTAAAAGAAATTGGGCGGGTAGGTAGACAAGGCAGGCTTGAATGGAAGTGGTTTGGTGGGGGTGGGTAGATTGAGAAGTCAGGTTTTGAATGATTAAGTTAGGGTGATAGTTCTTCCCTGGTAGCCTGGTTTTTGATTTTAAGGGGCTGTTTAGGGGATGAACTTGTTTCAACGGGTTCCGATAATGGTCTTGACCCATGGAATCGGCTATAATGAATTCAGAGGTTAAAGCAATGTCCAACTTAATCGAAAGAGTCACCGCAGATCCCAACGTTTGCCACGGCAAAGCCTGTATCCGGGGCACAAGGGTAATGGTTTCCGTCGTTCTCGATAACTTGGCCGCTGGTTTATCCGTTGCGGAAATCGTGAAAGAGTATCCTTCCCTCAAAGCGGAAGACGTTCAGGCCGCCATAGCTTATGGCGCGGAGTTGGCGCGGGAACGGATTGTCGAAGTTACCCATTCCTGATGAAGTTCAAAATTGACGAAAACCTTCCTTTTGAAATCAAACACCTTTTAATCCAAGCTGGTCATGATGCCCTTACGGTAAAAGACCAGGATTTAACCGGCAAACCCGATAAAAATTTAGCCGCCGTTTGCTTAGCGGAAGGCCGAGTCTTCATTACTTCTGACTTGGATTTCTCCGATATCCGGGCTTATCCCCCGGAGAAATATCCCGGGATCATGGTTATCCGGTCGGACCGCCAGGACAAACCAACGATGGTAGAATTATTCAAACCTGTGTTGGGTTTATTATCAAAAGAACAGGTGGATCGCCGGTTGTGGATAATCGAAAAAGATCGTGTAAGGATGCGGGAATAAGTTTAAAGTTAATTGATAAACGACAAATTGCTTTGTGGAAAGACAGAAAATGGGACTCATGCAAATCGGTAATAGGGAAGTTGATATGAAGGGAGCTCGCTTAACTTGTTTAGGTTTTTCGGCCTCCCAGATCAACGATCTCCCCATACTGAGGTATATATCCTTTGGCAATTTGGTTGATATTTTTCAAAATAAAAGACTGACATTGACGCCAGCATTTGAATTCGAAGATACCCTTGAAGGATGCATTTCTTCCACACAAGCCCGAAGAGAAATTTCGAGACTTTTTAGTATCGAAAAAGAAGAAAACTGTAGCTTGGAATATTCTGTTCGTGCTTTCAGTTGTCGAAAAAGAAATACCTATATTAGTAGTTGGCGTCGAAATGCAAAGGAATCCAGAGAAATGTGGGAGCGGTATGCCCCGGCTAATGATGGCGTAGCCATTTGTTCGACAACAGCAATCTTGGCCGATATTGTTGAAGGGAACCGATTTGATGGGGTTAAATGGAATTATCATTGGGGTTTGGTCCCCGTCGAATATGTTGAACTGACAGATGACTTTCCTGTGATTAATTTCAATAATATGTTCGATTTCAAGATGAAAAAGTTTGTTTTTGAGGATGAACTGAGATTGGTGGCCGACGACCACAAAGGGTTTGGTGCTGAAACGAAAATCACAACAGCGCATCTGTTTGAAAACTCAAACGCATTGGCTTATCAAAATTTGCCGCGGAAAGAACGGATTTCTTTGCGGGTTGATCCGAGTGAATTCGTTCAAAAAATTGTTATAAGCCCTGGTAGCAACAAAGAATTCTCCGAAAAAGTAATGGATTTGGTTAGCCGTTACCATTTTAAAAATGCTGTGGTTTCGTCGTCTTTGCTGTGATTTTGTCCAAGGGGAAACACCTATGGTAATTGTACGAAGGGTTCGGAGAAATCTTTGCCTTGGTTTGCTATTTATTTTGTCATTTGCTGTGGGTTGTGGAAATGCACCCTCCTCACCTACACCAACTGCCCCAACGCCAACACCTGTTCCAACGATAACCGTTTCTTTTACTACCAGCCTTATGGACTTTGAATATGGCGCTAGCGGGGATAACGTGGAATCGGTTTATCTTTTTTCTTACTTCACCACTTGTTTATGTATGCCTTCTACTATGGTTGCCCCGGTTACTTTTGGTCTAAATGGTTATATAGGTGGGTATAGTCCAACTAATTTTCCCATGCCAGTTTCTTTGGTTCATATCGGGACTGGTGTCGGTACGGCATTAATGTCTATGCCGGCAACCCTGGGACAAGCTTTGACCTGGATAACAAACTTAGCTGTTCCTACAGCCGATCAAACACAGGCTACGTCTAATTCTCTCCCTTCAAATTTATATACCGATACCGCAACTTGGCCCGTTTCGATGTTTTGGAGGTTAGATGCATCGGCTGATTATGGCTTTGCCGGAACCG
Source organism: uncultured bacterium (assembly GCA_964624625.1). Lineage (GTDB taxonomy): Bacteria > Oederibacteriota > Muellerivitia > Muellerivitales > Muellerivitaceae > PALSA-1180. The sequence goes on from CAZUXW010000110.1 coordinate 3,704, forward strand.
GAACTACGACTTCTTTTGCTTGGGGGAGAACGACTAGCGCACCTGTTTCTAACCTAACCGATCTTCAAATCCCGCAAACCGTAATTTTAAGTATCCCGGTCACGATTCCGTAACGGTTCAATCAATGAACAAGGACGGCTAGTGACGGTTACGTCACTTTGGCCCCTAAACGCGAATTAAAGGCCAACGAGTTTTTAACGGTAAACTTCTCTTCACTCAACCCTCGATCACTCAAATTTGAACTCCTCAGACAACAAGAAAAGCCATTCCCTCACCCATTGCCAACTCCAAATCAAGGCAGTTAATTAGAGCCAGTCCCACTCTGTTTTGTCAGACCTGTTGATTAAAAGCATAAGTGTGGGCTGGCAACCATTTGGGCAAACCTTCTTTTTCATCAAGAACAATAATTTCCCCAATAGATCTTCAATAACACCTGGATTTTTCTAGGTGTTATTTCACTCCCAGTAATTTGAAAATACCGCCCGAAGTGCGGTTTTTATTGATTGCTTTCCAGGGTAATCTTTCAAAAGCACGGTCTTTGGCGACCGTTTTTCAAAACCCCGACCTTTGATAACTTTTTCAAAAAACGCCCGGCAATGGGCGTTTTTCTTAAACCGGTCCGTGGTTAGACTCTGGGGAATACGACATTTTGTGCCGTGTTTTGTTTTAGCCCTTTTTGATAGTTTTAAAACCACACGGGCTTTTACACCCGTGGTTAGCCGAGGTTTTCCCAGATAGTCTTTGAGTTCGTCATGTTGGCAGTTTTTAAAAACGCTAAGGACTTAGCGTTTTTAAAAACGGAGTTATTTGTTAATTTTTGAAAAAGTTATGCCCCCTGCTACAATGCAATTGCTGGGGACATTAGGAGGATTCAATGCCGAAACCTAATGTTCATGGACTGCCCCAACATCTCCGCAAGGACGAGAAGGGGTATTTTTTAGATTATTTCATCAAGGAAAGGGGATTGAGAAAACGAAGAAGGGTCCGGCTGGGCGAGATACCATTCGTTCAGGCCAAAAAAATCCTGGCGAAGCATACGCAGGATATCGTTGAGGGAAGGTTCTTGGCCGATGAAAAGCCAGAGACAACCTTTGACGAGGCGGCGGATTCGTTCTTGGCCTACTCGTTAGCGAGAAGGCGCAGTCATGAGAACGATGTTCAGATCGCTAAGAGGCTCAAGGCTTATTTTGGAAACGGACCTTTGAGAAGTATTAACCCGGACATCGTTGAGGGGTATTTAACCCAACGACGGAAGGCCGGTAACCAAGCCCGTAATGGACGGGCGTTATCAAACGCCACCCTGAACCGGGACCTTGCTCTTCTCAAGTGCATCACACGGCGGGCGGTTCTTAATGGCTTGTTGGACCGGAATCCCATTGAGGGAGTCAGGGGCTTCAAGGAAGAATCGCGGGACCGTACTTTGACGCAGGAGGAATACGAAGCGCTCTTGAAGCGTTGTTCACCCCGATTGAAGGCCGTTGTTCAGTTGGCTTATTGGACCGGCATGAGGAGGGGTGAGATTTTGGGGTTGCGGTGGGATCAGGTAGATGTTCACCAGAAAGTTATCAACCTGGAAGCCACGGACACCAAGACACGGGAGAAGAGGGAAATACCGTTGACGGAAATGCTCGTCAACCTTCTCCAAAAAACGCCAAGGACTGTAGGTAGTCCGTATGTCTTCACGTACAAGGGTAAGCGGGTCATCAGTATCAAAACCGCTTTTCGGAAGGCTTGCCGCAAGGCCGAGGTCAAAGATTTCAGGTTCCACGACCTACGGCATTGTGCGGTGACCAACCTCCGAAAGGCGGGAGTGAATGACTCGATTATCATGTCCATTTCGGGCCACAAGACCTATGCGATGTTCAAACGATACAACCGGATTGACCGGAAAGACCGAGTGGACGCGCTGAAGCAGGTGGAAAGGTTGAATGACACCGGTATGACAAAGGCACGGGAAGCAAAAGTGTCAGAGTGATTTTCTTCGTTGTAGTACAATCGTTTTAGAAGAACGTTGGAAGGGAACCGATTCCTTTACACGCAGGGGGTCACAGGTTCAAATCCTGTTTCGCCCACCAATCTTCGCC
>CAZUXW010000111.1:0-5778 GCA_964624625.1 uncultured bacterium
CCCACCAACACCCCCAGCCGCACGCCGACACCCACCTTGACGGATACTCCGACCAATAGTCCTACGAACACGCCCAGCAGCACACCGACGCCAACCTTGACGGATACACCGACCAATAGCCCCAGCTCCACGCCTTCGAACACGCCTTCCAACAGCCCCACGGCCACGCCCAGCAACACACCGACTCCGACCTTAACCCATACTCCGACCTCTACGCCGTCGAATACCCCGAGCGACACTCCTTCCAACACCCCTTCCCATACTCCGACCAACACCCCCAGCGACACGCCGACGCCCACCTTGACGGATACACCGACCAACACAGCTTCCAACACCCCGACTCCGACCCTTACCGACACCCCGACCCCGACACCGAGCCGGACTCCTTCCAACACCCCGACTCCGACCTTGACGGATACGCCGACGAATACCCCGACCAACAGCCCCAGCGATACGCCTTCGACCACGCCGACGAACACCCCCAGCGACACACCAACCCCTACCTTGACCCACACGCCGACGAATACGCCCAGCGATACCCCGACGCCGACCCTGACCGACACGCCCACAAACACGCCCAGCGATACTCCGACTGCGACCCCCACGAACACGCCGACGGACACGCCCAGCCACACGCCGACGCCGACCCTGACCGATACGCCTACGAATACGCCCAGCCACACTCCGACGCCAACCTTGACGGATACGCCCACGAATACGCCCAGCGATACGCCCACGCCGACCCTGACGGATACACCCACGAACACGCCCAGCCACACCCCGACGCCAACCCCGACGGACACGCCGACGGATACGCCCAGCCATACGCCGACGCCGACCCTGACCGATACGCCCACGGATACACCCAGCAGCACCTTAACGGATACCCCGACCGACACTCCTTCCCCTACGCCGACCTCGACGCCCAGCTCGACGCCTTCGGACACCCCCACCAATAGCCCCACGAACAGTCCCAGCGATACTCCGACTCCGACCTTGACGGATACCCCGACCAGCACCGCGACCCACTCGCCGACCACCACGCCCACGGACACGCCCTCGAACAGCCCGACCATCACGACGACGGACACTCCGACCGATACCCCGACCATTACCCCGATCATCACGAACACGCCCAGCAACACTCCGACCGTTACGACCACGAATACGCCGAGCAATACGCCGACCACCACGCCGACGGACACGCCCTCGAACAGCCCGACCCAGACCCCTTCGAATTCGCCGACCGGCACCCCCACGGATTCGCCGACCAATACCGCGACTCCGACCCTGACCCACACTCCCTCGGCGACCCCCACCGGCACCCCGACCGATACGCCTTCGAGCACCCCCAGTTCAACGGCTACCGATTCACCGACCTCCACCTCGACCAGTACCCCGACGGACACGGCCAGCGCCACGCCCACCTCCACGCCGAGCAGCACCGGCACCGATAGCCCGACCGCCACGCCCTCCAACAGCGCCACTGCCACCTTGACCTCTACGCCTTCGGCGACTCCCACCAACAGCCCGACGGACACGCCTTCCGCCACGCCCAGCTCCACGGCGACCGATTCACCCACCGCCACCGCCACCAGGACGGCTTCGGACACGGCCACCGTCACTCCTTCCAACTCGCCGACGAACACGCCGACGGATTCCTTGACGCCCACCCTGACCAATAGCCCCACCCACACTCCGACGGCCACCGCCACCGCCACCTTCAGCTCCACTGCCACGAATTCGCCCACTTCCAGCCCCAGCTCCACGCCGTCCGCCACCGCGACCGCCTCGCCCTCCTCCACGGCCACCCCCAGCCCCACGATCACGGACACGCCCACCATCACCCCGACCTTGACGGCCACGCCCGTTACGTCACCGGCCTGCAGCCAGCAAATTGTCCGGATCTACGACCAAAGGGGCGAAAAGGTCGCCACCATTTGCGGATCCACGCCCTTCGCAGGAGGCACGACCTTCTCCATGTCCCTCTCGAGCTTCCAACCCAATCCCTCCGGTTTGGGGGGCAGCATCGACATCTACCTGAACGGCCAATTGGTGGCGACCTGGAACGTGACCGACGACAGCGGCAATATCGTGCCCAACAGCTTTTACCACTTCGTGCTGGAAGAGCATCCGGCCACGGGGAACAGCGTGCTTTTGGAGAGGGACGCCTTCGTCGCGCCCAACCACGGGGGAGCGGTATCGTTATCCGCCCTGCCCAACGTGGGCCGGCCGGGGGATATCCTCCAATTCTCGGCTTCTTTTGCTGGAAGTCCCGCGGACAGTCAAAGTAAAATAAAAATCTACGCGGTCAGCGGGGAACTGGTGAGGAACTTATCCATCGCGAACGGCGTCACTTCCTGGGACCAGGCCAACGCGAGCTCCCAGAAGGTCGCGGCGGGGGTCTATATCGCGGTGCTGGAGGGCGTCAATCCCTCCAACGGCCAGAAGTTGCGCGCCGCCATTCAAATTTTGGTTATTCATTGAAAGGAATAAAAGGACCAGCTGAAATTGTCCTTTTTTTATGAACTTTAAAAAACAACATCCCCGGTTCCTCGTATTATTATTCGCGGTCCTTTTTCTGGTCCTCCCAACCGCGCCTGCCTCCGCCCTTTTTTACCGAGGGGGGGATTTGGGCGTCGGAGTCCGGGCCATGGGTTTGAGCGGGGCCTTCGTCGCGATTTCCGACGACCCCAGCGCCGGTTATTGGAATCCCGCGGGGTTGGTCCAATTGGACCAGCCGGAACTCCAGGGAATGTTCGGGTCCTATTTCAACGACAAGAACCGGAACCTTTACCTGGCTTTCCACTACCCCTTGGACAAGGACATCCATCTGGCCGTCAGCCTGAACGATTTGTTTTACACGGACATTTCCGGGGCCCTGGAAGGCCAGTACACGGGTTCGGTCGCCATTCCGGTGGAATTCGTCTCGGATAAAAGGCTGATGTTGGGCGCCAGCTTCCGTTTCTTATTGGCGGATCTAGGGGCTGGCAACGGCTCCGTCCAGGGGGCGGGGGTGGACCTGGGGCTTTTGTTCCGCCAGCCCTTCAAGGACAACACCGAGTTCCGGGCCGGGTTGGTCCTCAATGACATCTCCACCTCCGTCCGGTTCGACAACACGGGCGTGGAACAGGCCGTTCCCCCGATCCTCACGGCGGGCCTGGCCTATAAGTTCGATCCCTACACCCTTTTGTCGGCGGATGTTCCCTGGACCCTTTCCGACGATCCCTTGCTCAACGATCAAAACGTGAGGATCCGAGGCGGCGTGGAGCATTGGTTCTTCGACGGGCGTTTCGGCTTGCGGGCCGGGTTTATCAGCTTCCTCACCCTGCCGGGGGAATTCAGCGTCGGGGCCTCCTACCGCACCAGCGATTGGTCCATCGATTACGCCTTCATGAACCACTCGGACAAGTTGGGGAACAGCCACCGCTTGGGGGCGGGCTATATTTTCAACGCCACCTCGGGAAAACCCGTGCCGAAGCCCTACATGGTCCAATCCCTGGTGGGCGACGAGAAAATTTACCTGAAGTGGGACATTCCCCAGGGAAGCCAAGCGGACGGCTACCTGGTTTATATCCGCAGCGACGAGGATAAGGATTTCCGCCGCGCCAAGCAGGAACCCCTCTTGAGCAAGTACTGCCTTTTGCGGGGGGCCAAAAACGGGCTTCGTTATCATTTGATCATCAAATCCATGGTGGACGGGCAGGAGGGCTTCGCCTGCGACGAGTGGGTGACCACACCCCAGCCCATGTCGGAAAACGCGAAAAAATATTACGACGAAGGCGTCAATTCCTTCAACAGCCAGAAATTATCCGCGGCCCTCTATTCCGCCAGGAAAGCGGAGGAATTCGACCCCAATAACTACGACATCAAGAACCTGATCCAAAAACTCGAGACCAGCCACCACGAGGGCCTGGTGCCGGAAGACGAGCAGAAACAACCCTAACGCAAAGCGAAATTAGGAATTAGGAGTTAGGAATTCGGAATTGAAGTCCACGAATCCGTCCGGCTTCGCCTGACCCGGGACTAGGGGGAAATCCTATATCCTTATCGTAATCCTTGCTGTTTTCGCCTTCCCATTCCTAACTCCTAATTCCTAACTCCTAATCGCCTTTTGGTCATTCCTTGCTTGTTTAAACCCCTCCTTTCCCCTAAAATACGCCAAGTCAATCGTGATCACGACTCTGCCCGAGGCGGCGGAGTTTTTTTTTGCCCGGTAAAAGCGGGTATCCAAGGAATCGGCAGAATGAAAAAATCCACTAAAAGAACCGCTTCTTCCAAGCGTTCCACCAAGAAAAACATCGTCATCATCGGGGCCCAATGGGGCGACGAGGGCAAGGCGAAGATGGTCGACGTTTTGACCGAACAGGTGGATATCGTGGCCCGCTACCAGGGCGGCAGCAACGCCGGCCATACGGTCGTCACGGGCGGGAAAAAATTCGTCTTCCACCAGGTACCCTCCGGCATCCTCCATTCGGGGAAGAAGTGCGTGATTGGGAACGGGGTCGTCCTGGACCCTGTCGCCCTTTTGGGCGAAATTGACACCATGGTGAAGGCAGGGGTCAAGGTCCGGGACCGCCTGATCATCAGCGACCGCGCCCACCTCCTGATGCCTTACCACCGCCTTTTGGACGGCGCCTCGGAGACCCGGAAGGGAAGCGGGAAAATCGGGACCACCAACCGGGGCATCGGCCCCGCTTATATGGACAAGATGGCCCGAGTGGGCCTGAAGGTCATTGATTTTTACGAGCCTTCCTATTTCCGCCAGAAGGTGCGGGAAGTGGTGAAGGAAAAGAATTTCTGGTTGAAGAACTATTACGGCCAAAAGACCGTCAACGCGGACCAGATCGTCGACCAGTATTTGAAGCTGGCCCCCAGGATCAAGCCCCTGGTCGCCGACACGACCGCCTATCTTGAAAAACGCCTCTCGGCGGGCGAGAACATCCTGGCCGAGGGCGCGCAGGGAACTTTGCTGGACGTTGACTTTGGCACCTATCCCTATGTGACCTCCTCCAGCGCGAGCGTCGGCGGGGTCTCCACGGGGCTTGGCATCGGCCCCCAATGGTTGGACGAGATTTACGGCGTCGCGAAAGCCTACACGACCCGCGTGGGCGAGGGACCCTTTCCGTCGGAAATGGACGCGGTCTTCAGCGAAAAGATCCGCCACCGGGGAGGGGAATACGGAGCCACCACCGGCCGCCCCCGCCGCTGCGGCTGGATCGACCTGGTCGCCCTGCGCTATGCCTGCCGGATCAACGGCTTCACCGGCATCCTTTTGACCAAGGTGGATGTTTTGAGCTACCTGAAGACCATCAAGCTTTGCGTGGGTTACAAGGTGAACGGCAAGGTCGTGGGGGAATTTCCCGCGGGGCTCCAGCAATTGTCCCGCTGCAAACCGGTATATAAGGAGATGAAGGGTTGGGACGGGGATTTAACCAAGGCCTCGAAACTGAGCGACCTGCCGGCGGAAGCAAGGCGTTATCTCGATGAAATTGAAAGAGCCATTGGGGTTCCCCTGTCCTGGATCTCGGTGGGCCCGGACCGTTCCCAGATCTTCCAGAACCACTAAGGCTTGGCCGCGAATTGGCGCGAATTTCCGCCAAGAAACAAAAGCCTGAAAGAATCGGATGTTGGGTTGAACAGCGATAATTTGCGTTAATTTGCGGCGATCTTTCTTTTGGCCGTCATTTGTTTTGCTATTTCCGGTTAAACAGTATATTTTTTAGAACCTTCCCAAGGCTTTGGGTGAGTCGTTAGCTCAGTTGGTAGAGCACCGCA
>CAZUXW010000112.1:0-4419 GCA_964624625.1 uncultured bacterium
AGGGCGTGGATGTTAAAATCCAGCCGGCTCTCCACCAGGGCCCGGCGGTCCTCCTCGGCGACGCGGCGCACCTGGGCGCCGAAACAATTGGCGACCTTATAAAGCTTGTCGAACTCATGGCCCTTCTCCAGCTCCTCCTCAAAATAGGTGAAGACCTTGTCCCGGACGGACCGGAGACCCGAGGTCATTAAGAACATGGGGTACCCCTGGTGCTGGTAGGTGGAAACCTTCTTCGTGGAAAAAACCTCCGTCCCGCTGGTGATGCGGGTATCGGCCAATCCCACGAGCCCGTCCTTCATTTTCATCGCCAAGCAAAAAGTCATCTCATCCTCCTCGATTTTCTGTCGTCGGAATCCAGTCGACCGTCGACCTCCGTTACTGCTGCTGAGCCGCTTCCTGCTCCGCTCCCTGGCTCGCGGGTCCGTCGAAATAAGTTTTCTGGATCTCCACCCCCACGCCGTTCAACCGGGATTGAAAACTGTCCAGCCAGTGATGCACGCCGGGGGAAAGGACGTCGTCAAAATCCGTGTAGCGCAGTTCGGCGGCCAATTTGCCCAGGGCCTTTTCCGCCGCGTTCTTGAACTGGCCAGGCGCCGTTCCCGTCACGGCCCGGAGGGATTCCTCGGCCTGCCGGAGGGCGAAGGCCAGGCTCCGGGGAAAGGTCGGGTCCAGGATGAGGAATTCGGCCACCCGGGAGCCTTCCGTGGCGCCATGCCGGCGCCGGTACATTTGGAGTCCCGCCGCGCTTTTGAGGACCGCCTCCCACCGGAGGGCGTGGGAGGGCTCTTCGTGGCGGTTCTCCAGCAGCCGGTGGTTCACGTCCACCAAGCGGGAAGTTTGGTCGGCCCTTTCGCATTGGCGGCCCAGCTGCCCGAAGTACCAGCCCTCGTCCCGGGAAAAAGCCGCCTCCAAGGCCCCTTCCAACTGGCGGCCCCCGGCCCGGACGTTATTGACCGCCTCTTCCAAATGGGTCAAGGCTCCCGCCGAGCTGGCAGCCTGTTTCACCTGCAGGTGCAGGCTGTTGATGCCTTCCCAGGCTTCCGTGGGAAGGTATTCGCGCACCGTGCGGGCGTTTTCCCTGGCGGCCTTCACGCATTCCAGGACCGAATTGGGGTTGCCCGAATCGAAAGCCAAAAAACCCAGCACCGCCTCCCTTTGGGCGTCCTCGAAATGGCTGTGGAAATGCTCCCGGTCGCCGGTGGTTTCCACCACCGCCTTCCAGGTGTCCTCCTCGCCTGGCAGGTCCAGGGATAGGTGGAGGTTCACCTCGATGAGGCGGGCCGTGCTCTCGGCCCTCTCCAGGTAGCGGCTCATCCAATAAAGCGCGTTCGCGGCTCGGTTCAACATGAATAAACCTCAAAAAAGGAATGAAAGACAAAACCGGTTCACCACAGGTTCCCTGCGGGAACCACAGAGGCACAGTTAAGGCTGACCACCAGCTCGAAAGATTTTGGGGGGACGGGTCTGAAGCTCGCCCTTTTAAATATCGAATCTTGGGAATCTATTTAAATCCTACCTGTGCCTCTGTGGTCCCAATAGGGACCTGTGGTGAATCGGTGTTTCTTATTTCGCCTCCACGGTGGCGGCGGCCGAAACGGCCTTGTTGTTTTTCGCCGGGTCCTGGGACAGCACCACCCAGGTATCCTTGGATCCGCCGCCTTGGGAGGAATTCACGACCAGCGAACCCTTCTTCAAGGCCACCCTGGTCAATCCCCCCGGCGTCACCCATGTGTCCCGCCCCGACAAAATGTAGGGGCGCAGGTCCACGTGGCGGCCTTCCAATTTTTCCCCCACCAGGACCGGGGCCCGGGACAGGGCCAGGGTGGGCTGGGCGATATAGTTGCGCGGGGCCGCCTTGATGCGCTCGGCGAAGGCTTCCCTTTGCTTGGCGTCCGCGTGGGGGCCCACCAGCATGCCGTAACCCCCGCTCTCGTTGACCGCCTTCACCACCATCTTGTCCAAATTGGCCAGCACATGGTTCATTTGGGCCGGCTCCCAACAGACATAAGTGGGGACATTGGGAAGAATGGGATCCTCATCCAGGTAATAGCGGATGATCTGGGGCACGTAGGCGTAAACGGCCTTGTCGTCGGCCACCCCGGTTCCCGGGGCGTTGGCCAGGGCCACCCCTCCCTCGGCCCAGCACTTGAAGAGGCCCGGCACTCCCAGCATGGAATCGGGCCGGAAGGCCTGGGGATCCAGGAAATCGTCATCGACGCGGCGGTAGATCACGTCCACGGGCTGGGGGCCCTGGGTCGTGCGCAATTTCACCCGGCCGGCCTCCACGTAGAGGTCGCAGCCTTCCACTAATTCCACGCCCATCTGCTGGGCCAGGAAGCTGTGCTCGTAATAGGCGCTGTTGAAGGCGCCTGGCGTCAGCACCACCACCCCCGGCCTCTTGGCCGGCGAGAGGGATTGAAGGGTGGACAGCAGGTGCCTGGGATAATCGTCCACCGTGGCGACCGAGACGGACTCGAAAAATTCCGGGAAGGTCCGCTTCATGACCTGGCGGTTCTCGATGGCGTAGCTGACGCCCGAGGGGCAGCGCAGGTTGTCTTCCAGCACGTAGACCGTCCCGTCCTGGTCCCGGACGAGGTCGGATCCGGCGATGTGGCACCAGACGCCCAGGGGCGGCGAGACGCCCTGGCACATTTCCTGGAACCCCTTGCTGGAAAAAACCAGGTCCGGCGGGATCACCTTGTCCCAAAGGATTTTTTTGTCGTGGTAAAGGTCTTGGAGGAATAAATTCAAGGCGTGGATGCGCTGCTTCAATCCCCTTTCCAGCCTTTCCCACTCGGCCTGTTCCATCACCCGGGGCAGGATGTCGAAGGGGAATATTTTCTCCTCGCCCTCGTTGTGGCCGTAAACGTTGAAGGTGATGCCCTTCTTGAGCAGGGACATCTCGGCCAGTTGCTGGCGCCTTTGAAGCTCCGGGAAGCCCAGCCGGACGACTTTTTCCAGGAGGGACTTGGCCGCGGGCCGGGGCGTGCCGGGGGAGAGGAACAACTCGTCATGGAACCCCCCGAGTTCGTAGGATTTAAAGGTTTCCATGGCAGCCTCCCCTGAGACTTGATTTCGTTATTTAGGAAGGATGAAAAAGCATAGAACGTGCCAGGGAATTCCCCCTTCCCCACCACGAAAGCTGGTGGCGGGCCTTGGATTTCCCACCACAGAGGGTGTCAATCCACATCGACAAAATGGTAGCTTTCTTCATTATTACTGGCTCCAACGTTATGGTTTAATCGTTACAATGGCCCCCAGCAACGACCGGGAGCCGCAAAGGGGCGCAAATTTCCGCGGTTAAGGTCATAATCAAAACAAGTGTCCCACCAGGATTAGGAACTGGGATTAACAGGATTGAACGAAGCTGTTAATAAATTTCAAATGCGTAATGGTTGCATGGTTTGGTTTGATCGCGTCAATTCGCGCAAATTCGCAGTAGATTCAGGAGGTTTTCGTGAAAGTTCTTCTTATCGGCGGGACGGGGCTGATCTCCACCGCCATCGTGGACCAGCTGGTCAAGAGGGGCGACGACGTGACGGTCTTCAACCGGGGCGTCAGCGAGTCGCGCATTCCCAAGAGCGTCAAGGTCCTCCATGGCGACCGTTGGAAGACCCAGGACTTCGAGGACACCATGCGCCAGCATACCTTCGACGCGGTCATCGACATGGTGGCCTTCGCCCCCGAGAACGCCGAATCGCTCCTGAGGGCCTTCGTGGGACGGGTCAAGCACCTGGTGGTTTGCTCCACCGTCTGCGTCTATGGCGGCCCCCTGACCAAGCTTCCCGCGACGGACGACGAGCCCCACCGGCCCGTGGGCGACTACGGCAGGAATAAATCGAAGATCGAAAAAATCCTGCTCCGGACCAACGGCGAGAGCGGCTTCAACACCACGGTCCTGAGGCCTTCCTTCACCACCGGCGAGGGAGCCACCGCCTCCGGGATCCTCTTCGACGACAGCCTTCCCAACCGCCTGCGCCAGGGGCTCCCGGTGATCGTGATGGACGACGGAAAAGCGCCCTGGTCCATCGCCCATGTGTCCGACGTGGCGCGCGGATTCGTCAATTGCCTGTTAAACCCCAAGGCCTACGGCCAGGCCTATCACTTGACCAGCGACGAGCTTACGATCTGGAACGGCGTCTTCGAAAAGCTCGCCGAGGCCGTGGGCGGCAAGTTTAACCCCGTCCACATCCCCACCCACTGGCTTTACGAGCAGGCTCCCCACCGCGCCGTGGGGGTCAAGTACATCTACCAATACGGCTCGGTCTTTGACAACAGCAAGGCCGCCAGGGACCTGGACTTCAAGACCACCGTGCCCCTGGTGGAGACCTTCAAGCGCCAGGTCGCCTGGATGGAAAGGGCCGGCAAGCTTAAAAAGGTGAAGGACGAGCCCTTCGAGGATTTGATGATCGAGGCTTA
>CAZUXW010000112.1:4519-5661 GCA_964624625.1 uncultured bacterium
CGGATATGATCTTTTGTTAAAGTCGTTAATACCAAATTCCGTTTACTTTATCCGCGTTCATCGGTGGCCAATAGGCTGTTTTGCTTAAACCCAAGCTCGCTTCATCCGTGTTAATCCCTGTTCATCTGTGGCTATTTTTTCTTCTTTTCCGGTAATATCGATGTGAATCGGTGGCTCAATCTCCGGAGGTGTTTATGTCTTCCAAAATCCACGCTTTGTTCCTCGATGTCGGCGGCGTCCTGCTGACCAACGGCTGGGACCGCAAGTCCCGCAAATTGGCGGCCGAGACCTTCGGTTTCGACTACGCGGAAATGGACGAGCGCCATCACCTGACCTACGACACCTACGAGGTGGGCAAGATCTCGCTGGACACCTACCTGGACCGCATCGTTTTTTTCCAGCCCCGCTCCTTCACCAAGGACCAATTCACCCAATTCATGTTCGACCAATCCCAGCCCTATTCGGAGATGATCCAGTTCTGCAAGGATTTAAAGGCCAAGCACCATTTAAAGGTCGGCGTCATCAGCAACGAGGCCAGGGAATTGACGGAGTACCGCATCGAGAAATTCCACCTGGGCTCCTTCGTGGATTTTTTTGTTTCGTCCTGTTTCGTGCGCTTCCGCAAGCCGGACGAGGACATCTTCAAGCTGGCCCTGGACATGGTGCAGGTGGAACCCTCGGCCTGCGTCTATGTGGACGACCGGCCCTTATTTGTGGAGGTCGCCAGGAAACTGGGGATGTCCTCGATCCAGCACAAGAACCTGGAAGGCACCCGCGAAGCCCTGGAATCCCACGGCCTTTCGCTGAAATGAACGCCTTTTTCTTATCTGTCATTCCGAGGAGCTGAGCCAATCGGCATCGGGCCACCGCAGGCCCGATCAAAGGTTTTTATCCGTGGGAATCTCAGGTTTTGCTGTATCTTCCGCCTCTTGGAAACCTTGACTTTTATATGGAGTGAATTAGACTAACCCTCCCTCAAAGACCACGGTTTTTGGGGGTTTTCATGGGAATTTACGGGTTTTCGCTTAAAAACTCCTAACTCCTAACTTATAACTACTAACTCCCGACCCTTATTGGTCGGGTAATCTTCCCCGATAGCTCAATGGTGGAGCATGCGACTGTTAATCGCAGGGTTGTTGGTT
>CAZUXW010000113.1:0-5169 GCA_964624625.1 uncultured bacterium
CCCTCAACGGCGCGGTGGTGACGCTGGTGGCCTTGACGGCCACCCCCAGCTTTACCTTTACTCCGACCAGGACCAAGACTTCCACCCCCACGGCCACTCCCACTCGGGAAGTGATGACGGATCCCTATCCCAATCCATCGCAGGGAGGGCCCGTCCATATCGATTTGCAGTTGAACGGTTATTCCAAGGTGAAGTTTGGCGTTTTCACCGCGGCCTTCCGGAAGATTTACGAAGATGCTATTTATGCCTCCAGCAACTTAACGCTTTCATGGGACCTCAAAGATAAGACGGGGACCCCTGCCGCGAGCGGTCTCTATTATTTGCGCGTTGAGGTTGACGAGGCTTCGGGAACAACGGTTAAAATTAAAAAAGTGCTCGTCATTCGTTGATGAAGGCCGTCCCCGGCGGGTCTTGCCGTCTCCTCCAAAAAATCATTTAAAATCACGCCTTTTATTGGTTGGGCGCCTAAAAGATTGACCGTTGAATTTCACTCTTTTATATTGGGTAAACGCTTTCTTTCGCGGGAAAAGACCGAAACCACAAGTAAGTCCCCTTTTCCGTGAAAACACAAACCTAATGGCTTCCTGAAACCAAGGGTTCTGACGAATGGATCCTGGCGGAGTAAGGCGAGCAAAGGAGTCCCATGCAAATCTCTTCCATCGCTCCCGGTTGTTATCACTTGGAGGGGAACAGCACCAGCGCCCTGCTGGGAAGCCCGCCGGAAATTCTCAAGGCCCTGCTCAAACAAAAGAAAAGTATTCCCCATGTCGGCATCCTGCCGGATGTTTCCCATCAGAACGGCGTTTCTCAAATGGCCTTCGAGTTTTTGGGCTATTGGTTTTTGTTTATCGACCAAGGCTATCAGCGTGGTGAAAAGTTCCGCGTTCTGGGAACCAAGGAGATGTGCGAGCGGTTGTACGACCTTTTGCGAATCACCCTCCTGGGGCCGAGCCGCGAGGAAATGAAGCGTTGGGGTTTGAGCAAGAACCGAATCGACACCCTGGCCGCGATGGCGGAAGGGATGGCGATCCAAAAGGGCAGCAAGATACAGCAGATCGAGGATTTGTTTGAGTTTGTTTATCTTCCCGAGGAGGAAGGGGAGGTGCAGGTCCCGATTTTCGGGGACTCCAAGGACCATTGGATTAAGCGGTTGGGAAATAACCAGTACGAAGTGTCCAACAAGGACGAATCGCAAATCCTGGACTTGAATTTCGAGGGAGAACAGCTTCCGCCGCTGGTGGATTTGACGGGGGAAGTGGAAAAACCCGAGGCGCTGAGGCTGAAAGTGCTGGGATGCTTTACGGGTTTTGATCCGGAGGGTCCGACCACGGGAATGCTTTTGTGGGTCAATGGGAACGGATTTTTAATCGATTCGCCCGCGGGGATCAGCAAATACCTGAAACAAGTCGGGGTGTCAAAGGACAGCCTGACCGCCATTATCCAAACTCATGTTCACGACGATCATTGCGCCTTGAGCGAACTGCTGCTTTCCGAGCATAAGCTGACTTTGATATCGACCAGGGAAATTTATGAATGCACGGTTTTAAAAGTCGCCAACATTATTGGGGTATCGTTGGACATGGCCAAGGGGATGATGAATTTTGTGGAAGTCATCCCTGGAAAAATTTACAGCATGTACGGAGCTTCCTGGGAATTTTTCTATACGGTCCATTCGATCCCTACCATAGGCTTCCGGGTTACGGTTCTGGACGCGGAAGGGAAGCCCCACACCATTCTTCACTCGAGTGATTTGGACCATTTTAAGGGCATGGCCCAATTGGTGGAGTCGGGAGCCGTCTCCCGCGAACATTTCGACCGGATGAAAAATCTGGTGCGGGGGGATGAGCGCCTGGCCATGATTGACGCCGGGGGAGGGCAGATTCACGGCGACCCGTCCGATTGGGATGAGGCTATCGCGAAGAATCCATCCACGGAGTTTTTGTTTTATCACGTCAACCCCTCCAAGGTGAACCAGGATAAATATCAGGCTGCCAGGCCTGGCTGGGGGAAGACTTTTTTAAAAGAGAAAAATTTTTCCCAGTCCGTTTACACCGGCGTGTTGAAGATATTAAAGCTCTTTGAGGTGAAGGACCTGAGCTGGATCAATATCATTTATTCCCAGGGGCAGGTGGTGGAATTTCCCAACGGCGCTGAAATCGTCCGAAAGGGGCAGGCGGGGGACTCCTTTTATTTCATCCTTTCGGGGACGATCGACGTGCTGGACCCCGAATATAAAAAGGAGCCCTTGCTGGCTAATTTGGAAAGCGGTGATTTTTTCGGGGAAATGTCCATTATCAACAAATCCAAAACCACGGCCACGGTGGTCGCCCGGACCCCGGTGATTCTGTTCAAGTTGGCGGGGGATTTGTTTCTGGAGTTCGTCGAGAAGAACGAATTAAAGGATAATTTTTCCAGCCTTTGGAAAAGGCGTCCCTTGATCTCGTCGGTGGCTATTTTCAGGGACCTGGATCCGACGGCTAAACACGAAATATCCCTTTTGTCTAAAATCCAAAATTTCAAGAAGGACGAGCTTATCGTCCGGCAGGGGAGCAAGACGGAGGATTTCTACGTTATTTCCTCCGGACGGGTCGAGATTTTTCGAAAAAACGATCATGGTAAGGTGATCTTTTCCACCGAGCTCAGGGCCGGTGATTTCTTCGGCGAAAATGTCGCCATGGGATATTCGGATAAACGCAACGCCAGCGCCCAAGCGGTGACGGATGTCACCACACTGGTCATCTCCTCCCGGGAATTCCGTCAGTTGGCGAAGCGCATGCCCATCCTGCGGCATCAACTGCACTTGATCATGAAAAAAAGAGGCATGGCGGATGAGGCCCTTGAAAAGGGAATGGTGTTGTAGCGTTCAAGCCCATTCGGCGCAAGCGCTTTTCGGCTGATTTTGCCCCCCGTAAGTCAAAAAAACATTCTTGATAAGTTTCGGCGCCTGTTCATTTTTTTATCAATTTTCGGAATGAAAATCGTCCGGAGTGATAATATTACAATGTTTTGGTATTGGTGGTCCCGCAATCAGTTGACGTTCAATTTGAAAGGCACTGGCCGAATGACATCCTTTTTAAACCGAAAATCCGGTTTCGCCTTTGCCTGTGCCGCTCCACTTTTTATTTCTTCCGGTCTAATAACGTTTTTCATAAGACCTTTAAATTCCGGAAGAGTCCTCAAACGCCTTCTTTCCTATCTTTTGGGAATTGTCTATTTCACCGCGGCAACAGCGACGGCCTGGGCGGCTCCCCCCACCCTGCAGGTTTCCGGCAATAAACTTCAAACCAGCGGTGGGTGCAGCGTGTTTCTGCAGGGAGTCAACGTGGACGGGTTGGAATTTTCCAGCACGGGCGAAGGCCCTCCCTCGGGCAATGGGGGAAATACCCTGCAGGTCGCCCAAATGGCGGTGACCGGGTGGCATTGCAACATCATTCGGCTTCCCCTGAATCAGGATTATTGGTTCGGCTGCGGCGGGGCGAATCAGGCCAATTACCAAGGTTACATTTCAAGCGTGGTGAATTATTGCTCCGGCCAGAATGTTTACGTGATTTTGGATTTGCACTGGTCGGGAACTTCCTCCACGGCTTCCGCTCCTTGCGGCGCCGGCTGGGGCAACGCCGCCAACACCAAGCAGCAACCCATGGCGGACGCAAACGCGGTCACTTTTTGGAGTTCCGTCGGGGCGGCTTATTCCAATAATCCCGCGGTCATATTCGACCTCTACAATGAACCCTATGATTCCGGCAATGACAACATCACTCCCTCCGTCGTCACCGATACGACGGGGTACAACACTTGGTTAAAGGGGGGGACCCTGGGCGGGGCGTCCTTTTCAACTCCCGGTATGCAGGCGCTCCTGAACGCTGTAAGGGGAGCCGGCGCGAACAATGTATGCCTATTGGGCGGTTTGCACTGGTGCGCCAATTTAAGCGGCCTTCCCGCGAGTTCCGTCACGAACACCGGGAACGGCGTATTTTTTGCGGCCCATCTTTACGGCAACAACGATGGAAACGGCTCAACCAGCTGGAACGCGGAAGTCCCCGGTTCTCTTTTGTCCGGCTACCCGGTTTTCGTGGGGGAATATGGACCCTCCACGAGTTGCAATACGGATGATTCCACTTTTGACACCAATATATTCGCTTGGTTGAAAGGAACCTCCGGAATCCTCGGGGGAACGGCTTGGTCCATGACCCCCAATTCCTGTCCGAATCTTCTTTCCAATTGGACATGGGGAACCTCCACTTGGGGCGCTGCGGTTTCAACTTTCATGGCGACACCCCAGCCCACCTGCCCCCCCGGTGGAACGCCAATTCCCACCAATACGCCCACCCGCACGATGACCAACACGCCGACTCCAGTCCCGCCCACCAACACCTTCACGCGAACCGCGACGAAGACCCCTACGAATTCCGCCACCCGCACTCCAACCCCATCTTTTACGGCGACTCCTTCGAATACCTCCGCCAACTCCCCAACCCAAACCCCAACCAGAACCGCGACGAATAGTCCTACCCGAACCTCCACCTCCACCCCAACCAATAGCCCGGCGAATAGTTCAACGGCAACTTTGACTCCTACGAATAGCCCGACCCGAACCTCCACCAACACCGCCACCCGTACCGCCACGCCCACTTCCACCAATACGATCGGGAACACGTTGACGGCCACCAACAGCCCGACGAATTCACCGACTCAAACCTCAAGCAACACGGCGACCCGCACGTCCACCCCAACCTTCACCAACACCATTGGCAACACCTTGACCGCCACCAACAGCCCGACCAAATCCCCGACGCCAACGCCAAGTAACTCGGCGACCCGCACCGCCACCCCGACCTCCACGAACACCTTGGGGAATACCTCGACGGCCACGGGCACTCCGACCAATAGTCCGACGCGCACCTCCACCGGAACTCCAACCGCCACCCCCACCAATAGCGTAACCCGGACCGCGACGGCCACCGCGACCAATACATCGGCGAATTCATCAACCGCCACCTCGACGGCCTCCCGTACAGCGACGGCCACGCCGAGCCATTCACCGACAAACTCCCCCACGAACTCGCCGACCCGGACCTCCACCAATAGCTTGACCCCGACGCCGACCCCGACGATTTCCAATACGCCCACCGCGAGCCCCACCGGGACCCTGCCGCCCACGAATACGGC
>CAZUXW010000114.1:0-5085 GCA_964624625.1 uncultured bacterium
GACAGTTTTTCAGCCCTTCGTTAATCTTCTATCCTTTTCAACGCCCTGTCACTTGTTGACCGACTCAAAAACGACCACTAAATCCGGAGGCAGTCATGGCCAAGTCCAAGAAAAAATCACCCGTCAAAAAAACCGCGGCCAAAGCCAAAACCCCTGCCAAAAAAACCGCCGTTAAAATTTCCTCCAAACCCATCATGATCCTGAGGGCTCCCAAGAAAAAACTCCGCATCGATCCCGCCTACCAGCCCCTGCTCCGTAAATTGCAGGAACGCCGCAACGAGATCACGGGCCAGGTCAACCACCTGGAGCAGGACCTGCGGGAAGAAATCGCCGACAACCAGAACGTCCCCGGCGACATGGCGGACCATGGTTCGGGCGAGTTGAACCAGCACCTCTCGGTCACGCTGATGGAAAACGACCGGATTGAGCTGGAGCGCATCGAGAAGGCCATCACCCGCATCGAGGCCGGCAGCTACGGCACCTGCGAGGTCTGCGAAAAGGCCATCCCCATGGCCCGCTTGAAGGCCATCCCCTGGGCCACCCGCTGCATCAATTGCCAAAGCAAGGCTGAAAGCCACTAAAGGCCTCTGTCCGGTCCCCTCTCTCCGCCCTCCGGAAATCGGAAAGCGATCAAAACCAAACCTCCTTTAACCTCCGATAGGGCGTCCGGACTCAAATTACCGACCACGAATTTCCAACGACCAATTGATTTCCCGGTTCTTCCCTTGACGGCCTCACGGGTCCTCGTTAGCATAAAATTCATGAAACCCCCTTGTCCCATCCGGCAACTCCCTCAAGCCTTCCGGCGTCTAAAGGCCATGAGCCCCATCCTGTCCATCCTCATCGCCCTTGCCGCCCTGCTCCAACCCCAAGCCCTTTGGGCGAAAAAAATTCCAACCGCCACTCCCACCGCCGTGGAGGTTCCGACTGAAACTCCCAGCGACACTCCCACGGCCACGCCCCTTCCCTTCAACGGCGCCAAGCTCTATACCTTCGACGCCATGTGGGGCTCCAAGGGTTCGGGCAACGACCAGCTGAACGGCCCCGAGGGCATCGATATTTCCCCCAGCGGCAAGATCGTCATCGCCGATACGGGCAACAGCCGGGTGGTGGTCTGGGACGCCAATGGGTCCCCCTATAAGACCTTCGGATCTTTCGGCACCTCCGCCACTTGGCGCAACCCGCCCGAGTTCAACCATCCCTCCGGCGTTTTCGTCCATCCCTCGAAGCATCTTTACGTGGCCGACACCCTGAACCACCGGGTCGTGGTGCTGGATGAGAAGGGGATGGTCCTTTCCTCCTTCGGTACCCAGGGCAACGGCAACGGGCAGTTCAACCTTCCCCGGGACGTGGCCAAGGACCACTTCGGCAACATTTGGGTCCTGGACTCGGGCAACTCGCGGGTCCAAATTTTCAGCGGGCTGGGCGAGTTTATTTCCGGCTGGGGTTCCTTCGGCGCCGATCCGGGTTTCTTGAACAACCCCCTGGGCTTCGCCTTGAACGTGATTGACCAGACCATCCTCGCGGACACGGGAAATTTCCGGATGCAGGTGATGAACGATAAGGGAGCCGCCGTCACGGCCGAGGGCTGGTTCGGGGACGGCCCGGACCAATTCAAGGAACCGGGCGGGGTGGCCATCACCAAGGACGGCCTGATCGCCCTCACCGACGGCTTCGGCCGGGTGGAATTCTTCAACCACCGGTTCGATTTCATCGGCCAATGGGTGGCCAAGGACGAAATCTTGACGGCCAATTACAGCCCCAAATTCCACGGCATCGCCGCGGACCAGGAAAACCGCTTCTATATCACCGACAGCCAAAACGGCTCGGTGATCCGCATCCGCCCGCTCGGCGCCCAGGAAACACCCATCCCCCGCCGCGCCACCCCCACCCCGGTGGACAGCAATCCCTATGGGGGCGTGGGTTACCCCATCCGGTAAAAGCCCCTCCGGCGCCCTTTTTGATTTTCCCCGTTTCCCTGTGATAAGCTTAAGGCCGGATCAAACAACAAAAGATTACCACCAAGGGACAAAGGCGCCCAGAAAGTCAAAAATCAACCCGGTGGTTAAAACATCGGACTTTCATTTTCGGTTCCTTTGAAAACTTCAACCTTTTCCTTTGACGTTCTTGGCGGCTTCGTGTCTTCGTGGTGAAATAGATTACTCTTAAAAAGGGTTTTATATGTCCAGCGTCCTCCTGACCGTCTCCAACCTGCGCTCCATCTTCGGCGACCCCAACGCCATTCCCGGCCATCCCCACACGGGCGTGGCCTACCTCTCCTCGTTTTTAAAGTCCAAGGGCGTCCAGGTGGACCTCTACGACGAGCGCATGGACGGGGCGGAAAAACTGCCCGAGCTGCTGAAAAAAAATTACGACCTGGTCGGAGTCACCGCCTTCAGCTATTCCCTCGGCAACGTCTATTCCCTGGTGGACCGCATCAAGTCCCATACCAAAGCGCCGGTGGTCATGGGCGGGCCCCACGTCTCCGTTTCCAAGCTTCAGGTGTTGAAGGACACCCATGTGGACATGGGCGTCAAAAACGAGGGCGAGTACACGGTGCTGGAACTGTTGGAGGTCCTGAAATCCCCCAAGCCGGACTTTTCCCAGGTGAAGGGGCTGCTCTGGCGCGACGGCTCCCAGAACATCGAGAATCCCGACCGCCCCTTGATCGCCAACATCGACGAGCTTCCCTACCCGGACTACGATTCCTTCGGCATCGAGCGCTTCCCCTGCTACCAGGCCAAGTCCATCCCCTTCATCACCCAAAGGGGCTGCCCCTACAAATGCAACTTCTGCTCGGTCCCCGTTTCCATGGGCGGGGGCTTCCGCGCCCGCACCCCGGAGAACACGGTGAAGGAAATGGAATATTGGCACGCCAAGGGCTGGCGCCACTTCCAGATCAACGACGACGTCTTCAACCTGCACCCCGAAAGGGTCATCGCCATCTGCAAGCTGATCGTGGAGAAGAAGCTGGACATCACCTGGGAGCTCTACAACGGCATGAGGGTCAACGCGGTGAACGAGGAATTGCTCGATTGGATGAAGAAGGCCGGCTGCCGGCTCATTTCCTACGGCTGCGAGTCGGGAAGCCCCCGTCTTCTGAAAATCATCCGCAAGGGGCTCACTAAGGACATGGTCACCAAGGCCGTGGACCTGACCCACAAGGCCGGCATCCCCTGCTCCGTCAATTTCATCGTGGGCCACCCGACGGAAACCTACGAGGACGCCCTGGAAAGCCTCAAGTTCGCCCGGAGCCTTCCCGCCAGTTTCATCAACTTCTACAACGACACCCCCTATCCCGGTACCGAACTGATGGAATGGGTGAAACTCAACGCCACCATCCTCCATCCCAATTACCTGACCGACATGTCCTACAATTCCCGGGAGCCCATCTACGTGACGCCGGAGTTCCCCAAGGAAGAACGCATGAAGATCCTGGAGCAGGGCCGGAACCTTTACGAGTGGAGCGTCCTGCGCTACCGCCTGGGCCATTTCGTGGGTACCCTCGCTTACTACATGAGCCGGATTCCCCTGGTCAACAAGTGGGGCCGGAGCTTCGTCACCAACACCCAGCTGGGCCACACCATCTTCAGCAAGTTCTCCGAGAAGTTCGGCGGCATGGTCTGGGTGCGGTAACCAAAAGCAACCCTTCCATTAGCCACAGATGAACCGGGATGAACACGGATAAGTACCCACCAACTAAAATCCCTTTTTATGGTTTCACACCAACATTTCCTTTCGTTTTTTTCCCAATGAAACATCCGTGTTAATCCCTGTTCATCTGTGGCAAAATTGTCTTGGTGTTGGTCTTTCCG
The DNA here is from genome assembly GCA_964624625.1 of uncultured bacterium. GTDB lineage: Bacteria > Oederibacteriota > Muellerivitia > Muellerivitales > Muellerivitaceae > PALSA-1180. The sequence goes on from CAZUXW010000114.1 coordinate 3,816, forward strand.
TGGCATAGGCCTTAGGCCTGTGTTAAACTCCCAGCTCTGATTTTAAAATTCTTGAAGGATTTGATATGACTCGTTCTATCGTCACCGGCGGGGCAGGGTTTGTGGGCTCCCATCTCTGCGATTTCCTCATCGCCCGGGGCCAGGAAGTCATTTGCCTGGACAACCTCATCACCGGCAAAAGGGAAAACATCGCCCACCTGCTGTCGAACAAGCGCTTCCGTTTCCTTAAAAAAGACGTGTCCCGGAAACTCCCGGCCCTGCCCAAGGCCCAGTACGTCTTCCACCTGGCCTCGCCGGCCTCGCCCGTGGGCTACATGACCTACTCCATCCAGACGATCCAGACCAACTCCGTCGGCACCCAGCACCTGTTGGAATTCAGCAAAAAGTCCGGGGCCAAGTTCCTCTTCGCCTCCACCTCCGAGGTCTACGGCGACCCTCATGTCCATCCCCAAAAGGAGTCCTATTGGGGCAACGTGAATTCCTTCGGCCCCCGCTCCTGCTACGACGAGAGCAAGCGCCTGGGCGAGGCCCTGGTCTACGAGTACATCCACAAGTTCAAGGTGGACGGCCGCCTGGTGCGCATCTTCAACACCTATGGGCCCCGCTTGAACGAGGACGACGGCAGGGTGGTTTCCAATTTCATCACCCAAGCCCTCCGGGGAAAATCCCTGACGGTTTACGGCAACGGCCGGCAGACCAGGAGCTTTTGCTACGTCTCCGACCTGGTGGAAGGCCTCTGGAAGGCGATCGCCTCGCCCCAAACCAAGGGCGATGTCTTCAACCTGGGCAATCCCCAGGAAACCACCATCCGGCAGTTCGCCACCGTCGTCCTTGGTTTGTGCGGCATTCCCGGCTTGAAAATCATCAATAAATCGCTCCCCCAGGACGACCCGGTGCGCCGGAAGCCTGATATTTCCAAGGCCAAAAGGGTCCTGGGCTGGTCCCCGAAGGTCCCCTTGAAATTGGGTTTGACTCACACCATTAATTGGTATCGGGGTAGAATAGATCAAAACCAATGAGGAATTAGGAGTTAGGAATTAGGAATTAAAAGATTCCTCTGCTAAAATCCTGCTTCAAATTCCTAATTTATTGAGCGAGGTGTATTTGTGAAGACCGCAATTCTCTATCCTCCCTTCCGCAAGGACGGCGAGCTTCCCCTCTTGACCCAGAACCGCCACTTGAAGTTTTCCAAGACGCTGGAAGTGCGCATCTTCCCCCTGGTTCCCGGCCACTTGGCCACCAACCTCAAGCACTTGGGGCACGAGGTCCT
>CAZUXW010000115.1:0-5083 GCA_964624625.1 uncultured bacterium
GTCGGGAATAATGAACCAGAACCATAAGGTGGAGGGGGGGATATTTTGGACCTGGGGCTTCCACCACATATAGGGAAAGGCTTGGATCGCGAGGAGGATAAGGCAGGCGGTGAGGAATCCGGCCCAGCCGCCTTGGGCGGCGGGATCATCCACCCGCAACCTTCCCACCCACTTTTCCAGGATCAAACCCGTTGCCATCCCCAGGACCACCGCGGCCAGGCTGAAAAAAGAAGTGAAAATAAGAACGGCCCACATCAGGCAGAGGGCGTTGGCTAGGAGAAGGCCCGGCAGTCCCTCTTCCGGGGGAAATTCCAGAATTGTGAGGGAGGACCCCACAACCGCCGTGAACAGGAATATAAAGGCGTAGAGGAGGGTTAATTGCCATCCCAATTGGGCCCCCCCTTGGACGGCGGTGCCGAGGCGGGGTCGGAATTTTTCGGTCATGGCTTGCCTCCGGTTATCTTGGACGGCGCACTTCTTCCGATAAGGGGTCCAGTGGCCGGTATTTTTTCGTTGTTGGATTTCGTGGAAGGCGGGGACGGAGGCCTTTCGGCCCTCCGCTTGAGCCCCAACATCATGCCCGATTCCATCACGAAGTGGGCCGGTTCGAATAGCAAGTGGTAGGAAAGGCCGCCTTGATCCCAAACGTAGCGGACGAGAAGACGCGTGTGATTCGGCCCCAGGGGATTGAGCTGGAAGGTATAACCGCCCTCCAACACCAGGGTCCGGGGTTTGTCCAAAAGGACCACCTTGGTCCAGGTGGCCTTGGAATCACTTTGCCGCCAGGCAATGGGATCGCCCGCCTTCAGGAGTTGGAGTTCTGGTTGGATCACCTCGGCGTTGACCATGTCCGTGGCGAAAATCCTTTCCAACCAGGTGTAACTGTAAAAGCCGCCCCGGCCGTGCCCCAGCTGGATAAGCCAAGGCCATATTTTTTCGGGAGGGGCCATGATGTCAAGCGCCCGGGTGGTGACCAAAGCGCCCCTGGGAATGAAGGTGTCGCCGGGAAGGGCGGATTGGATCTCCGAGGAGGTGGCTCCCCAATTCTTGTAAAAGGGCCTGGCCCAGAATAAATAAAGGCCTGCCAAAATCGCGGCGCCGGTTAGAAATGAAAACGCCAATTTACCCCCCATTTTTTTCATGACGGCTCCTTCCGCTCGACCAGGGTTTTCAAAGTCCTCAACATCTTTTGCTCCATGATGAATTGTCCGGGATCCAGAACCGCCGCGATCAGGAGGTTGGGAAGGCTCCAGCGGTCGTAATGGATCCTCAGCCGGGAGATCAGCTTCGTGCTTCCATCGGTTTGTGGAAAAAGAGCCAAGGCCCAGGTTGTTTGAAAGCCGGCAAAGCTTGGAGGTGTTCCCAATACCAGGTATTGATCATTCTTGACGGCCCAGATATACATGCCCCGGGGGATGATTCCTCCTGGTTGAGGGGGGCTCTGGAACTGGGGGAGAATCCTGTCGGCGCTATTGATGTCAAAACCCAAGAGGTGGTCGATCCAATCGTAGCTGTAAAATCCTCCACGGCCCTCTCCCAATTGAACCAGCCAGGGCCAAATGGAATCCGGTTTAGCCTGGATGGAAATGCCCCGGTTGGTGATAAAGGTGGGATGGGGAACAAGCTCGTCGCCCGCGATGACCCGGGAAACATCCTCTCCGGTACAGTTCCACCGGGTGTGCCAGGGCCGGACGATGAGGAAATAAAAGCCGCTCAAAAAAACGGCGCCGGCCAAAATTGTCAGTAAAAATTTTTTCCCCCGCCGTAACATGACAACCCCCTGCGTTTGTTCGACGAAACCATTCCAATCTAAAATGAAACTTTTGGATATGACGGAGGGCATAGTCCTTTCAACCCTAAAGTCCTATTTTGGGGCTAAGAGGTGTGTCATGCGGAAAACCATCCTGGGGGCGGTGATCCTGTTCAGCCTGGGAATCCTGTCGGCGGGAGTCCCGCCGTCAAGGGACACCTTTACCTTCCAATTCCGCCAGGATGGGAATCGTTACCTGTTCCATGGGGATTTCCTGGTGGATACTGACAACAAGATGGCCTGGGATGTGTTGACCGACTATGACCATGTTTCCTGTTTCGTGGCGAACCTGAACGCGCGGGTGGTGAAACGGGACGGCGATGAGGTTCTGGTGGACCAGACGGTCGGCGGGGGATTTCTTTTCATTCGGCAGGAAGTGAGGGGGCTGCTGAAAATACGCGAAAAACCCTATCAAACCATCAGCCTGGAGGAGGTCACCAAGAAACAATTTGATTGTTACCAAGGGCTCTGGAGCCTGGCCCCGGCGGCGCCGGAGGCCGGGATGAAGGTGGCCTATGAGTTGGAGGCCGAGAGGAACGGGTCCACCCCGGAATTCGTGACGGCGGGCCTCTTCCGCCAAGCTGCGGAGGACATGGTCATCGGAATGAAGAAAGAAATGGACCGGCGGGAGACGGTGAAGCGCATGAACAGCTTGAAAGTGGAGAATCCGAAGAAAAATCCCATCTAACCGCCGAAACGGAAGGCTTCACACCCGCCTTTTTTCAATCAAAAAAACCCGGCTCCTTTGGGGAACCGGGCTTTTCAGACGGTCGATTATTGCGCGACGACCAGAACCGCGGAGAAGGCGGGGATTTCCAGCTTCAAGGACGAGCCCGCGGCGTCTTGCGGGCCTGCGGTGAAGATGCGCTTGCCGGCGGTTTCGGTCAGGATGTAGGTCTGGTAGCTGGCGGCGGCCTTCGGCAGGGTGATGGTGGTGGCCAGGGCCGTGTCATGGTTCTTGTTGACCAGTTCCACGTAGGTTTTGGCCCCGTCCTGGGCGCCGAAGGAATAAAGATCCGGCGAGGTGGAAGTCGCGGCGACATAATTTCCGCCGAACCTGGAGCCGTTGCCGTCGTAGTTGCTGAAGATCCGGTGGCCCCATAAAACGTAATTGTTTTCTTCCGCCCCGCCCCAATCGCAGGCCAGGTCCATGCCTTCCCGCGCGAAGATCCCCAGGTTGACGGCTTCCAATAAAGCGCCGTGATAATAGCTTTTACTGCTGGGGTAATATTCGGTCATGGCCAGCTTGGTGCCGGGGTAATTTTCGGAGATTATTTTCTTCAGTTTCGGGATGATCCCCACCCAAGGCGTCCAAAGCATGGGCGCGTTGCCGTAGGCGTAGCACCAGGAATCGGGGCTCACGAAGGTGTCGTCCCAAAAAACCCTCATGGCGTCGAACTGTTTCGGCGTGAGGACGGGATCGTAGGGAAGGTCGCCCAAGACATTCAGCTTGTCGCCTTTCGCGTTGGTCCCCCAAACCTCGGGAAACCCGTGGTTGTCGAAATAGTCCAGGAGCCGGACCCCGGCCTTGTCCGAACGGGCCTTCATCTCCTTCAGGAAGTAAACGGCTTGGGGCAAGTCCCCATGGGTCTTGCGGTCGGTCCACTTCTGTTCCGGGGTCTTCATGTCGCTATCCCCCAGCTTATACCCGGCCTTTCCACCTGGCATATAGTCCCAACTGGAGCCGGCCAATTCCATCACGCCCCAGGAAACCATTCCCACAATTTGGGCGTCGGGATCGACGGACTTGACCATGGCGCCGTATTTGGCGTTCAGGTCGACCTTGTCCTCGTAGCCGATGCCCATGGGACAAACGTCCCGGTGGTTTTCCTGCCAGAGGCCCGTTTCGTTATCCATGGAATAGAATTTCACCCCGCCTTTTGAAGCGGGACCGAAGCTCTTGACGAGTGTTTGAACCCATTCTTTTTGGGTCTCGGGAGTGGAGGGGACGTAGTTGTAATTGGGGTCGTTTCCCCAGATGCGGTCCTTCTTTTCCTTTTTGCCGGGCAGGTAGCCGTTGCCGGCGCCGTTGTCGTTGGCTTCCTGGTTCGGGAAGAGGGAAAGGGGATAAGAGGAGAGTCTTCCGCCCTTGGGGGGCGCTTTCGCCACCCAGCCGATGAGGGGGATGGTGATCATCATGTCGGCATTTCCCGCGAAAGTGTCCTGTGCGAATTTGTAGTAGCTCTTGGAGCTCTCGGGCCCCCCGCTGTAGTCGGAGGTGTTGAGGAAGTACCAGTCCATCCCGCGGTTTTCAGCGTCGTCCTTCCAATTGTAATTGGTGGTGGCGTTGCCGCCCCAACGGTTCAGGGTGGTTCCGATTTTTTTCAGGGCCTTGGGATCCCAGCCCCAGCCGTTCAATCCATAGATATAGGGGGAGATGGGATGGCCCGGAGCGGCCGCCAGGGACACCGAGGCCTCGGCTCCGGGCGGGACCGGGGCGGTCACGGTCACGGAGGCAGGGGAGGAGGTTTGCTTGCCGCTGGCGGCGGACACGCTGACCAGGTGGGTCCCGGTTCCCTTGAACCAGCCGTCCAGGAGCTTGACTTGCCGCCTGTTGGCTTTCGGGACCTGGCCCGCGAACCTTCCGTCCACGGACACCTTGTAGCCGGTGATCCCGTCGTCGTTGGACTTGTCCCAGATGAATTCCAAGCCGCCCGGCACCCGGAGCCATCCCAGGTTCTCCACCGGGGTGACCATGGCCGTCTCGGTGAAGTACATCTTGTCAAAATGGACGAACACCTGCTTGTTTTCCGGGTAATCGCCCTGAAGGTCGAAGCGCAGCATCTTGACCTGGGTCAAATCGATCTTGGAGAGGCTGGGGATGGAAGCCATGGGAATCATGACCTTGGTCCAGGTCTCGCCGATTTTATGGCCCTCGGCGAAATCGGTCAGCTTGACGTTGCCGGATTGGGACGCGTCGCTGGTTCCCGACAAGGCGACATTGAAATCGACGCCCGGAGCGTTGGTCCGGACGGAAAAAACCAGGTACTTGGCCGTGCTGAAATTATGAGCGTTCCAGGAGTTGTCGAAGGCCAGGCCTCCGCCCGCCCATTTCTTGCCCCAGAATTTGTCCGAGGCGGTGGTGACGTAGGTGAACTCGTAGGAAATGCAGTCGCCGTTGTTGCTGTCGCTGTCATGGACGATCCAGTCCGGGTGGTCGCTGTTGGTCTTGGAATCGATCTTGTCCTTGCAGAGGTCCGGTCGAAAAAGGAAGTTGTGCTTGTCCCCGACGCAGACGATGGAAACCCCGCCCTTGCCGTCCTTGCCGGAGGA
>CAZUXW010000116.1:0-1831 GCA_964624625.1 uncultured bacterium
GTGATGGTCCCCAAGAAGGTCATGGGTAAACCCGTCACCCCGGAGCCGGTCTCACTGGACGAGGGAATCAACGCCGGGCTCAATGAGCAGACCCTGGCTTCCTATCCGACCATCTTTAAAGAAGGCGGCACGGTCACGCCTGGCAACGCCTGCGGCATCAATGACGGGGCCTGTGTGACGCTGGTCATGTCGAAAGAGAAAGCGGATTCGTTAGGATACAAACCGATCGGCTATATCCGTTCCTACGCCTTTGTGGGAGTGGAACCGGAGCGTATGGGTATCGGCCCCGCTTACGCCATCCCGAAAGCCCTGAAGAAGGCGGGGTTGGAGCTTTCCAATATGCAGTTGATCGAGATCAACGAGGCCTTCGCGGCCCAGGTTTTGGCGGACGACCGGGTTTTAAAGATGAATCGTGAGATACTCAATGTGAACGGCGGATCGATCGCCTTGGGCCATCCCGTCGGAATGACCGGCGCCCGTTTGGTTTTGACGGCCCTTCGTGAAATGGCAAGGCGCAACCTATCGCTCGGGGTAATTTCGATGTGCATTGGCGGCGGCATCGGTGGAGCAATGGTTCTGGAGAGAAAATAATTAGAAGTTAGGAATGAGGAATCAGGAATTTACTTCCTGAAACCTCGAATCGAAGATGTTTTTGGTTCAAATTCCTACTTCCTAATTACTAATTCCTAAATGGAGCGGAGCGACCTATGTTCATCTATAAGGCGGGCGTCATCGGTGCAGGGGCTATGGGCAGCGGGATAGCCCAAGTCATATCCTTCTCGGGTCTTCCGGTGGTGCTGAAGGATACGGACATGGACCGGGTGAACAAGGGGATCGACATGATCCGCAAGGTCTACCAAGGCCGGGTGGACAAGGGCAAGATGTCGGCTTCCGAGATGGACCAGAAGATGAATTTAGTCACGGGCACAATCTCTTATGACGACTTCAAGGATTGTGATCTGGTGATCGAAGCGGTTTTTGAGAGTATGAAGGTCAAGCACCAGGTGTTCCAAGAGTTGGAAAAGGTCTTGCCGGAAACGGCTATTATGGCCACCAACACTTCCGCCCTTTCCATTTCCCAAATTGCCTCGGCGGTGAAGCATCCTGAAAAAGTAATCGGGATACACTTTTTCAATCCCGCTCCTGTCATGAAATTGGTGGAAGTGATTCCCGGCCTGCAAACCTCCCCGGAAACGGTGGACGACGCTGTGGCTTTCGCCGAGTCCCTCCGCAAGATGCCGGTCCGGGTCAAGGAATGCGCTGGGTTCCTGGTGAACCGCCTGCTCCTCCCTTACTTAAACGAGGCGGCTTACGCTTTGCAGGAAGGTTCCGCTCCCGCCGAGGAGATGGACAAGGCCTTGCGTGCCTTTGGGATGCCCATGGGCCCCTTTGCCCTCCTCGACATGTTGGGACTGGACGTCTGCGCCGAGGTTTCGGCCATTCTTTATGATTCCTTCGGGCCCCGCATGAAGGCGGCTGAGATCCTGGCGGAGATGCATAAGGCCAACCGGCTTGGCACCAAGAACGGTATCGGCTTCTATATATACGACGACACCAAGAAGGCCGATTTGAAACCGATCGTGGACGCGATACAAGCTAAAACAGGGGTAAAAGGCACAGCTTTCTCCCCTGAACGCCTGGTATTCCAAATGATCAACGAAGCCGCCTATTGTTTGGAAGAAAACGTAGCCTCGCCCTCGGATATTGATTTGGCGATGCTGGCGGGAACGGGCTTTCCCCAGGATAAAGGGGGACCGCTGCATCTGGCGGACGGGCTGGGAATCGATGTGGTGCTGACAAAATTGCAGGAGTTCTCGAAAACGCTGGGACC
>CAZUXW010000116.1:1931-4924 GCA_964624625.1 uncultured bacterium
AAAAAGAACGGAAAAGCCCTTTGGAGTGAAGAAACTAAACGTTTAAGATTCTTTGGTTTATCCGAGTTCATCCGTGTTCATCTGTGGCAAAAACAGATTGGATTTTCTGCTTTTATCGGCGTTCATCGGTGTTCATCGGTGGCTAAATCTAGCTTTGGAGGTTTTTATGGGTTTTCTTAGCGTGGCGATTGACTCGAAAGTGGCGACGGTGACCATCAACCATCCTCCGGTGAACGTGCTCTCCGGCGAGGTCCTGGCTGAACTCGAAAAAACCATGGATGAACTGAAGGCGAATAAGGACGTCAAAGTCGTCGTCCTCACCGGCACCGGGCCGGTCTTCATCGCCGGGGCCGACATCAAGGCCATGGCCCAGATCAAGTCCGCGTCCGACGGCAAAAAGGCCGCGGGAGAGGGCCAAAGGATTTTCCTCAAGATTGAGCGGATGGACAAGCCGGTGATCGCCGCCATCAACGGCGTCTGCCTGGGGGGCGGAATGGAATTGGCCATGGCCTGCCATATCCGCATGTGCTCGGACCGGGCCAAACTGGCCCAGCCGGAAATCAACCTGGGGATCATCCCAGGCTTCGGGGGAACCCAGCGCATGAGCCGTTATGTGGGCCGGGGAAAAGCCACGGAGTGGATTTTAACGGGGGATAATATCGCGCCTCAGGACGCCAAGGCCGCGGGGCTCGTCAATCACGTGATTCCGGAAGCCGAATTGCTCCGCCAAGCCCAGGGGCTGGCCAAGAAGATCGCCATGAAACCGGCGGTTGCCATTGCCCAAGCCCTCAAGGCGATTAACAACGGTTTGGAACAGCCTTCCATGGACGCCGCCATGGGTGTGGAGCTGGAGGCCTTTGGAAGGATTTGCGAGTCCCCTGATATGCAGGAAGGCATCAAGGCTTTTGTGGAAAAAAGACAACCCCAGTTCACCGATAGGTAAAAACAATGGATTTGCCACGGAGGCACGGAGAACTCGAAGAAGGCAAAGCAGTGGCCATTTAACCACGGATGAACACGGATGAATTCAGATAAAAGTTCTAAAATTTTTTGTAGCTTCAACCCAAAAGGCTTTTTCTTTGTTTTTAGACATCCGTGTTAATCCTTGTTCATCTGTGGCTGAAATGGCTTTTCTTTGTGAACTCCGTATCTCCGTGGTGAAAGGGTTTTAATGCCGAAGAAACCTAAAAAAACAAAATCCGATTTCGTCACTCTGACGGAATTCCAAAAGACCGCCTCCGACAGCAAATACAAGGTGGGCCTTGCCCTCTGCGGGGGAGTGGCTTACGGCGTGGCCCAGATCGGCGTGCTCAAGGCCCTGGTCAAGGCCGGCGTCAAGATTGATTGTTTGGCCGGCACCAGCGCCGGCGCCATCATCGCAGCCGCCTACGCCTCGGGGCTTCCCCTGGAGGAGATCGAGAAAATCGGGATCAATACCAGTTGGGGCGAGCTTTTTTCCTTCCGGCCCTCCCGGAAGGGGTTGGTTTCTTCCGGGCCCATTGAGCAGTACATCCGCAATTACCTGAAGGTCGCCTCCTTTGAGGATTTGAAAAAGCCCTTGGCGGTCGTGGCCACCGATATCTGCTCGGGCGAGGAGGTGGTTTTCACGAAAGGGCCCTTGGACAAGGCGGTCCGGGCTTCCTGCTCCATCCCCGGCATTTACAGCCCCGTGGAGCTGGAGGGAAAGCAACTGGTGGACGGCGGGATGGCGGAAAATGTCCCGGTGAAGGCGCTGAAAAGCCTGGGCGCGGATGTGATCATCGCGGTCAACCTCTTCGGCCATCACCAGGTTTTTCCCCCGGCGTCCAATGTCTTCCAGATCATGATGAGGGTTTGGTATTTCTTCGTCCGGGAGGAATCGGCCTGGAGGGAGCACGCGGACGTGATTCTGGAGCCGGACCTGAGGCTGTTCGACCTTTTTGATTTCAGCGAGGGGAAGGAAATCATCGCAGCGGGGGAGAAGGAAGCGGAAAGACAGCTGCCCAAGATCAAACAGGTCATTCAGCGAAGATTTTTTTTCCGTCCTGAAATCTACAGATAAAACCATCCGGCAAAAATTGTTCCGCCACAGATGAACACGGATGAACTCGGATAAAACCAAGAAGAATGAGTTTTAATTTTCTGGTTTAGAATAATGTCCCTTTATCTTTTACCATCCGTGTTAATCCGTGTTCATCTGTGGCCAAACGGCCTTGGCTTTGGGCGTCTCTTTTTATGTTTTTCCAGCCAAAAGGCCTAATCCCGGCTGGTGGGCTGTTCTTGGCCTTTTTCCTTGCCGTCCCCTCCGGGCGGGAGCATAATTGTTGCCATAGTTATCTTTCCAACGCCCCTTCCCCGCCGACCATCCAAGGAGCTCTTCATGACGAAGGACGAGTTGGTCGCGAAGGTCGCAGATTCCACCGGCATCAAGAAGGTCGATTTACAGAAGGCCCTGGATGTCATCATCGCCACCATCATTGAGACGATCAAAACCGGGGACAAGGTCAATATCACGGGGTTGGGCATCTTTAAGTTGAAGGACAAAAAAGCCCGCATGGCCCGAAATCCCAAAACCGGGGAATCGATATCCGTCCCCGCCAAGAAAGCCCCAAAATTTCTCGCGGCGAAGAATTTTAAAGAAGCGGTGAAGTAACCCTAGGGACAGGGTTCCAGGGACTCCTCGGCGAATCCTCGAATCAAATTGATAAATTAACCCTTGCCCGCTCCCGGGGTTTTGTTTGTTTTTTGGGGGAAACCGGCGCCTGGAACCTTGGGCCTGGAACCCCTTTTTAATTAACCTCTTTGTTCCGTTCCACCCCTTGACCCTGCCAGCCCTCTTCCTTATATTACCCGCCCTGGCACTCTCTGCCGGGGAGTGCTAAAAGCGGCCTTTCGGCTGTTTCCAAAACCAGATTTGAAAACCAGTTTTTTTCGTGTCCCCTTGGGGATAACGACATTTTTTCAGGAGGGTGTTGAATGAAATTTCGTCCATTGCATGACAGGATTTTGGTGGA
>CAZUXW010000117.1:0-4910 GCA_964624625.1 uncultured bacterium
TTGTGTTATTCTGAACACTCCATGAATGAACCCACCCAGCCTGACCCAAAATCTTTTTCCCCGTCCAAAATACTCCTCCTTTTAACCCTGCTTCTGTTGCCGCTCCTGGGCTGGTTCCTCTATCAGCGGTGGGAAAGGCAAAAGATCGAGAACCATGTTTCGTATTTGGAACCCATGGCTTTCCAACCCCTGCCACTGGGCAGCGTCAAGCCGGCCGGATGGCTCCTGGACCAGCTTCAACTCCAGGCCTCGGGATTGTCCGGCCACCTGGACGAATTCTGGCCCGACGTGGAGAACAGTGGATGGATTGGGGGCAAGGCCGAAGGCTGGGAAAGGGGTCCCTATTGGCTGGATGGGGTGGTGCCCTTGGCCTATTTGACCGGCGACCCCAGGCTCCTCGCCAAGGTCCAGCGCTGGATGGACTATATCCTTTCCCACCAGCTTCCCGACGGCTGGCTGGGTCCGGAACAAAGCCCCCCCCCGACCGGCGCCGAGGGAGCCCAACCGCCTGATCCCCGCGACCCCTGGCCCCAATTCATCATCCTGAAGGTATTGGCCCAATACGAGGAAGCCTCGGGGGACGCGAGGGTGATTCCGGCCATGGAAAAATCCTTCCGCAGCATCGATTATCAGCTGGACCGGCGGCCCCTTTTCGCCTGGAATTTTTTCCGCTGGGGCGACGGCGTCCTGAGCCTCCTTTGGCTTTACGACCGGGTGGGCGAGCCTTGGATGCTGAACCTGTCCCGCAAAATCGCCAACCAGGGTTATAACTGGCCCCGGCATTTTTCCGACCTTCCGGTCAAGGAAAAGTCCCAAGGCTGGAACTGGGACGGCCATGTGGTCAACAACGCCATGGGCCTGAAGGCCCCGGGCCTGCTCTGGCGCATGACGGGGGACAACCGCTTCAAAAAAAGCTCCCTGTCCGTCCTTTCCCAATTGGACCGGTACCACGGGGAGCCCAACGGGCTTTTTTCCGGCGATGAGTGCCTGGCGGGGCGGAATCCTTCCCAGGGCACGGAGCTTTGCGCCATCGTGGAAACCATGTTCTCGCTGGAGAACGAGGTGGCCATGATGGGCGACGTCAAGACCTCCGACCGGTTGGAAAAAATCGCCTTCAACGCCCTGCCGGCCGCCTTCAGCCCCGACTATTGGGGCCACCAGTACGACGAGCAATCCAACCAAATCGTCTCCCAGTTCAATCCCCGGCCCATCTACACCACCAACAGCGGCACCGCGAACCTTTTTGGGCTGGAACCCCAGTACGGCTGCTGTACCGCCAACATGCACCAGGGCTGGCCCAAGTTCGCGTCCCACTTGTGGATGGGAACCCCCGACCAGGGTTTGGCCGCGGTGGCCTACGCTCCCTCGGTGGTGGAAACGGCCCTCTCCGGCGGCAAGGTCCGGGTGGAATTGACGACCGATTATCCTTTTAACGAGACCCTGACCTTCAAGGTTTCCACGGGAGCGGGGCTGGAGTTTCCGCTTTATTTGCGGGTCCCCGAATGGGCGAAGGGCGCCACCTTGAAACTGCCGGACGGCAAGGTGGAGACCTTAAGCCCCGGAACCTTCCATCAAGTCCGGCGGAAGTGGAGCGGGGAAGAGGTCCTGGTCCTGAATCTGCCCATGGCCTTTCAGGTCCGGGAGTGGTACCAGGACTCGGTCAGCGTCGAAAGGGGTCCCTTGGTTTATAGTTTGGGACTGAAGGAAAATTGGAAACGCGCCAGGCCTTTCCCCTATCAACCCAAGGGCGACAAAAAATATGACTACGGGGTTTTCCCGGAAAGTCCCTGGAATTACGCGCTGGAGCTGGACAAGGACCATCCGGATAAATCATTGGTGTTCACCGCGGGCGCCATCACCGGAAATCCTTTCGGGAAAAACGGCCCTCCGGTCAAGGTGACGGTCAAGGGGAAGAGGCTGATGGATTGGACCTACGCCCAAGGCGCCGCCCTGCCGCCGCCGCAAAGCCCGGTGGTCAGTTCCTCGCCCGAGGAGACTTTGGAGCTGGTGCCCTACGGCACCACCCGCCTCCGGGTCACGGCCTTTCCGGTGTTGAAACAACCGTAAAGGAATATTTACCACGAAGGCACCAAGGCACCAAGTAAGTCGATGAGAATAAGTAGGTTTATCCAAAGATAAAAATGAGTTAGTCATTTGATTTTACGGATTCCCCATGTGGTTCAGCCGGTTGGGTAAATTTTTTTAAAATAATAATGATTTCGCTTTTCTGGGTGCCTCGGTGTCTTGGTGGTTCAATCGGTCTGCCGGAGGTTTTTGATGTCCGAATCCGTCTGCCTTCAATGCGGGAAAGACCTCGAGTACGACTGGGCGCCCTGCCCGGAGTGCGGCTGGAAGGCCCCTGAAACTTGGGAAACGCCCGAGGAAGAGGAGGCTGTATCCCAAGGCCTTCTTTCAAAACCCCGCCCATGGATAAAATTCACAACTTGGATTGTTTTAATCGCCGCCTTGGGCGGATTGATCTTGTTTCTTTTGCGGCTTTAAAACAAAAGGATTGGTTCGTTGTTGGCTTTTCTCCGCGATCTCCGCGCCTCCCCGGTCAAAGGGGTTTTGGTTTTAACCCCAGCCCTTCTGTTCCCTCAGCCACAAAATCTGCCCCGTGTGGTGCTTCCCATGCCAGGCGTAGATGCCCAAGGCGTTGGTGAGGGGAACAGTCCTGCCGTCGGGATGCTTGAAAGCCTTCGAGAAATCTTCCAGGGACATGGACTTCAATAATTGAATCCAGCGGCTGTGGGTTCCCTCCATCATCGCCAGGGGGGCCTCCACCTTTCCGGTCATCGCGTCCGGCAGGGCGGACCAAAGGTTCTCGTCATAGGCCTTGATGAGGGGATTGTCCTCCGTCAGGGTCCACTTGAAGCGGATATAGCTGTTCACGTGGCTGTCGGCGAGATGGTGGACGATCTGGCGGATGCTCCAATTTTTATACAGGGTGTTGAGTTGTTCTTCCGAGAGTCCTTTCACCGCTTGCCGCAGCAGGGAAGGAGCCTGTTCGATCTCCGCCGTCAATCGGTCCCGAAGTTTTGAGTCCCAAGGCTCCGCCGGTTGATAGGGTCCGACGGGATATTTTGGCGCTTCCATGGAGGCCTCCTTGGCTTGGATAGTTTTTCGGTTTATTTTATACGAGACCCAGGTCCAGTTTTCCAGCCCTAGGTGGTATTTCAATGTGGAATACGGAATCTCCCATTGGCTATATTCTTATACATTCCATCTAAGTAATATCGGACTGAAATATGGGTGTTAAAAGAAAATCCAGCCGGAACCTCATCAGCTACCTGAAATCCAAAGAAGGCTTCAAGGCCCAGGTCTATAACGACTTGGCCGGTTATCCCACCGTCGGCTACGGCCACAAATTGACCCAGGCTGAAATCGCGGACCAGACCTTCGGGGCAGGAGTTACCCAAGCCCAGGCCGTGAAATTATTGAAGCAAGATTTAATTCCCACTGAAAAGACCGTGAACCACGGCGTCAAGGTCCCGATCAACCAAAATCAATTCGACGCGCTGGTCGATTTCACCTACAACGTGGGTTCCGGCAATTTTTTAACGAGCACCGCGCTGAGGAAGGTGAATGCAGCCAATTGGGCGGAAGTGGCAGACGCCCTAGCCCTATTCAACAAGGTGACCGTGAACGGAAAAAAGGTCGTGAGCAAGGGTTTGGCCCAGCGCCGCGCGGAAGAAGGCGAGATCTTCAAGGCCCCACCCGGCACCTGGCCGGATTTTGGCTAGCCATTTTTTGCGGAGAGCGGAGGACGAAGGACGGGTGTTGCCGTTTTCACTTTCCCCAAGTCCAATAGAGCCCCAAGTAGGCGAGGGTCTGGTCGTCCCCGGCCAGGGAATGGCCGCCGGAAAAAAGCAGGCTGAATTCCGGGGAAAAATTAAAGGACCCCCCGATATTGAACAAAAGAAAACCCTGGGCCTCGTCCCTGTCCCGGCCCTGGGCAAAAAGCTCCCAACCCAGGCTTAAAAGGTCGCTTAAATTCCGTTGAATCAACCAGCCTCCGAAAGGGTAGTCGCGGGCGCCGGGGGCGCCGTTGAAGGCGTAGCCTCCGCCACCGTAAGTGGTCCAGGGGCCCCAACTTTTTTGGATCCAGAGGGGTAATTTCACCCAGGCCGAACCATTGCCCAATCCCCTTGCGGAATCGCCGGTGGGTAATTCCAGCAAGGGAAAAATCCCTATCTGTAAGCTTTCTGGTTCCTTTCCCACGAACCTGAACTTGATCCCGGCTTCCGAATCCCCCAAACCATAAGCCGAACTGCCGTTCCCAACGGCCGCGTAAGCAAGGGAAGAGACGATGTGAAGTTGCAGGTCGGGAAGGGCTCCCCAATTAAATTCCACCGCAGGCACCTGGGCCTGGGTGTTTCCGCCGGAGAGACTTAGGGTTTGAAACCAATAAAACTCAAAATGGTGGAGGTCCACCGGCTGGGGGTCGTCAGTGAGGAAGGGAGGTCCCGCCCAGGCCGGAAGTAGGCCCATTCCCAAGAACGCCAAGACCCCAAAAAATCCAAGAAGGTTTTTCAATTCGTTCTCCTCGCCGTTATTTTAGACCTTTAAGACGAAGGAGGAATTATTTAATGGGAAAATTGGGTCCACAATATACGGAACAATAACCAGAGGATTAGAAGGATCGCGATAATGATAAAGATTCGACGATTTTGGTTCAGGCGGACGTATTTGTGATAGTTGTTGAAGGAGAATTCATTCAGGTTTTCCTTCTTCGGAAATAATTCACGGATCAAGGCGTATAAGCCGACCAATAAGATGATGAAAGTGAAAAGGTTGTTGCCCAATACGAAATGACCCATCGAGAGGCTCCTTGATTAATCCTATATTAGAGCAGGCCAAGCTCCGTGACCATAAAATGTGGGAAAATGGCTATTTTGAAAGAGCTTTAG
>CAZUXW010000118.1:0-4889 GCA_964624625.1 uncultured bacterium
TTTTTTTCCATCTCAAAAAGGGTGTTGGTCCGAATTCGGCGGTTCAAGCTCCGCCATTCGCTGGGGAGTGAAGGTCCAATAAGAAAACAATTTAAATCGACGTAGTGATGGATGATACCAAGGAAAGGATCAAAGCTTTTGTAGGCGTCAAAGATTATGGGTGGATTTTTATTTCGACCGATTGATCTCATAGGGATATTTTATAACATTGTGGAAAAATGGGGTAAACACACTTGGCCAATCATTATTTTCGTTGATATTCACCGCTCCTCATTAATTGGTTATCCGGTCTTTCCAAACTTGATCAAGGTTTCCTAAAAACTCAAGATTTTATCAAGAATAAGACGAAACTTGGTATCAACGAAGCTTTGATTTGAGCCGGGTCTTCAATTTCGGCCAATCGGACTTTAGGATTGAGTAAAAGGCTGTGTCAGTAACTTCGCAACCATAATCTTGCCGATGGGCTCGGATGACACCGTCAAATTTCGCTCCGATTCGTTCAATGTTAATTCGAGATTGTTTATTTCGGGCATCCGTTTTAAACGCTACCCTTAATACTTCCCACTCCTCAAAAGCGTGCGTTAAAAGACAAAGTTTAGCGTCAAATATTATTTTTGGACTTTGGTCCGGTTCCACCAAATATTCGGAGCCAATCTCAACTACGGTTGGTATTTTATCTGTTCTTCGTAATTTATGACCTGTCGGAAAATCCCAATACTCAAGGTTCAAAAAACCAGTTGAACCGATAATTTTTTTATTAAATTTTTCCACTATTACAAAAGGGATTGCGGATCTCTCTGTGCATAAATAATTTGCCATTTGGATACATCTTAGGATGGAATCGACGTCTACGGGGACGGAGGATAATGGGAAAATTTCTCTGAAAATATTGGCCGCCTTGGTTAACGCCTCCGCATGTCCCATTTTCAAGGGGATAAGACGAATATATTTCCCTTTAAATTCCATGGTATTGAGAGTTGTTTTTGATTTCAATTTTAAATTTCCAAATTACAACCAATTGATTATTAAATCCCTTTTTAAACTCTCAAGAAAAGTTAATTCCTAAACTTCGCATATTTTCAGAAAAGTTTTTTGAGATTAAAATAGTTCAAATCTTTCGGTGCTTTTGTCCAATTTTCCACTTCCACTTGTGATAATGGCGTCCAAATCCGTATTTCCAAAATTTCACTTTCCACAAGCACCGTCAAATGACCGTTCGGTTTTCTTTTGGGCCAATTTTCCGGGACGGAATTTTTGAATAATGGCTTTCTAATTTTTCGGCTATCTAAGTTCCAATTCTTTTTAACAAAATCGTTCCAAAACAAAACGACAATCTCTTTTAAAAATCCGAGTTTTGATTCCCGCGGTTTGATAACCGAGGCTGCCTTTTCCATTAATTTTTCAATATTCAGAGAACCACGAATAACAAGAATTCCGGATTCGGGTTCAAAAAACATCAGACCGATTTCCCTTGTCATTGATTGGATTAAATATTCACCAGGTAAGATCCGTTGAATAGATAAACCGGACCACGACCAAAGCAAACTTTTGATAATTTCTAATATCTCTTGGTTGGTTGAAACTGTTTTATTAACACTAATTTTACTATCAAGCATGATCACCTCTTGATTAACGTTTGAAAATGTAAACTTCATTAAGTTTAGGAGTTCCAAAAATCACATCCGAATCAAATCATTTCTAAGCGCCGATTCTTTCAAAAGTTTTTTATATTTTAATGTTTTAAAATAAATAAATTAATAAATTTTTTATAGGATTTGTTTTTTAAGTAAAAATAATTTCCATTTATTTCTACCGACGAAATGACAATTAGAAATAATAAGCTCGCGGATTTTAAATCATGAGGAGGAATACGTTCCTCAAATAATTAAATCGTTTTTTTGATTTCCTGGAATTTAAAGAATTCCGTTTTGAAATTTATTCCCGTAAACGTTAAATATTATTTTTTGTTATTTTAAGATCGAAGAAAGATACCTTTATTTTAATTAGGGCCGGCGTTTGTAGATTTTTCCTCACGCCTGTTTCGGATTTTCCAAACGAAATATTTTGTTGGAATTTTTATACGATCCTTTCGCAAGGCAATATCCCGCCGCTTCCAAAGCTCGTTCCCAACTCCCGAACCGCCTGCGAGCAGCGGAATAAAAGGATAATCTGTTCCGGTAGGCTTTTAAAAGATTCGGGTATTCTTCCTCTTTTAGAAGTTCTGCAATTATTTGATCCTTTGTCCATTTGGTTAATTTTTTTCTCCGGCGGACTTTCCCAGCCTTTTTGATTTTTTCGTAATTAATGCCCGCCGCTTTTATTGCGTTCGCCCAACTAGAAAAGTGCCGTTCAGATGAAGCGGCCGCGAAAAGCCGGTTGTGATTTTTCGAAATGTTCCCCGCCCCTAAGTCGATATTTTTTCGCAGGAGTATTTGGATTGAATAAGTGATTTTTTCCTTCGACCATACTTTTTTCAGTTATCGTTCCCTTACTTTTTTCAAAACCTCAAGATTTAAAAATGATTTTGACTCGGTTTCAAATAAATTTAACCTGAATCTCTTCCAAGAAATTCCTCAATATCAATAAATCATCGCTTTTCACCATTAAAAAACAAAGGCCGGCGCTCTCTCGATTCGACCAAACAACTTCCCCTACGAGTGACAAACCATTGGTTAAATTTGGTATGCAAATATATATCCGGAGTAAACTTCCGACTGGAACTGGGCGATTAATTGCGAGATGGACCCCGCCTAAACTAATATCTAAAACAGTTCCATTTTTTTCTATTTTTCTCCACTCTTCAAGACTTGGGAATTCTTCCACACACTCAACCATGCGGTATTTAACTTGTAAATTTACCTTTACCCGAGGATTGGTTCGCTTTTCAACGGAAAGGGTCCCATCTTTCATATCTCTCCTTGTTTCAGGGAAAATAAATTGTCATTGTTATAAATATTAATGGAGGACGAGAACCTTCCCTGCCATTTGTTCGGAACTCGCACCTGATTTGGTTTGGATAATGAACATATATACCCCACTTGCCACCGAAGTACCTCCCTCATTCACTAAGACCCAAGGAATTACGTTTTCTCCGGTATGGCCTTGGAATTTTGTACCGTACACCTTCTCACCCGTCACCGTGAAAATGTTCAATTGAATTTCCCCAGGTTGTAATTGCTCCACTTGGAATTGGATCGGCGTTCCGTTCCTGGAGATGTTCGGCGCCGCAACTATCCGGGCTGTTGGCGCCCGGGAAGTGTTGGACGCGCTCGACAAGAGCATCGCCGAAGCCGTACCGCCGCAATTCCCAACTGTCACCGTGGAGGACGTGAAAGTTATATCGTCCAAATTCGGTCCCCCATTGGTGTTGGTCCCTGTCGGCACCAGGCTGATCAGGTTGTTTCCCGCGACCAGAGACACCGTCACCGTGATCGTCGCCCAGGTGTCCCAGTTGGTGGTGACCCCGAAATTCACCGTAACTGGCGTCGAAACCGTGGGTGAAATCCGGCTCAAGAGCATCGGACGGGCCGTGGTGGTTCCGTCAGAGTAGCGGAATGTGATCGAGAGGTTTTGGACGGTGGTCGAGCTCAAAGCGAAGGTGATCCCGGCAGTATTGTTGTTTGTGAGGTTGGCGAAGCCCGTACCCGTAAATCCCAAATGATTGTTGTCGATTGTTCCCGCGAACCCGCAGTTATTCTCCGCCTGGATCACCACTTGGCCCGTAACCGGGGTCAAGGTGGGAGTCGGTGTCGCCGTGAATGTTGAAGTCAGGGGCACAGGCGTATTGGTTCCTGTGAATGTCCAAGTGGGGGGAACAGTCGTCAAGGTCCTTGTCGGTGTTGGAGTCAGAGTCGACGTCGGGGGAACCGGAGTAATCGTCCTGGTGGCCGTGGACGTGGCCGTCGAAGACGGAGTAAAGGTAAATGTCAGCGAGTTTGTCTTGGTCGGCGTATTGGTTGCAGTGTGAGTCCTGGTAAACGTGAAAGTCGCCGTTGGGGTTGGAGTGAACGAAAAGGTCTGGGTGTTTGTCCTTGTAGCGGTATTGGTCGCGGTGTTCGTCCGGGTTAACGTGAATGTCGCCGTCAAGGTCGGAGTAAATGTAAAGGTTGAGGTGTTCGTACGAGTCACAGTGAATGTGAAAGTCGCAACAGGCGTGGCCGTGCGGGTGGCGGTTGCGGTAGACGTACGGGTAGGCATGACTGTCAGGCTTGCCGGTTGGACCAGGACACCGACGGTCAACGTCATTGTGCTTCCCACGGAATCCGTGACGGTGAAATGATAATTAGCTAGGCCGCTGAATCCACCATTCGAAACGAAGCGTGCCGTATGGCCATCGGCGAGGACTGAAACCGAACCGTTGACCGCGCCAGAAACGGAAAAGACCGGGTTGTTGGTGAACCCAGTGCTGAATTGGCTCAGATCCAGATCGATGTTACCACCCGATAGGCCGACGGCATGCGGATCGGCTAGCCAATTGACATAGTCTTCCAGGTGGTCATATCCATCCGGGCTGATGGTCATGCTATCGGCGCTATTGGGGTTCCAGCCCACGGCAGTTTCCCAATAATCAGGAATACCATCGTTATCCGTGTCCGACGGCTTGGAACCGCACGCGATGTTGCCGAATCCACTGTTACCAAGACCGGTTTGTGTTTCCGAAGTATAGAGGGAACCGTCCGGGCCTCGTGTCCCGGCGCCGGTCCCGGTGCTACCGCTCCCGAGCGTCCTGGCCTGGCTCACCACCAGCGTATCCACCTCATCCCACGGCTTGGCGCCGGCCCAGGAGATCGCGCGCCGGTAGGCCGAGGCCGCGTCCACCGTGGGATAGGACGCGGTAATGGTCGACCACGGCGAATTGAGGACGGTCCCGCCGCCCTGGTATCCGGGCA
>CAZUXW010000119.1:0-1971 GCA_964624625.1 uncultured bacterium
GGGACGCTGTATTGGAGGGCGTCGCGGTGGAAGTTTTGGTGGGCGAGTCCGTAGCCGTATCCGTCCCAGTCTGTGTTGGACTATTTGTTGGAGTCCGGGAGGCTGTCGCACTCGGCTGGGCGGTTCCCGTGTTGGTGGGCGTCCAGGTATTGGTATTCACCAAAGTATTCGTCGGCGTGTTGGTTGGCGTCCTCGTAGCCGAGTTGGTAGGAGTATCCACGGGAGTGTGGGTGTCGGTTGTCGTGTTCGTGGCGGTATTTGTAGAAGCAGGCTGGGTATTGGTCGGGCTGGATGTCGGCGTCCTCGTCAAACTATTGGTCGCAGATGCCGTAGGGGTGCGGCTGGCCGTATTGGTTGAACTGGGAGTGGCGCTGTTCGTGGCGGTTGAAGTCGGCGTTTTTGTTGGGCTATTCGTCGCCGTGTCCGTCGGCTGGGCCGTTCCCGTGTTGGTGGGCGTCCAGGTATTGGTATTCACCGCCGTCGCCGTGGGACTATTGGTGGGAGTCTTGGTCGCCGTATTGGCCGGGGTATTCGTTCGGCTGTTGGTGGGCGTATTGGACGAGGTTGCCGTGGGACTGTTCGAGGGTGTAACAGTAGCCGTATTCGTCGTGGTATTGGTTCTGGTGTTGGCAGGAGTATTGGAAGCTGTTGGCGATGGAGAATAGGAGGGGGTGTTACTGGGGGTTCGGGTTGGCGTACTAGTCGCAGTATTCCCCACCGTGTTGGTGGAGGTGGCAGTAGGCGTCCTGGTGGCTGTAGTAGAGGTCGTCGGTGACGGTGTAGCGGTGATCGTAGGGCTATTGGTCGGCGTAGGGGTGGAGGTTTTGGTTGGAGTATTGGTGGCGGTATTGGCGACCGTGTTGGTGGGTGTTGCCGTGGCGGTTCGCGTCGCGGTTTGGGTGGATGTGTTCGTCAGGGTGCTGGTAGGCGTCCGGGAAGGACTGTTGGTCGGGGTGTTAGCCGCCGTATTAGTGGATGTTGCCGTAGCGGTGCCTGTTGGTGTAGCCGATGGCGTACGCGTCGGGGTAAGGGTCGCGGTATTGGCGACCGTGTTGGTTGAAGTCAAAGTCGGAGTTCGAGTGGGCGTCCCGGTTGGCGTTCTTGTTGGTGAATTGGTGGCGGTCCGGGTCGGGGTGTTGGTGGGGACAACGCCGGAAATATCCCCGTAGACAACTCCTCTTCCATTCATGCCGACAAACATTCGGCCATAAACTAATTCATCCCCTCCGGCATAACCGACGGCGCCATACTGGTGGTTGTTGTCATTGATCCTCACCCAGGCGGTTCCCACGCCGTCATCACAGCGGAAGAACCCATATTGTCCGCTCACCGTCCCCACCAAATAAACCGCCGGATGGGTCTGGCCCGACGCATGCATACCAAAACCCAAGGCGACCGCGCTGGAGACATTGGCGATTTGGGTCTTGGTCGCTCCCCCGCCGGTAAACCGGAAAAGACCGCTTCCCGTCGGAACCCAAACCTCTCCCGCCATTCCAAAAACCGCCCTGGGGCGTCCGTTGCCGCCGAAGGTATTAACGGCGGTGAAATTGGCGCCGCTATCCGTACTCCGGTAAAGATTGGTTCCATTGGTGGCGTAAAAAGTTGTCGGGTTGGCCCGGTCGGACGCCAGCATGGATCCTGATCCTATGCCGTTGCAAGTGGTCCAGCTTCCCCCGTTGTTCGCGCTATAAGCGGGATTGCCGTGGCCGTTCCATGGTGCCACTACAAAATGGCTGCCGTCAGCGGCGACCGCCGCCGAATTCATTTGGTTCGGTCCCCCATAGCCCGGCACAGTTCCCGTACAGGGCTGCCAGTTGACCCCGTTATTAGTGGAGTAAGCCACGTCCGAAGCGGAAGTTCCGCTGTTCCCCGTTCGAAGGACAATGTTCGTATTCGACTCGGCGAAATCGATTCCATAGTTGTTAGAAAACGAGGGATTGCAATACATGCCGCCAGCGGGAGACTGGTTCA
>CAZUXW010000119.1:2071-4793 GCA_964624625.1 uncultured bacterium
GCGGCGCTATTCGTGCTTTTCCAGAGGCCGTTGTTCCGGGATCCAAAAAAGAGGATGGCGTTATTGTTGGGGTCTACCGCGAGCCGCTCGCCCGCGTTGCGGCCGTCGTTGTTGCCCCCCATGGGGACGGCGATGGGATAACTGGTCCAGGTATTGCCTTGGTCGGTGGACCGAAGCATGACTCCGTTGCCGCTGGCCGTGTACATTCCCGCGGCCATGTAGACGATATTAGCGTTGACCGGGTCCGGCGCGACACTCTCGCCACCGTAATTATTGTATTGGGCGCTGCTGTACATATCGTTCAAGGGAATCCAAACACTGTTAATCCCATCCCAACGGTAAATCCCGCCGATATCGGTGCGGCAGTAAACCAAGCCGCTTTGAATAGGGCTGAACTCAATCCCTGAGACAAAGCCTCCCGCTGGCGTGACGACGTTTTTCCATGTATAGGTTTGGGCGCCGGCGGATCCAGCGATGCCCGTCCCTAAAAGGACGATATATATAAGTAGATTCCGAAATTTCATTTTCGAAAAACCAATCTTGAAAACGTTTTTATTCCGACCAAGCCTAAAAAGGGGTTCAGACGGCATAAAGCCGCCCGTCAAACACTCAGGTATCCCGAATCGGTCTTTGAAGAAGGATACCCCCGAACAAGGCCCCGTGCAATGAAGGGCCGGCGCCTTATTTGTTTTTAACGTTAATTTAATTGTCGTTTATTTCAGCCTGACCCAAAGGGGGCCGCTGCGGCAAAGTTTCTCGTTTAAACCTTTTGGAATTTTCTCCGGAATTTTTGGGGTGGAATCCCCATTTTAGAACCGAAGAGCTTGACGAAGTAGGAATAGGATTTGAACCCACAGTCCCTTCCGATCCGGGAAACGGCAAGATTGCTGGTCTGTAGCAGCCTACGGGCTTCCTCCAGGCGCCGGTTTTGGAGGTAAGGCTCCAACCCGATTCCGGTTAATTTTTTGAAATAACGGCTGAAGGTCGAAACCGAAACACCGGCCATTTTTGCCAAGCGTGAGATTCTTAAAGGCTCCCGGTAGTGGTCATCAACAAAATCACGGACGCTCCCAATGGAATTGGTAGCGGAGTAAACATTTTTCCTTTCTGTCCTCTCGGCGAGCTGGGCCAATGACCGTTGAAAGGCCAGCACCATTTCCTGGGTCGTAACGGCCTTCTCCAAACCAGACGCCAATTCTTGATAAACCTCCCCCGCCTCTTTCGAGTTCCACTCGACCCTTTTATGCACCGCGTCCGTCAACTGCATGAGGGCGTATTGGAGATGCCAGCGGATTTCCTCGGGGCTCTGGAAGGAAAGGGTGAGCACTTGTTTCAGATAACCATCCCGGAGGATTTCAAAATTCGAAAGGGATGCCGCCGAAAATTGAGCGGTCAAATCCGACAAAAGGCGATGGAGTTCGGGCAGGCCGCCGGAAGTTTTTTCCCGGGCAGAATCATATGCGACGATTTCCCGGCCTGATTGCCGCCCCAAATGTAAGGCTAAAACTGCCTGCCGGAAAGACTCACCCAAGGGTTCCCCCCTCGGAACCGTTTCCCCAATCCCCACCAAGGCCGGCCCCCCCAACTCCCTGACCGCGAACCGGTGGATCTTCGCGGCCATCTCCTCGATTTTTATCCGGCGCTGGATCTGGCTAAGGGTCGGATCGGCGGAGGTGACGAAAACCGCCCCATAATTCTCCAATTTCCCCCCCAGGGTCGCCTGAATGGTTTTGGAGAATTGAAAACTTTGGCGTTGGAATCGGTAGATCCGGAGGGCGGCCGACAGGGAATCCATCGGCTTCCCAACGGCCCGTGGTATGACCGCGATGACGGTTGTGGGGATTCGGGTGAGTCCAATTTCCTCTCGAATCCAATCCCATCCCTCGATTTCCTTGCTCCAGGCCGGCACGGACTCACTGGTCAATTGCCCCAAGGCCCAGGTCAAAAAATAACTATGTGACAATTTTTGGGGGAAAATTTTCGTCAAAAGAAATTTAAGGCGGTCCCGGATGGGCCTCAATTCACGGTCACCCACGAGGATTTGGGCGAACAACTCAAGAGATTCACGGTAAGCTTCTTGAAGCGGTTTTTCCAGCACGGGAATATCCAAGAGGGTCCTGGTCAATTCCTGGAAGTCCGGGTTGGAGGTCGAAACATCCCTCTTCGCAAGGCTCTTCCAACAGGCCCGGACATCGGATTCCGTCAGCTCATGGTCCGCGAAAGCACCTGCCACCAAAAAACCCCACACCTCATCCTTTTTGGGGTTTTTAAAGACAGGCACGACCATGTCCCGAAAGCCCAGAAAGGTGCCGCAAACGGATTTTCGCTCCCGCTTGGCTTGTTGGATACAGGCTTCCAAATATTTTCCACGGGCGGTTGATTGGCTGTATTTTTTTTCCATCTCAAAAAGGGAGTTCGTTCGGATCCGGCGGTTAAAGCTCTTCCACTCGCAAGGCAGCGAAGGGCCAATAAGGTAACAATTCAGATCGACGTAATAATGAATGATGCGGTGGAAGGGATCGAAGCTGTTAAACGCTTCCAAGATGAGGGGTAATTTAGGTGCTAATTTCCGTGAACGCATGGTCGCATTTTACATCAAGGTTTGAAGCGGGTGAAAAACACATCCGGGCCGGGGTGGAAATTATCTTGAAATCAGGAGTTTCCCTGTGGATCTGCCGGCATTGGTGGTCACGACGGCGTAGTACATGCCGCTGGCCAGGGG
>CAZUXW010000120.1:0-4669 GCA_964624625.1 uncultured bacterium
TGTTCGAGGATGTAGCGGTGGGACTGTTGGTGGCGGTGCGGGTGATCGTGGGGCTGGGCGTGTTGGACGGAGTGCTCGAAGGAGTGCGGCTGGGTGTATTGGTGGCTGTATTCCCAACCGTATTGGTATTAGTGGGGGTCGGTGTCCGGGTTGGCGTAGCAGTCGGACTATGGGTGGCGGTGTTCGCAGGGGTGTTGGTGGAGGTAACAGTGGCCGTACGGGTGGGCGAAGCGGTCGCCGTCCGGGTCGGGCTGTTCGTCGCTGTATTGGCGACGGTCTTGGTCGGGGTATTGGAAGGGGTGCGGCTGGGGGTGTTCGTGGGCGTTGGGGTGGGTGTAAAGGTAGAGGTTCCGGAGGGGCAAACTAGGTATTGCAGGCCCACAGCGGTTGCGAAGTTTTTATAACTGGGGTTGATCAAGCCCGTGTTCGCGCTGATATTGTCGTTCCCGTGCCAGGCCCAAGCCATGTAACCGGCGTAACCGTTGTTGTAGAGGGCGGTCGCCATCTGCTGGTGGGTGAACCCGGGCGAACCAGGCCCCGAGTACTCGGTGACCGGATTTCCCATCGATTCGCCGATGATGACCGGCTTGCCGTTGTCAGTGTGGTAGTTCAAGGCCGAAACCGCGATGGCCGCAGGGTTGTACCATTGCGTCATCCAATCGTAGTAATGGAAGTCAAAAAAATCCAACCCCTGGCCCGACCAGAAATCATAATCCTTCCCACACCATTTCATGCACGCCGACCCAACGCTGACAGGCTGCTTGACGGAAAGGTGCAGAGTTGCCGCCATGTCGTGCACGTAGGCCCGAACGTTGGCTAGGCTCATTTGTTCCAAGGCCGCGTTGGCGCCACCGTTGTCAGAGGCTTGGATCATCCATTCGGGTTCGTTGACGATATCCCAGCCCATGACGCCCGCATTGGTAGCTAGGGCTGCTGCAATGGGGGCCACGGCGTTTTTGAGGAAGCTGGCGCGAATCGCGGTGGAGGTGATGACGTCGTCATGGTTGAAAGTCCGTCCGTTGTACCCGACGGGATAGGCCATGTCGAAACTGGACAAAGTGAAATAAATCTTCATGCCCTTGGAATTGGCGTAATTGGCGGCGGCGGTCAAGTTGGCAACCCAGTTGGCGGGTAGTCCAGTGCAGGTGCTGCCTTTACCGGTTCCGCTCCAAAGGGGTGAACTGCCGAAATCGGTGAAGACCCACCATCTCACCGATCTCACGCCCGCGTTGTACATCGCGTCGAAGTCGCTTTGCATGGTGGCTTGGTTGTAGCCCGTGCCGAAATCGGTTCCCCAGTTGTTCCATGCGTAATCAACACCCAGGGCCCAAAAGGTACAGTTGTTAACTGCGGGGATCCGGTTAGGGGTAGCGGAAAACGACATGACGGGAAAACAAAATAGAGATAAATAGATCATCGCCGAAAGGATTATTCCCGGAAAAGAAATAAGGACAATGGATAAAAATCGTTTTTTGATATTATTTAAAAAAACCCGATTTTTTCCGATAAGACTGCCGTGCATTGCATCTCCCAAATCATTTTAAAGATCACTTCAGGGGTTTGCCCGCCAACCACAATTTTGGGGCGCTTCTTTATTCAAAAGATAACTTAAAGCTCAAAATCATATATTAATATTAGTAAAATAATGATTTAATATTTTTAAACTTATTTTCAGACCTTAGGTTGTATTGTTTTTTACCATTTACCCTGCTGCCAGGATCAAAAATACATGTTCCCAAAAACCGATCCATCCAATCTTAGTATATTTAGATTCCAAACCTTCACTTATTTCCAGATCATCTTTCAAGTTTTTTTGGGACGTTCCTGTTTTTTTGTTTCAAGGGAAAACCAATGGTGGCCTTTATTCCCGCCGAACCAGGAATTACGCCCTCACCACTTTTCCGATTTTTTTAAAAAAAACGCCAACCACCTTATTTATTTACGCCATAAATTTAAAACTCTCAAAAAAGAAAAACATTCCATTATCGGGCGTTTCGGTGACTACACCGATTTTTTTACTCCGGTCCTATTTAAGGGTCAATGCAAGGGATTCCTGGTTTCCGGGCCGGTGTTGGATAAATATCCCACACCGGAAATTCTCCGATCCCATTGGAAAAATTGGACCGGTTCTGAAGGTTCGGATTTAGACCCCGATTTTCTTCATTACGTCCGCGTCGCCTTAAACACGCCGATATTGGATGATGAAGGCATAAAGGGCTGTGTTCAAGTGATGGAACTTTTGGCCCGTTTCATGACGGAACCCGAAGTGCCTGACATCTTGAAGGAACTGAACCGTTTAAAGTTGGATGTTTTCGCAAGGCAATTACCCCATCCATATTGGGTGAATTGGGCTATCGGCATTGATAAATTCTTCTCAAAACCCGAAAAGGGTTATGTCATCCCTCAATGGACAAAAGAGGAGGTTGGGATTAAAAGGATTCCAACCGTTGTCGCGGCACTCATGCCGATAAAACCAGGAAGTCAAAGCGGACCACTTGATGTCCTATGCTTAGCAAAAAAATTCCAACGGGAGTGTTTTCTAGCCACCAGGGAAATGAAGGAAAGCGCCGCATATCCTTTGGGTGATTACGGCGCGATTGTCGTCACTTCCCCTGAACCAGGCCAATCTAAAACCCAAGCCTGGACCGAAATTCAAGAAAAAATCCAATCCATTTGTAAAACACTGGACCGCCGGCTTAACGCGACAATATTGGCGGGAATTGGCCCTCTCGTCCCCGTTGGAGGAAGTTTAGCCAAGTCTTATCATGAGGCCGTGACATCACTTCACGCCTCCATCGCGGCTGGCAGGACCGTTCAATTTTCTAAACCAACCTTCTCGGAAAAAACATCCACTCCAAAAATACTGGACCTCATTCGGAATCTCGCTTATTCCTTGTCGCGTTCTTCTTCCTCCCGTCTAGCACTTGACCGCGAACGTTTCATTAATACCTTGCTTTACAATGGTTATGGACCCGAGGTATTAAGGGCCAATATGCTGTCGGCCCTATATATTTTATTGGATCAATTTGAACGAAGAACCGGCGTCGGCCAATCCACGACCGCCAACCTAGCCACAGACTTGGTAACCCGTTTGGAAACTGCCAATACCATTCCCGATTTGGTCGGGGTTTTTAGGGAAACGATCGATATCTTGGTTCGTTACCAAGATAAACCCAATGATGCTCCGGTGGCCGCCCGAATGAAGGCGATTATAAATGATATCGGGAAAGACCCCAGCTTTCACTGGAACCTAACAAAACTTGCCAAGAAAGCCGGATTGTCGCACCCGACTTTTCTCAAATGGTTCAAAAAAATAACAGGGTTTTCCTACGGACCTTACTTAAGAAACATCCGAATGTCGAAGGCCAAAGACCTCCTTAGGGAAGGAAATCTGAACCTCGAAAGGATCGCGCTGGAGTGTGGATTTGCTTCAGCAAGTTCTTTCTCAATTATTTTCCGCAGGGTTTATGGAACCTCCCCAAGAAAATACCAAAGAAGAAGTTGAATACTTCAACCTTGAAAATTATTGAAGAACTACTCGGACACCTAGTCCTAAACATTCTCCTATGCGAAAGCACTCCTCGCAATGGCCGTTAATTATTGTGTCGCGGATCGAAGTTCGATCGTGGCGCTTTTCAATCCTGGGGAGGTAGCAGTAAGTTCAATTGTCCCTGGTGTTTCATTTGCTTGAATGAGGACCATGCATAACCCATTAAAAGACTTCCTTTGTTCAGCCTTATCGGGCTCATGGCTGGATGGGTTTCCGTTACCTACTCCCGCGATATGGGCAGGACCAGTCACCTTGAAGGTCACCTGGTTGTCAGCGATGGGCATCAAACGGCCTTTATCATCCCGGATGGAAACAACGACAGGTATGGTGTCTTCGCCGTCGGCTAGCATTTTCGTTTGGTAAGGTTCCAGGTTGACCTGGGCAGGTTCCCCGGTGGTCTCCACCTTGGTCTCGGCTACCACTTGGCCTTCGTGCAGGGCCTTGGCCGTCAGCGTGCCAGGCTCGTACCAGACCTTCCATTCCAAGTGGCCATTCCTGGGCGTTTCCTGTTTGCCCAATGATTTTCCGTTTAAAAACAATTCCACCATGTCGTAATTGGTTTGACACCAAACGTCCACCTGTTGCCCTTCCTTTCCAGGCCAGTTCCAATGGGGAAAAAGGTGCAAGATGGGCTTGTCGCCCCACCATGACTTGTAATAGTAAAAGTTGTCCTTGGGAAAGCCGCACATGTCCAGAATGCCAAAGTGGGAATTGACGCAGGGCCAATTGTAGGGAGTCGGCTCACCCCGGTAGTCGAATCCCGTCCAGACAAAGACGCCTGCCATCCAGGGTCGCTCGGCAATGGGGCGCCAGGCCGCCTCCGCCGTATGAGCCCATTCGGTGTGGTTCACGTCATAGGCGCTGACATAACCCAGCAACTTGTCGGTGACGTAGATTCCCCTGGTGGAAACCGTGCTGGCCGTTTCACTGCCGTAAAGGGGGACGTTCGGATGACTAGTCCGGTAGGCATCGTATTGGTCGATGGCGTAGTTGAATCCCTGAAGTTCCAACACGTTGGAAAGGCCGTCACCGCCCCAGCCGTAGTTCATAGCCGCGGTCACCAGGCGGGTCTTATCGTATTTCTTGACCACCTCCTTCATGGCCTCGCCCTGGCTGCGT
>CAZUXW010000121.1:0-4638 GCA_964624625.1 uncultured bacterium
TGAAACCAAAACCCTTCTCGTTCTTAAACCACTTCACTGTTCCTTGAGCCATTGTATGAAACCTCTACTTTTTTTCTAAAAATTTAACAACACCTAACGGTCTTTCAAAGCCCCGAAAGGAAGCCCTATCCTACATGGAATGGCGGGAATAGGTGAAAAATCGCACTCATCCTGGGACTCAAGAGGGGGAAGGGGGGGTGGAAAATCGGGGAAAGGGTCCTTTTGGGCCAATTAGGGCCAAAAGACCGTTCATTTCTTCAAGATGAAGGCGGGAAATGGGGCCTATTCGTACCTTAAAGCCATGATGGGACTCAGGCGGGAAGCTTTATAAGCGGGCCAAATGCCGAAAACCATCCCGACAATGGCGGAAAAAACCGTCGAGACAAGGACCGCCATGGGTGTCATGATCGTCGTCCAACCGAGCCAAAGATAAACGCCCTCCGATAAGATCCACCCCAAGATGACTCCCAGGACGCCCCCGGTCAAGCTGACGACGATGGATTCGATCAGGAATTGGGAAAGGATATCCATGCGCCTGGCCCCAATGGCCTTTCGCAACCCGATTTCCCTGGTTCTTTCGGTGACCGATACCAGCATGATGTTCATGATTCCGATGCCGCCCACAAAAAGGGAAATGGCGGCGATGGCGGTCAACAGGATGGAAAATATTTGGGTTTGGCTGTTGCGGGCCGCTTGAATATCCGCCATGTTCCGGACTTGGAAGGCGTCCTGATTGGCCGGCAGGTCGGGAATATGCTTGAGCTTCATCATGAAGGCGGTGACCGCGTCCGCCACCGGGCCCGTGTCCTGTGAATTATCGGCCTCAATGTCCACGAGGTTCACGTACTCTTTTCCAAAGAGGCGGTACATGGCGGTGGTGACCGGAACGATTATCGCGTCGTCCTGGTCCTGGAAACCGTTGGAACCCTTGAC
This sequence comes from uncultured bacterium, assembly GCA_964624625.1. Classification (GTDB taxonomy): domain Bacteria; phylum Oederibacteriota; class Muellerivitia; order Muellerivitales; family Muellerivitaceae; genus PALSA-1180. The sequence goes on from CAZUXW010000121.1 coordinate 934, forward strand.
GGGAAGGACCCCGATCACTTGGAAATTGACCCGGTTGATTTTGATTTCCTCGCCGATCGGGTTGGCCTTGTCGCCAAACAGCTTTTGGATGACGGTTAATCCCAGGATGGCGACCCGGTTCCGCTTTTGGATGTCCTCCAGGCTGATGAACCGGCCGTAGATGGGTTGAGCCGATTTCATGTCAGCGTAATTGGGGGTGGTGCCGGTAACGGAAGTGTTCCAGTTCTTATCCGCGTAAGTGACCTGGACCCGGCCGGAGATTTCCGGCGCGATCCTTTTGACCATGGGGACGGTGGAAATGGCTTCCGCGTCTTGGAGCAGGATCCGGCTGGTGCCCCCCAACCCCTGCTGGACCCCGCCCACGGCCACCGAACCCGGCCTTAAGGTCACCAAATTGGTGCCTAAGGCGGCCAAGGCGGCTTCCATGGATTTTTGAGCGCCGGCTCCGATCGCCTGGCCCCCGATAACCGCGCCCACCCCTATCATCACGCCCAAAATCGAAAGGATGGAACGGACTTTATTGGCTAACAGGGCCCGCATCGCCTGCCGAAAGTAAGCCGTCACTTGGCCAAGGCTGAAAGATTGTTTTGACGAGGTGGAACGCTTTAAAGTCGGTACGACGGCGGATTTTGGCGTCCGGGCGTCGGAGTGGGGGTTCTTTTTGTCGGTCAGGACTCTTCCGTCCTTCATGACGATAATCCGGCGGGCGTGGGCCGCGATGTCAGGCTCGTGGGTGACGAGGATGACGGTGATGCCGCTTTCGTTCATCTTGCCGAGGAAACCGATGATTTCTTCCGAGCTTTTGGAGTCCAGGTTTCCCGTGGGTTCGTCCGCGAGGATCAGTTTCGGCTGATTGACCAAGGCGCGGGCGATGGCCACGCGCTGCTGTTGGCCGCCCGAAAGCTCGTTGGGCTTGTGAAAAGTCCTTTCTCCGAGTCCCACCATTTGCAATAGTTTTTTGGCGTCGCCGTGGGGCGTGTTGGAATCGGCGTAGAGCAGGGGCAGGCCCACGTTTTCCAGGGCCGAGGTGCGGGCCAGGAGGTTGAACATTTGGAAAATGAATCCCAAGGTTTGGCTGCGGATGGTCGCTAGTTCGTCTTCCTTTAAAGTGGAAACTTCCTTTCCAAGCAGCTTATAGGAACCTGACGAGGGAATGTCCAGGAGGCCCAGGATTTGAAGCATGGTCGACTTGCCGGAACCGGACGCGCCCATGATGGCGACAAATTCACCCGGTTCGATCTTTAAGGAGACGCCGTTCAAGGCGCGGACCTCGGAATCGCCCATCTTGTAAACCTTGGTGATGTCTTTCAGTTCAATAACGCTCAAGAAATACTCCTCCGGCATTTTCACCACAGGCCCCTTCGGGGCCACCGAGACAGGGGAAAGATTTGTAAATTTTTTTAAAAAACCTTATTTGCCTAAGGGCCCGTGGTGAATTTTGTTCTTTTTATCTTCCGCCGCTGCGGTTGCCCCCGCCACCGCCGCCGCCGCCGCCCGTGGGCCGGGCCGGCGCGAAGGGATTACTGCCGGCGCTCGGCGCCGCCACTTGGGCCGCGGAGAATGTTTTGATGAGGATTTTGTCTCCCTCGTTCAATCCGGAAACCACCTCGGTTTGCTTGCCGTCGGTGAGGCCGGTCTCGATGGTGATGGTTTGCGGTTTGTCCTTCTTGGGGTCGGCGCCGGCTTTCAAGACAAAGGACTGTCCCTTTTGGTTTTGGATGGCCTCGGAGGGAATCAAAAGAATATTGTCCTTCTCCGATACGGTGAAAACGACATTGGCGGTCATTCCGCTTCTCATAAAAGGGGGAACCTTATCGGGCCAGACTTCCACCTGGTAAGTGGTCACGTTATTGACGATGGTGGATTGGTAGGCGATCCGTTTGACCGTGGCGTCGATGGGATCGCTGGGATAAGCGTCGAGGGTCACGGCGACTTTTTGGTTTAGTTTGATCTGGGCCAGGTCGGTCTCGTCCACCTGCGTATTGATGATCAGGTGGTCCGACATGATCATGATGGTGTCCGCGGTGGATACCACTTGTCCCGGAACGGTGGGCAGTGAAACAATTTGCCCGGAAAGGGGTGAAAGCAAAGGAGTGGACTGGTACAAGTCCTGCCAGCGGGCCAAAGCCTCCGGACCTTGGGCCCGGGCCGCGTCCAGAAGGGTGGCCCTTTCCGTGGAACTGAGTTGGACCAGGACTTGGCCCTTTTTAACATAATCGCCTTCCTGGATCATTATTTTTTCAATCCGTCCGGAAATGTTCGGCTTGATGCTGAGCTGGTTTTTGGGCTGGACGTTACCGGTCGCCAGAACGGTAATTTGGAGGTCGTCTTTCGCGACCACGACCGGCCGGAAACCGCCCCCTCCGCCCGCTCCCCATCCTTTTTTACCGCCCGAACAGCCAGTGGCGGACAAGGCGAGAAACAGGGCGGCGATAACGTATCTTGAAGATGGGTTTAAAATACGGGTATTTAAAATTCCTAATTCCCCGCTGCGAATTCCCGATAGGTTCTTCACGGTATCACCCCTTTTCCTTGTGTTAGTTCCCAATTGGCTTCCGCCGTTTTGGCGCTTAAGTAACTGGCGAGTTCGGATTTTTGTTGGGACGTCAAGTTGGTTTCGAGTTGGTCCCAATTTTGAAAATTCAAAAGGCCGTTCAAGTATTCCGCCTTCCCGATTTCCTCGCGTGTCTGGGCGGCGTTCAAGAAGGATTCCTGAACCTTCGTGTTCTCGACCGCGTTCTGGAAGGAGGCGAAGGAGCTTTCGAGGGAGCTGGCGGTTTTTAGGTCGCTGCTTTTTAAGTTGTCCTCCGCGCCGTATTTGGATTCCTCCGCGCCCCTTAAGTTGAAAAAGTCCCTGCCGCCGGTGAAGAGGGGAAAGCTCAGGTCCAGTCCCGCGGACCAGCCGGGATTATTGAGGCTTCCGAAGTTATAACCGTCCCTTGAAAGGGAGGCGGTGGCGGATAGGGTCGGCATGAAATTTCCCCTGGCGGAAACATATTGGCTTTCGGAGAGGTGGAGCTGGGCGAGGGATTGCTGGTGGGCGGGGGTTTGAAGGGTTAAGGCCTTAAAATCAGGCAGGTTATCGGAAGGCGGGGGAACGTCAAAATCGCCGGAAACGACCACAGGATCAAATTGGCTTCTTCCCAGCAACCCGGATAATTGTCGTTGGGAGGTCCTTAAAGCGCGCTTGGCCTGATCCACCTCGAATACCGATTCCTGGTAGGTGGCTTGGGCCTGCAGGAGGGAGCCTTTATTGTCCGTTCCGCCCTTGAAGTTCATTTCGACCAGATCCTGATTGGCTTTATTGCGGTCGGCGATTGTCTGTAAAAGATCGATTTGTTTTTGGGAGAAAAGCAGGGTGTAAAAGGCGGTCTTCAAGTCCCTGGAAAGCTGGGACTTTGCCTGGGTTAACTGGGCCTTCGCCAGGTCCAATTGGGCGTTGGCGGAATCGACCGAAGCGAAATCCTTGAAACCCGAAAAAATATTTTCCTGGGCGGAAAGGCTCAAGTGCGCCCCTTGGGAATAATAGGGGTCCGAAAGGGCGCCGTCGAGGGATGGATCGGAACCGGACCGGCTGATGGAACCATTCAGGTTGAGTTGGGGAAGAAATTGACCCAGGCTGGCCAGCTTGGAATTGTCGGCGGCCTTGAGGGATTGTTCCGCGGAAAGGAGATCCGGGTTGTGGGTGGAGGCTTCCTTGACGCA
>CAZUXW010000122.1:0-4535 GCA_964624625.1 uncultured bacterium
GGTGTAGTGGAGGGACTGTTGGTGGCGGTGCGGGTGATCGTGGGGCTTGGCGTGTCAGACGGAGTGCTTGAGGGCGTCCTGGTCGGGGAAGGGGTTGGTGTATTGGAAGCCGTCATGGTGTTCCCTACCGTATTGGTGGAGGTGGGCGTAGGCGTTCTGGTTCCCGTATTCGAGGGCGTAGTGGAAGGACTGTTGGTGGCGGTGCGGGTAATTGTGGGACTGGGCGTGTTGGACGGAGTGCTCGAAGGAGTGCGGCTGGGTGTATTGGTGGCTGTATTCCCAACCGTATTGGTATTAGTGGGGGTCGGTGTCCGGGTTGGCGTAGCAGTCGGACTATTGGTGGCAGTGTTCACAGGGGTGTTGGTGGGGGTTTTGGAGGGGGTCCTGGTTGGGGTATTGGTGGGCCCTGCGGAGATATCACCATATAATATTCCACGTCCATTCGTTCCTAAATACATACGTCCATAAACCAATTCATCCCCTGCGGTAAAACTTGGTCCGCCGAATTGATGGTTATTATCGTTGGTCCGCACCCAAGTGGTTCCCACTCCATCGTCACAGCGGAAAAACCCATAGGTTCCGCTGACGGTACCGACCAAATAAACCGCCGGATGGGTCTGGCCCGGCGCGTGCATGCCAAAACCAACTGCAACGGCGTTGGAAACGTTTGCGATTTGTTTGGTAGTCACCGCTCCCAACCCCACATTGGTGTATCGGTAAAGGCCGCTCCCTGTTGGTACCCAAACTTCCCCGGCAATCCCAAAAACGGCCCGGGGCCGATTGGCCCAGGATAATCCCCCGGCGAAGGTCCCAGCCACAGTGAAGCTGGCACCGCTATTGGTACTCACATAAAGGCTGTTACCGGAAACCCCATAAAAGATATTGCTATTGGCGCGGTCCGAGCCAATTTGGGATCCGGCCGGGATACCGCTCGAATTGTTCCAGCTGCTTCCATTGTTATTCGAATAAAACACACCGCTGGGAAGCGCCCAAAGGATAACGGTGCCGTTGGCGTTGGCCGAAATTTGGCCGTTGCTGCTGTACTGGGCGATTCCTCCCGGGTTAGAGGGAAAAGCGGTCCAGCTCTGGCCGTTATTAGTTGAATAACCCCCTGCCTGTGTGGCAACCCAAAGGCCGTCCCCATCGCGGACTACGAAGTTGGTGTTGAGTTCCGCAAAATCGATCCCATTGGTGGTGTTCCAACTGGGATTGCAATCCATTCCAAGGGCAGGGGATTGATTGATGTTATTGTGGCGCATTCCGTCGATATCCCCCATGGCGCTGAACAAAACTCCACCCGCCACAGAAGTGGTCATGTCCTGGATGGCCGTTTCTTCCAGGCCATAATCGGTAAAGCTCCATGTGATGGCGGTCGAGGGAGTACTGAGGATATTGGTGGTGCTATAGACCCCTTGCCCGGTGGTGTAGATGGCGTTGTTGGAATTGAATGGATTGATCTCCACGTCTCCCATCCAACCCATGCCTCCTGAGTTGGCATTCCCGCACCAATAGGTCCACTTGACCCCATTATCGTTATAAGTGGTTTGATTCGTTCCAGCGTTGTTCCCCACGGTAGTCCAAGCCCCACCGCCATTTGTAGTTCCAAAGATCTTGTCGGGGTTCCACCAATCCAACGTGGTTACCACCACATGTTGAGGATTCTGCGGGTCTACGCAGATACCCCCATAACCTCCGCCAGTTGCGGGCATCGTGACATGGGTCCAGGCCAAGGTCGCTGTGTTCAATTTCCAGACCTGTCCGGCGGTTATACCATTGGGGCCATAACCGCCACTGTCATAATTGATCCAGAGATTTCCGTCTGTCCCGAGGGAAGCCCGAGGGGTAATCATGTTGGTCGGTCCACCCGGAACCAAGGTCCAGTTGGCACCCCCGTTGGTGGAACGGTAGAGGTTGCTGTTACCGGAGTTCATGGCTTCCACTCCGACAAAGATGGTGGCGGAGGCAGTGCCCGCTGTTCCACCGGTTCCGAAAATAACGTAACTCAATCCGTAACCAGCGTCCCCATTCACCGGAAAGCCACCGACATGGGTCCAAGTGGCCGCCGAATTAGTACTGACCCACAACCCACCTGAGCGTGAGGCAAAATAAAGCTTGCTGGTGAGGTTGGGGTCAACCGCCAGCCGTTCCCCAGCATTGCGTCCATCGGCGTTTCCTCCCATGACGACTCCGATGTTATTTTGAGTCCAGCTGGCGCCTTGATTAGTGGATGAAAGAATGAACCCATTGGAGTTATTGTAATTCTGACCAATAGCCGCGTAGACAATGTTGGCGTTCTTGGGATCAGGCGCGATGCTTTCAATGCCATATAGGTTCCAATCGCTGAACATGTCAGTCAAAGGAACCCAAACGTTGTTGGTGTTATCCCAACGATAGGCCCCGCCCATATCGGTCCTCATATAGATTAGACCCTGTTGGACACGGCTATAAACGATTCCGGATACGTATCCACCCGCCGGGACCACCACATTCTTCCAAGTATAGGTCTGGGCCCCAACCGGTTTGTAAAACCCCGCCAAAAATAGGGCGCTAAATATAAGCAGAAAATGAATTTTAATTTTCAAAAGGCACCTTAAAAACGTTTTAAATTTAATTGGCCAAAAAATATTCGTTTTTGACCAATAAGATTTTTTGAAATGGTATTGATAAATGATTTCTGATGTTTAAAAGGATACCGCCAAAAAATGGCTAACACAATCAAGGGAATAACTTGGATTTGTTTCCATTGTCACTGTCGTTGTCTTTTATTCCACCGGAAGTTATTAGCTTTTAACTTTAGATTTCATTACATTTAAAATTCCTATGTAAACCTAATCCGGAGGGGAGCAGAAATTATGCGTTTTGATATTTTCTGCGGAATTTTTGAGGGGGAATGCCTGTCCTAAGCCCGAATAACTTCACGAAGTAGGAATAGGACGTAAAACCGCAGTCCCTGCCAACCCGCGAAATGGGCAGGTTGCTGGTTTTTAATAGTCGACGGGCCTCTTCCAGCCGCCGGTTTTGAAGGTAAGTTTGCAAACCAATTCCCGTTATTTTTTTAAAAGAACGGCTAAAAGTTGAACCCGAAAGCCCCGCCATTTTTGCCAATCGGGTAATTGGCAAAGATTCCATGTAATGATCATCCACAAACACCTTTACCCTGCCAATGGAATCCATCGAGTTAATGTTATTTTTTCTTTCGGTCCGCTCGGCAAGTTGGGCCAACGCACCCTGAAACACTAATACCATATCTTGGGTTGTAGCGGCATTCTCAAGGGAAATTGCCAGCCCCCTATAAACCTCTTTCGCTTCCTTATCATTCCATTCAACCCTTTTATGAACCGCGTCGGTCAATTGCATCAAGGCATATTGAAGATGCCAACGGATTTCTTCCGGGTTTTGAAAGGAAAGGGAGAGAACTTGTTTCAGGAACCCGTCCCGTAAAATTTGGAAATTGGGGATTGCCGCGGCCGTGAATTGTACCGTTAGTTCCGATAAAAGCCGGTGAAGCTCCAGCAATCCTTCGGATCCTTTTTCATAAGTGGAATCATAAGTAACGATCTCGCGCCCCGATTGACGCCCCAGGTGAAGCGCCAAAACCGCTTGTCGAAATGATTCACCTAAGGGCTCCCCGCGTGGAACCGTCTCTCCGATCCCAACTAACGCCGGTCCGCCTAACTCTTTAACCGCGAAACGATGGATTTTTTCCGCAATAGCTTCTATTTGTTTACGCCGTTGAAACCGGTTTAGGCCGGGGTCGGTTGAAGTGATAAATACTGCCCCATAGTTTTCTAGTTTCCCCCCCAAAGTCTCTGGAATGGATTTTGAAAATTCAAAACTCCGCCTTTGAAACCGGTATATTCGTACAGCGGCTGCCAGGGGATCCAGTGGTTTTCCCACGGCCCTTGGAATGACGGTGATAACAGTGGTAGGTACGCGGGTTATCCCGATTTCCTCGCGAATCCAAACCCACTTCTCAATTTCTTCGCTCCAAGCTGGGACCGATTCGTTTGTCGGCTGGCCCAAAGCCCAAGTCAGAAAATAGCTATGGGGTAATTTTTTAGGAAAAACATTTTTTAAAAAATGTGTAAGGCGGCCACGGATCGGACCAATATCGCCTTCAGTCGTCAGAATTTGAGTGAAAAGTTCCAACGATTGCTGATAAGCCGCCTGAAGGGGCTCGTCCAATACCGGGATGTCCAACAAGGTTCTGGTAAATTCCTGAAAATCGGTGCCGGAAGTTGACACTTCCCTTTTTGTCAGACTTTTCCAACAGGATCGAACATCGTTTTCGTCCAGTTCATGATCCGCAAATGCCCCGGCCACTAAAAAACCCCAGAAATCCCCTTTTTCATTCCTTTTTAAAATAGGAACGATTAAATCCCGAAATCCCAAAAAGGTTCCACAAACCGATTTCCCTTCATGTTTGGCTTGGCGGATACAAGCCTCCAAGTATTTCCCCCTTGCGGTCAACCGGCTATATTTTTTTTCCATCTCAAAAAGGGTGTTGGTCCGAATTCGGCGGTTCAAGCTCCGCC
>CAZUXW010000123.1:0-4408 GCA_964624625.1 uncultured bacterium
TTTCTCCCGAAGACTTACCAAGAATCCTTAAAACCACTACTGAACGATTACAAAATCATTTCCTTTTACCCCCGGTCACTTTGGGGCGACACCGACCCCAAGTGGCTCAAACATTGGTCGCAGATGGCCGATGATTTGATCGCGTCGCTGGATGGCATCAAGGTGAAAGGCATCATCGGGATCGGCCACAGCTTGGGCGGAGTCCTCACCCTTTACGCCGCGGTCAAAAGGCCGGACCTTTTCAGCAAGGTCATCCTGATAGACCCCACCATGCTTCCTCCAAAGCTCTTGTGGCAAATCAGGTTGATGAAACTGATTGGATTGGATGCAAGGTCCGCTTTAATCAAGGGAGCCTTGCGACGGAAAAGGAATTGGGACAGCGCCAAAGCGGCTTATGAATATTTCAGGGGACGCCAACTTTTCAAGAATTGGTCCGACGCAGTGGTGAAGGCTTACGTTGAAAGCATCACGGAGCCCGCGTTAGACGGAAGCATCCGGCTGAGTTATCCCCCTGAATGGGAGGCTCGAATCTACAAAACGATTCCTACGGATGTTTGGAAGTCCGCGAAGCTGATTCAACAACCTACATTAGTTATTCGAGGAGAAACCTCCAATACTTTCACGGAGGACAGTGAGAAAGCTTTTCGGAAGGCGAATCCAAGGGTTTCGTTCGAGGTGGTGCTAGGAGCGGGACACTTGGTGCCGCAGGAGAGGCCGAATGAGATTGGAAGGTTTATAAGAGATTTTCTTCAAATGGTTGAGTGAAATTTTGTGCAAGGCCTTAGTCAGTTTTTGCGGGAATTTTTTATGTCATGTGCTGGTGCATGATGTTGTTAGCTGAAAAGGGAATTTCCTTCTAAGTTAGGGACCAAAGCCGGAAAGACTTTTGTTACACCCTACTGCCTGTTTTATTACAAAAGTCCTATTAACAAAAAAGTTGATGATTAAATTAGGAGATTAGATGAAAGAAATTTTTAAAAAGATTTTGGGTGGGGTTTTAGGAGTTGTCGTAATTTTTATTATATGGTTTCCAAAAGATAAGCTTTTAGGACCGGATTGGATGAGAAGTTATTCTTTTATTCTGTTGTTGATGGTTGTGTTTGCAATGTTTGTTTGGTGGCTATTAAGCGGCCACGAAGATGGAAAGTAAGGTTCCGTACTTAATTTGGTGTAATTTATATTTTTGTAAATTGGGAGGCTTTCATGAATCGTTTTATCGTTGCTATTGTTTTGGGTTTTTTGTGTCAGTTTCAGGTTTATCCTTTGCGGATACTGCCGCTAAAGGGCCAAACCCCTCCTTCGCCAACTCCAACATCCACAAGCTGGGGATGCGCTTCCGTCAGGCCATGGAACAAGTCCAGAGGGACCAGAAGTCCGGCAAGCTGACCCCGGCTCAGGCCAAAGCCCTCCGTGCGCAGATCGGCACCATCCGCAAGGCTGAGATTGCCGACATGAAAACCAACGGCAACAAGACCCTAACGGATACCCAGGCCACCCAGTTGAACGGCCAGCTAGACCAACTCCAACCCTCACTTTAATTGTCTTTTGTAAGTGGTTCCAATTCCTAATTACTAACTACTAATTCGCGTTAGCGCAATGACGGGGCGAACCGGTTGACCGTCATTCGGAACTAAGGCCGAGTGGACAAGGACGGGTTTTTTTCCCATGGAATGGAGCCCTTTTGAATCAGCGCATGGGCGAATAAGAGCCCGAAAAAAAGGTGGCCATCCGTATCGAAATGGCCTTCGCCCCCGAATTCACCAAAGGGAAAGAAGGAAAGACCCAAGGCTGTTATCTCCTCGTCAAGGTTGATGAAAGGGAAATGAAACTGAAGACCAACCCCTTGCCAAATCCCCCCCTCCTCCGGGTCGGGCGCGAATGCTCCCGTATGGGTGTAACAAATCAACAACCGAACGGGTTTTCCGGCGGAAGTCCTCATTTTTAATAGCTTCCGGTTCAACATGTCCAACGGTTTTCCATACAACTGAACTAACGAATCAAAGAGTTGCGGGTCTGCAAATAAGCTTTTGTTAAAAATGAAATTATTGCCTTTGATCTTCACGAGTTTTTTGGATTTGCAAAGTCCGTAGAACCTGCTGGGCTCACCCTTCGCTATCCTCTCCAAAGGCGGCTTCAATAGAAACTCCCCATCGGTAGTGTTAATGGGGATGCCTTCTTTGTTGAGGGGCCGCTCGAAATAGGTCGTAAAGGGAAATATCGCGGAAGGGGAGGGAGGAAGTAATATCACGACGAGGTCGATATCGTTTTTTTGGGCGATCTCCGGGATTTCATAGGTCGGCCACAGGAATAGGGGATCCCCAGCGGACCGGGACAGGTCCAAAACCTCAAAGTTCGTGTTGATGTCATCCAAGGCAGCCAGGGCGTTAAGGCTAAGTTCCATCCGTTTGCTGATCGAGAGTTGGCGGGGACATTTGTCGCCCGTTTGAGTCATGTAGGTGTTCTTGAAATAATGATTTACTACCATGGAAGAACGAGAATCCCCCGCAAAAAGAATACGGAAAGTGTGAGGTGGTTTGCGCGCAGGATAATCAAAATCGCTGATCCCGTTGGCATTTCGAAAATCCACCCCTGAAAAATCCGAAGACGGGTTGCCGTAAAGGTCGCGGCAGGAGGTAATGATATTCATGGAAGGGTTGGCGATGTAAAACTTTTTTTCATTCTGGGGATCAGCCACGAATCCCATGGGGTCCAGGGAATTCAATTTGACGCCCGAATTCATGAAGGAAGGGAGGTTTTGTCCGGGTTCCGGAATCTCATCTCCCCAAACGGACGAAAAGGTGACGGTTTGTTTAACGGGGAGGAGCCGTTCCAGTGGTGCCTCACCGCTGGCTTCGAGGGCATAAAGGTCTTTGCCGCTGGCCGCAAGGGAACGGATGGTGCTTGTCGCGGTGGCGGCCAATACTAACTTCGTTCCATTACCGTTCTTCCATTCCATCTTGTAAACCCTGGCTGACTTACGGTCGGCCACGTAAAGGAAATCGCCTACCACGCAAAGGGCGGTCGGTTCCTTTAAACCATCTGAGGCCGCCCCAACAGGGGTTTTCGTGGGGGCGGCTGCCTGCAGGGACGCAGGAACCGGCTTCTCCGGGTGAATCGCCACCAATTCCACCAGACCGGTTTTCAAATTTAATCTTTTCAACGCTCCCAGTTCGGGTTGGGTAAAGAAAATCGAATCCGCCGCGGGTAAATAAACCAAATCTCTTATCCCCCCAATGGAGACTTGAAGGGCCGGGCCTTCCGATAATTTGGAGGTTGGATTTCCCGCGAGGATGGAAACCATACCCGTTTTTAAATCCGCGAGGCGCAAAAGATGGTTGCCAGCATCGTTGATGACCAACCGGTCATCCGGCAGGTAAACGAGAGAACGGGGCTGGTTGAGGCTGGCGGCTTCTATTGAACCATCCTGGCTCCCGGGAAAATCCTTGCCCATGAGGGTTGTCACCTGATTAGCCTGATCCAGGTGAATGATCCGGACGCGATTATTTTCTGAATCGGCGACAAAAATCCGGGTGCCATCTAAACTCATCGCGAGGCCCAAGGGTTTATTGAAAAGGGCCTGTGTGAAATGTCCATCCTTAAAACCGGATAATCCTTTGCCGGCCACGAGGTCAATGGTATTGGAGGACATCGGCCCCAAGGTCCATCCGGCCCGTGGGAAGAAAAGGACAAGGCCGATCGACAATCGAAGACAACGAAGAAGGGTGGGATGATCCCGAAATCGGATCATGTTTCGAAAAAAAGTCCGGGGATGTAAAGTCATCGGCAAACTTCTTCCGTTTTTTATTTGGTTTAGATTTCCCGGATGACCGGTGCCGGCAACAATTCCAATGATTTTGTTCCTCATTATATCGCGCAGTGTAAAAAATAATACGAATGCATGCCGTTTAATCAAATTCGACGAAAACAACAGGTGTTTTGTTTTTAACTTGTTCGGTATCTTTGATAAAATCAAGGGAAATCAACGATTGCGGTTTGTGAACAAATAAATAGAAAATATAAAAATAACCAAGGATTAGGATTTTGCCCAAATTCCAGGAAGTTAGGCCTGGGAAAAATTTAGGGAGGAAGTTATGAATCGTTTCATGATGGCGCTGGTTTTCGGACTTTTTGTGTCGATGGCTGGTTTAGCCTTCGCGGACAACACCGGTAAGGGAGCAAATCCTTGTAGTGTTCGCAAAATAGCTTCCGGTTATTTGGTTCAAGCTTGTGGGCTTAAAGGTTACTGCTTTGCCAAAGAACTAATCCTACTTGGCGAAATTTCCTTATGAAAATTCATATCATCAATTTCCAAAGACTCTCTTGACACTCTCCCTTGAGTTATTATACTAACCTCGACTTTGTGAAAAAAATCACAATGTCCGGGTTTTTTAGCTAAAACAAACAAAAA
>CAZUXW010000124.1:0-4346 GCA_964624625.1 uncultured bacterium
CCTCGAATTGGCGGAGGGTGGAGAACTTGTCCCTGCGGTTGGTGATGGCCTTGTGACCGTAGGCCTGGTGGCCCACGTCCCAAACGATGCGGTCCTGGGGCGTGTCGAAGACATAATGCATGGCCAGGGTCAGCTCCACCGTGCCAAGGCTGGCGCCCAGGTGGCCTCCGGTTTTGGAGACCGAGGTGACCAGGAAGTCGCGCAGTTCCTCGGCGACCTTGGGAAGGGCTTCCACCGGCAGGGCCCGCAAGTCCGCGGGGGTTTGGATTTTATCGAGGTACTCGTAGCTCACGTTTAGGTTTCCTAGTTAAATTTTATAAAATCCAAGCCCAACGCAAATCCCCAAGAGGGCCCCCACCAGGACCTGGAAGGGCGTATGGCCCAATAGTTCCCGAAGCTTTTGCTGGGCAAAAGGCTTGGAGCTGTAAAAGTCTTCCATGATTTCGTTGAGGATTTTCGCCTGCTGGCCCGCCGCCCGGCGCACACCTGCCGCGTCCGTCATGATGATCGTGGCCATCCCCAAGGCCAGGAAAAAAACCGGAGAATCCCAGCCGGCTTCCAATCCAATGGTTGTGGCCAAACAGGAGACAAAGGCCGAATGGGAACTCGGCATGCCGCCCGTACCAACGAACAATCGGAAGCTGATTTTATGGTTCCGTATCCAATAAATCAACACTTTCAGGCCTTGGGCCACGAACCAGGCCAAGCTTGTCGCGTAGAAAATACGGATGGTTCCCTTTTGATTGAGGGGCTTTAACATTAGTACGTTCTTTCGGCCATGTGCCTGGCGATGGCTTTAAGGGGATCAGCCTTCACGTCGAATTTTCTCAAGGCTTGAACCGCCCTACGGGTCAAGGCCTCCACTTCCCTTTTGGATCCCTCCAAACCGATCGCCGAGGGATAAGTCATCTTTCCCCTGGCCTTGTCGCTGCCGGCGGACTTGCCCAGCTTTTTGCTGTCGCCTGTCTCATTCAGAATGTCGTCCACGATCTGGAAAGCCAAACCGGCGGACCTGCCGTAGTCGGTCAAGGCCGAGATTTTTTCCGGCGTGGCCCCTGCCAGGAGCGCCGGCAGGCGGACACTGGCTAAAAGAAGGGCGCCTGTTTTGCGGCGGTGGATGGAAAGAACCTTCGCGAGGCTGGGGCGCTTCTTTTCCGAAAGCACATCGTCCACCTGTCCTCCCACCATGCCGGGATAGCCGGCGTAATGGGCCAATTCAAAAACCACCAAGGGGAGGTTCTTGCGTATCCCGGCCGGATAGCCGGCGGGGTTGGAGGCCCACTCAAAGGCCAGGGTCAGGAGGCCGTCGCCTGCCAAGATGGCCATGGCTTCGCCGAAAACTTTGTGGTTGGTCTTGCGGCCCCGGCGGTAGTCGTCGTTGTCCAGGGAAGGCAAATCGTCGTGGATCAGGCTGTAGGTATGGATCAGTTCCAGGGCGCAGGCGATCCGGAGGGCGGCGGACCGGGGCAGGCCGACTGCCTCGGCGGAGGCCAGGCAGAGGATCGGCCGAAGCCTCTTGCCACCGGCGAAGACGCTGTAGCCCATGCTGTCCCAAAGCTGGACGGGACAATCTCCCCGGTTTTTGAAGACTTGCCGAAGACCGGCTTCGACGATTCCACGCTTCTTTTCAAGGTATTGTTTAAGAGGAAAGGACATTCAGGATTTTCCCAAGGGGTTCTTAGTGTCTTCGTGCCTTCGTAGTGAGAGCCTTTGTTTTATCATCCTTATTCAGCTCTTCGCGTCTTCGTCTTTGGTTTTGGCGGAGGCGCCCTTCAGCAGTAGTTTGACCTTCTTTTCGATCTCATTCAGGCGCTGGTTGCATTCCTTGGTCAATTTCATGCCTTCCTCAAAAAGCTTGAGGGAGTCCTCAAGCTTGAGGTCGCCTGATTCCATCTTTTCAACGATGGATTCGAGTTTGGACAGGGAGTCTTCAAAGGACGCTGGGGTGGCCATGATTACCTCTTGGGTTAAAGTGCGGTTATTTTACCTTATGTCAGCCCTTGATGGGGCCCGATTTATCACGCCCCGGAGGACTTGGCAAGGCACGCCTTGCCACTCCAAAAACAATTCCCTTCCCCCTCGAGGGAAGAAGGCCAGGATAAGGGTGCCTTTTTTTATCCGGTCCTTCCGTGCTGCGGTTTCAACCCTACTTCTCAATGGTAAAAACCCTATAGGAGTGGGGTTGAAGCTGGACTTTGAAATTGGTTTTAGCCGCGTCCGGATTCATCCTGGCGTTCCAATTATGCGGGTCGGGCGTCGGGATGGGTTGGGCTTCCAGCGGTTTCTCCGCCAGGGCGTCCTTCACTTTTCCGCCGGCCCCCGGCAAGGTGATCGTGACCTCGCAAGGTTCGGGTCTAAAGGACTCGACGACGAAACTGTTATTGTCATAGGCGAAAAGGGCCACTTGTGCAGGAGAATCGATCCTCACCGGGAAGTCCGCCATCAAGTAGCCCTTGAGGGAGGTCAAGACTCCTTGAGGCAGGTTATAGAGGTCGGAAATGTTTTCGGGGATCGTGACAACGTAAAGGATTCCCTTGGAATAGTGGTCCATCAGCACCAGGGGAAAACCCTTGGCCGCTGCCACACCCCGGATGATTCCCCAGGCGTCATTGGTGAAAAAGCGGATTTCGGGGAAAAGGATGGAGGGGTTGTCCTTTTTCGGGTCGTTCAAGCTGGTGCCGTTTCCCGCCCCGAAACCGTTGATGAAATCATGGACGGAAACAGTACGGTCTGTCGTTTCCAATTCCACGATGTCCTCGATGCCTTTCCCCTTCAGCGCCTTCACCAGCCCCGAGGTGATGAAAACCTTTTTCCCTTGGGACAAGCTGGTTTTGATTTTTGAGACGATTTTGGAATCGAACTTCGCCGACTCGGTCAGGAGGATCGTTTCGGCGTTTTTTGGATATTCCGGGTAAAGGTCGATCGGGATTCCGACGTTCCCCAGGTAATTGTGGATGAAATCCTCACCGGTGGATTGGTAGGGTTTATAACAGGCGATTCCGATGGGTTTGCCCAACTTGCCCAAGACCTGGTCGATTTTTTCCAGAGAATAGCCCGCGGCCCTTCCCCATCCCGGGGCGTCCTTGTCCCCCGAGGCAGGTTTAAAAGTTTTAACCATCTCGTCCCAGTTGAAGCTGGTCGGCAGGCTTTTCCAGGCGTCACGGTTGCCTGGCTCCAAAGCGCGGGTCTCGGACATCGGGGCCCAATTGAAGAGGGTGATTTCCGGGGCCTTGGCCAAGAGCGTGTCCCACAATTGTTCGGCGTAACGGTCCACGTAACGGGTACTGTAAACATCCACCCAACCGCCCAAGTTTCCACCGCCTGGCCGGATGTTGCTCAAGTAGCGGAATATTTGGTAGCTCTCATATTGCTGGAGCAATTGGTCGGTAATGTAAGGGTCCCTCGTCTCCGTTCCCGTGTAGATGGAATCGAACATCTGGGCTTCCTGGTCCAAGTCGTAACCAAGACCCTGGAAATGCTCGTACCAATTGGGATACTTGATGACCATCTGGATCTTGGGATTCACCTTCTTGGCCGGGCCCAGGACCAAATTCTTGGCCGCGTCCCTCATGGTGTCCAAGCGGTATTTCGTCCAGGTACGCTTGCCCTTGGCCTTGATGTCCTCGTCGGATTTGCTGGTGTAGAAGAAAAAATCGTCCAGGATGACATGGTCAAAATGCCGGGCCGCCATTTCCACGGCTCTTTTGCACTCGGCCCTGTCCGCCGGCTTGGCGAAATCAAAGGTTCCAAACTGCCCGCCCTTTCCACCGCCGGCAGAGAGGGTAATGCCGCCCCAAACTTCCACCCCATGATCTTTGAAGAACTGGATCGTTCCCTCCAAGGTCGATTCATCGGCGAATTGCTTGTCGCGATAGACCTCCAAATAAACCTTGTCGAACTTGACCTGGGCCATGGCCCGGTCGAATTCTTTTTGAAGCCTGGCCCGGTCGGAAAAGGATTTAGTCGCATTGACGACGATATAGATAGCGGTTTTGAAGTTTTTGTAGTGGCCGGAGGCTGTGGTTTCTTCGGCTTTTGCAGTCATTGGAGTTAAATTGAAAGACAACATCACAAGAATCATCATCCAGCGGAAATTTTCCATCAACGCTCCTAACACATTTTATTCAGAGGGGCGCGAATCATCGCGCCCAAACGATTGAATCCCCCTCACCCTACCCTCTCCCTCTAAGGGCGAGGGAAAAAGGCTTAAGCTTTTGGTGGTCTCCCTCGCCCCTAGAGGGAGAGGGCGGGGTGAGGGGGATTCAATAACATCTACTTACAGCAGTTGACAACGGATTCCGCGGCCTTCACTTCACTTTTCACGCCATCCGTATCGAAAGTGATCA
>CAZUXW010000125.1:0-4314 GCA_964624625.1 uncultured bacterium
AGGCTTGGCGCGAAAGGTAAATGGGTTTTCCAAACCAGTTTCTTTTGGGGGTCAAAGCAGAGAATGAGCCCTTCCGAGCCCTCCGCCACGTAAGTGTGCCCCCAAGGCCCCCGAACCGCGTCGCGGACATCCTTGAGGCCGTCTTCGACGCCCATGGACCAGACAACCTTGTCCTCCTGATAGAGGATTTCCAGGAGCGTTGAGTTTTTAAGAACGACAAAAAAATTGTTGCTGTCCGGGCAGACCCGCGCGGACAAGGGAGGCGCCGGTAATTTGTATTCCCAGCGTATTTTAATGGACTTGGATTGGGGATCGGCTAGGAACAACCTCGAATTTTTGGCGTCCGCCGCCAGCACCAGGGCCAGATCGCCGTTCTCGTCCCAGTCCATGGCCACCGCGCTTTGGATGGAAACATCCTCCAGACTTTCCCAATCCCAAAGGACCCGGCAGCCTTTCCAAACTTTCCGAAGGTAAGCGACCTGCTGGGTTCCGCCGGTCACCAGAAAGCGGTCCGAGGTTTGCGGCTGAACATCCAGGATCGGACCATCCAGGGTGTAATCCCAGTCCAGTTTTCCGTGGGAGTTCACGTGGGTGAGGACATTTTTATTCTTTCCACAAATCAAAAGAGGCGGCATAAGTAATTTAAATTTAGCCTGATCCATCGGGTCGCCAGCAGATGAAACACCCCAAAATAATAATAATACCGCGCAAACACTCAAACATCGATAATCTAAAATTAACCGTGCTGGATTGTTGGTAAAAAATAATTTCAAAATAGATTCCATTTTAATAATCTCATTTTTTCACCTCTTCCGTACCCATTGGCACCCATTTACGCTTGACCAATTGTTCGGCGATCATGAAAGCAAAAAGCTCGTGTCCATGTCCATTGAAATGATTAAGCCCCGATTCTTCCGATAAGGGGTAATAACTTAATCCTAATGTCTTCAAGGCGTCCGAAAGATCAATGATGGGCGCTCCGATTCCCTCCATGACCCCCTGCCAAAAAAACTTTTCTTCCGGAATGGGTTGGGGAAGCCCCAAAGGGATATAACAAGAAACCATTGTCGGAATTGTGCCCTTTTCGACTTTGATCTCCAAAAGTTTCCTCCGAAGGGCCCGGAGAGGCCTAGTATATAGTTCGATCAGGAGGGGTCTGATTTCCGAATCTCCCATGATCTTATCATGATCCTCAAATTGAACCTTTCCGTCCTTATTAAAAAACGCCAGTTTTTTCTTTAAGCACAAGTCTAAAAGCTGTTTAGCAAGCGGGTCTATTTTTTTATTTACATCAGATTTCAATAAATACTCAGGATCAAGTTCTTTTTTAGGTAGGTGGTTCACCGCTAACGGACGATCAAAATAAATATTTAGATTGTCAAACAAGGGTTCTTGCAATAACAGAACCTGGTCCACGTCATACTTGCGGGCAAAGGTTGGCGCTTCATAAAAGGCCCAGAGATTAAGGGGCAGGCAAGCATTCTTTGCGAGGGTTAGTACTTCAAACCGTTTCGGTCCATCCTCCAGCACTGCCAAGGTGTTAAGGTTCAATTCCAGTTTTTTCGCGATCAAATTCATTCGATTTTGGTCGCTGACACCATCCACATCATCATTATGAAGCAAATGGGAATCACCGACAAAAAGGATCCTAAAAACATAAGGAGGTTTGGTGGTTGGATAATCAAAATCCATTAAACCGTTTGAAGCGGTTTCGTTCTTCATCAGGTCAGCTTGATCTAAATCGCGGATTGCAATGATCCGGTTCAAATGTGGTTCGGATAAATAAATCCTTCCTGGAGCCGCAGAATCACAAACCAGTCCCATCGGGTGGCTGAGGCTCGTTTCTGGTATTAATAATTCGTCACCGAAATGGGTTAAAGGCAAACCCCAGGAACTATAAACAACGACCGGCCCGGGATTACTAAAAAGCCGGAAGAGTGGGATTTTTAGGTTCGCCTGAAGCGCGTACAGGGCGCCATCACTCCAAGCCAAACCAAGCGTCTTCGAGTTACACCCAAAAAGACTCCATTTAAATTCATCTTTACCGAAGGTTGGCGTTAATTCATACCCCCGGTTTTTTTCAAAATCTGTAACCACGAGTTTGTCGCCCTTTACACACAGAGACCCGGGCTTTGGCAACCGCGAGTCCCCTTTAAGGACTGTTTTGACCAGCCCCGTCTTCAGAATTAATCGGCGCAGCGACCCCGATTCCGGTTCCGTAAAATAAATTGCGTCTTGAGATTCAAGGAAAGAAGCGTTGCAAACCGATCCAATTTGAGCCAGGAGCCTCAGTCCATCCTTTTCTCCTGGCGTTCCATTTCCGGCCAAGGTAAAAACTTTTCTCTTATTCAAATCCACAAGACGTATTCGGTAATTTCCTTGGTCCACAACGGCTAACCGATTTCCGGGCAGACAAACAATGAGTGATGGTTCCTTGAACTGGGCTTGGGCAAAGGGGCCATCCGCAAAACCAGCTTGGCCATTCCCAACCACTGTACTCACTTGATTTTGTTGGGAAAAATCGATCATTCGAATGCAGTGATTACCTTTATCCGCTACGTATAGTTTGGCCTGGTCCGGATCGACCGCGAGACCGGAAGGCTCATTAAATTGAGCCGAATAAAAAGGGCCATCCCGCAAGCCCCCGTTTCCTTCGCCGGCAACGAGGTCCCGAAAACTATACATGGGTCCCAATGCAAGAATTGGCGCGCCAGGTATGAAAAACACAAAAATGAAAAACGGCAATAATTTTTTAATGCTTGAAAAGATCATAGGGTGTTGACATGGAAGAGTTGGTTTTTATTTTTGCCGCAAATGAACGCAAATCGACGTAAAAAGGTTCTTCGCGGAGGGATGAGGGCGGAGAGCCGAGGGCTGCCTTTCACGTGCACCAAAACCGGATAATCTCAAAACTGCGGTTCACGGCGCGGATGCGTGAGCAAAGGGTCACCACCAGCAGGTCCTGGATGCGCAGGGCGGTGGAGGGCTGTTCCCTTTCCAGTTTTTCGTATTCCGATTGGGAAAGATAAAAGACAACCGAGTCATCCTCCGCGATAGCGTCCGCGGACCGGGGCGCTCCGTCCACCAGCGCCATTTCCCCAAACAGGCTTCCCGCGGTTAAGACGGTCAAGAGATGTTCTTGGGGGGTCTTCTTTCCCTCCGGCATCACCTGTTTGCTGATTTTAATTTTGCCGGCCCGAATAAAATAAAAACCATCGCCCGGATCATTCTCTTTGAATACATAATCGCCGGCCTTCACAGAACTCTCTTTTAATAAACCCGCCAGCAGAGTCCAATCCTGTTCTTTAAACCCGCGGTAAGGAGCGGCATCTTTGAATACCGTCAAATCAACGGGCATAAAGGCCTCCAGACGATTGAACCACCAAGGTCACCAAGTCCACCAAGAAAAGCAAAGCTCATAAAGCTATTCTTTGAATAGCATTTTTGAAAAAACGAACATTAAAGTTGATAAGAAAACCTAATCTTTTATTAGCGAGCTTTAGATAGGTTAAGATTTGCGCTTCGTGAATGGGAAGCAATGTTTCAACCGCTTTTATTTCCAGAATAATGCGCCCCTCCACAATGACATCCGCTCGAAAACCAACGGGTATTTCCACACCCTCATAAACCAAGGGCACAGCAACTTGACGTTGGATTTTTAAACCTTTTTGCTTCAATTCATGTAATAAACAAAGTTCATAGGCGTTTTCAAGTAAACCGGGACCAAGATTTTTATGAACCTTAAAAGCGGCATCAACAACTTTTGATGCAATTTCATCGACTTCTTGATCAATTTTTTTGAAATCCATTTAATCCTTCTTGGTGCACTTGGTGACCTTGGTGGTTCAAATCAGATTCTTCCCTTCAGATCGTTAATAAATTGTTTCGCGGTGCGGCCTGAAGGGCTGTTGTTTTGCCTGGCCCAGAGCAAGGCTTTCGATCTTAGGTCCCCGGCGGCCATTTTGATTCCCTCGGCCTTGGCCCAACTCTCGACTATCTTAAGATAAGTGTCCTGATCGGGCGTGTAAAAAGAGACCACCAGCCCGAAACGATCGGAGAGGGAAAGTTTCTCCTCAATCGTATCCTGACCATGGACTTCGCTGTCCTTTCGGATCCCCTCTTCCCTTTCCGTGAAAAATTCCCGGACTAGGTGCCGCCGGTTGGACGTGGCGATCACGATGACGTTGTCCGGCGTCGACTCAACACCGCCTTCCAACAAGGCCTTTAGTCCTTTATAGGACGTCTCGTTTTCCTCGAAGGACAGGTCATCCACGAACAGGATGAATTTTTCCCGGCGGTTCCTCAAGACCCGCA
>CAZUXW010000126.1:0-4313 GCA_964624625.1 uncultured bacterium
ACCTGTGACCCCCTGCGTGTAAAGCAGGTGCTCTAACCAGCTGAGCTATTCGCCCATGGAATGGATGGCCCGGAAAAAAGGAAGGGTAAAATCGAAAAGACCCGTCCGGAAACGATGGTAACGGGCTCTTTCCAAATTTAATATTAGGAGGTTTTTTCGATGTAAAGAAAAAACTTGATGGCGCTCTTCTTCTCGCCGTCGATCGTCAAATGGATGAATTCGGGTTTGAAGTTCGCGTCCATCCCATCGCCCTTTAAAAAACCGCGAGCGATCGCGATGGCCTTAACCGTGTTGTTGATGCTCTCCGGACCCATTGCCACGATCTCAACGCTCTTTCCATCTCGCACGTTGTTAGCGATGGCCCCAGCCACGGTGGAGGGATTACTTTTCGCGGCGACTTTGAGTGTCATTGTCCCAACCAAGCGCGGCTCCTTCTTCCCCCGCCCTCAACCCATCCCTTTGGTTTTTTATAACATGGGTCCCTGGGGCTGTCAACCAAGCCCCAGCGGCCCTAACCCAGAATGACTTCGACTTCATTCAGTTTCGGTGAGTGTTGTGGAGGAATGATATTTCCCAAAACTTTCTTTCCGTTGATCGTCATCGATGATACACCCTTACTCACGTGGCGAGGGTTTTTAACGACAATATGATACAAGGCTCCCCGGAATTTACGGGTCACCTCGAATTTACCCCAATCCTTGGGGATACAGGGATTGACCATCAACCCCGAGTAGGTCGGCCGGATCCCCAGGAGGAACTGGGTGGCGGCAACATAATTCCAAGTGGCGGCTCCCGTCAACCAGGAATTGCGGGCAAAACCAAAATCCCGGTGTTCTTCCGCCGCGATGGCCTGGGCGTAGATATAGGGCTCCGCCTTGTGGATATCCTGGATTTGATCCTTGGTCGTCGGCAGCAATTGTTTGTAATACTTCATGGCTAAGTCGGCCCGGCCCAACATGGTCTCGGCGATGACCGCCCAGGGATTGGCGTGGCTGAAAATTCCGCCATTTTCCTTCAAGCCGGGGGGGAAGGTGCTGACGCCCCCCAGCCTGGGGCTGAAATGCTTGAACCCTGGATACATCAGGGCGATGCCGTACTTGGAATCCAAATGTTCCTTGACCCCGTCCATGCAGGCGGGCCCCCTCTTGGAATCCGAAACGCCCGAAATGACGGCCCAAGTCTGGGTGTTGAGGTAGATCTTGCCGTCGGTTTGCTTCTTGGATCCCAGCATGGTTCCCCATCCGTCAAATGCCATGGCGTACCATCCGCCGTCCCAACAGACCTTGTTCACTCGCCGGGCCATATCCTCCGCCATGAGGCGGTATTTTTTCGCGTCGGATTTCTTGCCGAGGGCCTCGGCCAATTCGGCGAAATCCTTGGCGCACTTGACGAAAAACTCCGCGACCCATACGCTCTCCCCGGGCTTGGGCCCGTTGATATGAAGGGTGTCATTCCAATCGGCGAATCCCATGAGAGGGATCTTGTGGGTCCCCACGTTTTTATACGTGTAGTCCAACGGGGCCCTCAAATGCTCGTACATCGTGGCGGATCCGCCATCGGCCCAAGCCACTTTCTCGCTCAGGTATTTCATGTCGCCGGTTTCCTTCACGTAGGCGGTGGTGGAAAGGATGATCCACAGCGGGTCGTCCGAATAGCCCTTCCCATCCCCTTCTCCGGTCAACCGGAAAAACTGGTGGTAGGCGGTACCATCCTTGAACATGTTTTTCGCCAGGTCGGTAATGAGCTTTTTGACCTTCTGGGGCACGCTGTGAATCACGCTGAGCACGTCCTGGTTGCTGTCGCGGAAGCCCATGCCGCGGCCGATGCCGCCCTCATAAATAGAGGGGCCCCGGGACATGCTGAAAGTCGTATGGACTTGGTAGGCGTTCCATTGGTTGAGGCAAAGGTTAACGTCGCTGTCCGGGGTCTTCACCTGGAGCGACTCCAGCTTATCCGCCCAATGTTTTTCCAGGTCCTTCATCACCTTGGCCACGGCACCGGGTTTTCGGTAGGCCGCGATCAACTTGGCTCCAGCGGCGATGGAAGGAGCCACTCCCAAGATATAGGTGACCGACTTCGTCTCGCCCGGCTTCAAGGTGAGGGTCATGGCCGTCGCGGCGACAGGATTGCCGCCGTCCGCGGTCGAGCCTGAGCATTTTCCCTCCAGCACCGCGAGAGGATTGGCCTCCGAATGGTAAGGACCCATGAATTTTTCACGGTCGCAATCGAAGGAGGTGAACTTCTTATCAGCGGTAAAAAACGCGTAATGGCCGGCGTTTTCGATCATGGTGGTGTGGTGGATCACGCCGTTTTTCTCGAAGGCTTTGGCGATATTATAGGTGTATTGGAAATTGATCATGTCGTTCTGGGCGAAAAACAGGCACAACTCGGCGTAGGAGGTTAAGGTCAAGGTTTTGACGGTGTTCGTCCGATTGGTCAGGGTGATGTTCCACAATTCCAGGTTGTCCGCGACCGGAACCACATAAAGGGTGTCCGAGGTGATTCCCTGGTAAGTGGAAGTGACGCGGGTATAGCCAAAACCATGGCGGGTCTCTGTTTTATAATCCGACAAATCCTTTAACACGGGCTGCCAGGTGGCGGACCAAAAGTCCTTGGTTTTCTCGTCCCGGATATAGATGTAACGGCCGGGACGGTCCACGGGGATGCTGTTGAGTCGGTAGCGCAATATCCTTTTGTCCCTCGCGGACAAATGGAAGCTGTAGCCTCCGCCGTTATTGGAGATCAAGGCGCAATATTCATCATTATGCAGGTAGTTCATCCACGGCACGGGTGTATCAGGCCGTTCAATGACGTATTCCTTGTTTTCCACGTCGAAGTAACCGTAACGCATAAGTCCCCTTTTCACTGGATTCACAGAGCTAATCTCACAAACTCAGTTCTATATAAATGCGCCCGAATTTTCCAATTCCCATCAATCCGCCCCACAACATCGCCAAATTCGACCGGTACCTGATCCAGCTCCACAAAAGAAAATCGGAAGCCGGCTGAATTTTTAACACGGGAAGGAAATATTTCAAAAAGAAAAACATGAATAATCCCCACAATATCAAAAGGTGGTCCGACCCCATCACCACGCCGGCGGAATCGCCTTGGGACGCCAATCCGACGGTTTTCACCAGCGCCCATATCCCGAAAAGATGCATAAAATGGAAATCGCCCCAATAAATCATGGCCTGGAACGGAAAAGGGACCGGCAAGGAATGCTCGCCGAACAGCTGAAGCCTTATTTCCAAAACCCGCTTGGCGTGGGCCTTAATCGCCAAGGGCCTGCCGAGACCCTGCCCGCGGACCTGGCGGCAAAATTCACCCAGATTGGCCCGATGCATATGGCGCACGACCGCGTCGGGCTGGAAAAACAACTTATAGCCGGCCTTGGAAAGGCGCAGGGAAAAATCCACATCCTCAGCCGCGCCCTCTTCCCAAAAATGATTCCCAACCGCCAGGGCCGCTTTTCGGCTCACCGCCGCGTTGGCCATGGAGAAAAAAGGGCAGGTCTGGCTTCCGTTGACTTCCCTTGGCATATTCTTTCGGACCGGGGGGTAATAACCGCCTTCCTTCATCCCGACCCTGTCCCCCACCGACAGAAATCCAATTTGCTCGCAATAATGCTCCACCTTATTTTGGGGATCGAATTGGAGGGTATAGAGCTCCCCTCCGACCATCCCGATCTTGGGGTCCCGCAGGAGGGGCTGGATCATTTTCCCCACCCAGTCCTGGTTCGGTGCGCAATCGCTGTCCAAGAAAAGAAGAATCTCGTTCTTGACCCATTTCAGCGCGGCGTTCCTGGCTTGTCCCGGCGACTTGCAACGGGGCACCTGAATCAAACGGAGCCGCTTGTGTTTTTTTTGCCACTTTTTCACTATCTCAAGGGTCTCGTCCCTGCTCCCGCCATCCACGACGATCACATCGGTCTTTTGGCCCGGATACCTCAGCCCTTGAAGTTTACTGCCGTTCATGGAAGTGCCGCCGAAAAGATGGGCGAAGGTTTCGTCCAATGTCCTGCCAGCGTTCAGGGCCGGAATGATAATCGCGATGGAAGGATTTTTTGGGGATTTAACCGCCATGAAAAGCTCTCCATGAACTCAATTTCCTTATCCTCCAAAAGGGAGAACGGGTCAAACCACGCTCCGCCCCTCAGGGGTTCCCCCCTCTCAATCCTTCCGATGGACCTTCAGGAAACTTTCGCTCCCCGATTCCTACCCTCAGGTTCAGCCCTCGCGGGCCGCCCGGGAACATTAAAAAATGGTGGGTGATGCAGGGCTCGAACCTGCGACCCGCTGATTAAGAGTCAG
>CAZUXW010000127.1:0-1685 GCA_964624625.1 uncultured bacterium
TTGGATGTTTGGCGGATGTCCGAAGCCGATCGCCTGACAGCGGAGGCGGGCACATCGGTGGAGAAGTTGATGCAGAACGCGGGCAGGGCCGTAGCGTCCGAGATCCAAAAGCGATGGCCCGTTGGCCCGGTTACGGTCCTCTGCGGCCCCGGAAACAACGGCGGTGACGGGTTTGCGACCGCGCGGTTCCTCGCTGAAAAGGGCTGGGAAGTGCGGGTGGCGTTATTGGGTTCCCGCGATGATCTAAAAGGGGAGGCGAGCCTCCAAGCGGAGTTGTGGCATGGAACCATTGAACCGCTCTCTCCGGTGGTGATTGGGGACGCGGGTCTGGTGGTGGACGCCGTCTTCGGGGCGGGACTTAGCCGTCCTTTGAGTGGGCAGGCCTTGGAGACCTTGGCCGAAGCCGGGCGATCTGGCCTTCCAATCGTGGCCATCGATGTCCCCAGCGGATTGATGGGGGATACGGGCGAGGCACTTGGCGCGGTCGCGGCCGCGTTGACCGTCACCTTTTTCCGTAAGAAACCAGGCCACCTACTTCTGCCGGGCCGGGATTTGTGCGGGGAAGTCGTCGTGGCCGACATCGGTATTACACCCTCTGTTCTTGAGCGGCTCGTCCCAGACACTTTTGAGAACGATCCAAAACTTTGGGTTTCAAACCTGCCAAGGCCGGTGTCCGGTGGCAACAAATATACCCGCGGCCATGCTCTGATATTCGGAGGCTACCCGGTCACCGGGGCCGCCCGAATGGCGGCCCGCGCCGCCGCCCGCGCCGGAGCGGGCCTGACGACCATTGCGGTGCCCGAGATCGCCCTTCCTATCTATGCGGGCGCCTTGACCAGCATCATGGTTCATCCTTTGAAAGGTCCGGAGGATATCAATCTTTTGATGGAAGACCATCGATTCACCGCTTTTCTGGTTGGACCCGGTGCTGGGGTCGGCGAAGAAACCCGGACCCTCGCTGTTGTTTTGCTGGGGAGTGGTGTGCCGACAATGTTGGATGCGGATGCGCTAACGTCTTTCCAAACCGATCCATTGGCGTTGGATAGCGCCATCACCGGTCCTTGTGTTTTGACCCCCCATGAGGGGGAGTTCCGCCGCTTGTTCGATATGAGCGGGGATAAACTTTCCCGCGCCCGCGCGGCCGCCTGTCGAAGCAAAGCCATCCTTATTCTCAAAGGCAGCGATACGGTGATCGCGGCTCCGGATGGGCGGGCGATTATCAATGCCAACGCCCCGGCTTTTTTAGCCACGGCGGGGTCCGGCGATGTGTTGAGCGGGATCGTCCTTGGGCTGCTGGCCCAGGGTATGGACCCTTTCCTGGCCTCAGCCGCGGGGGTTTGGCTTCACGGTGCGGCGGCTGCCGAATTTGGGACCGGTCTTATCGCCGAGGATCTGCCGGAACTTTTGCCGACTATCCTTCAACGCCTAAGACATTTGGGATAAATGTCGGTGGTCGATAAAATTCAGGGTCATCAAACTTAGCGGGAGAATTAGATGAACGCCATGGTGCTTAAAAAACTGAATGCCCCGCTGGAATGGAGCGAACTTCCCGACCGCCTACCAGGTCCGGGTGAGGTTAGGGTGAAGGTGTCCGCCTGCGGGGTCTGCCGCACGGACTTGCATGTAGTTGACGGTGAACTGCCCAACCCGAAGGTTCCGATCATTCCGGGCCACGAGATCGTCGG
>CAZUXW010000127.1:1785-4252 GCA_964624625.1 uncultured bacterium
ACGGTGAACTGCCCAACCCGAAGGTTCCGATCATTCCGGGCCACGAGATCGTCGGTCGGGTCGAGGTCCTGGGGGCCGGGGTGGAAGGATTGAAGTTGGGAGAACGCGTCGGTATTCCTTGGCTTGGCCACACTTGCGGGATTTGTCCCTATTGCCTAGCCGAACATGAAAACCTTTGCGATAACCCCATCTTTACCGGATACACCCGCGACGGAGGTTTCGCGACATCCCTCACTGCGGAAGCCCGATTTGCCTTCCCCCTCGGCGAGGTGGGAAGCGATGTGGGGTGGGCCCCATTACTTTGCGCGGGCTTGATTGGCTGGCGTTCTCTGGCCATCGCGGGCAACGGCCAAAAGCTGGGGCTCTACGGTTTTGGCGCCGCGGCCCATATTGTGGCACAGATCGCCCAGTGGCAGAAAAGATCCGTTTTTGCTTTTACCCGACCGGGAGACACGGCCACCCAATCCTTCGCCAGGCTCCTCAATGTTAAATGGACTGGAGGATCGGATGAGATACCGCCGGAGCCTTTGGACGCGGCGATCATCTTCGCCCCTGTTGGGACCTTGGTGCCTTTGGCCCTGAAGGCTGTCCGAAAAGGCGGGCGAGTCGTCTGCGCGGGAATCCACATGAGCGATATTCCAAGTTTTCCTTACCGGCTTTTATGGGAAGAGCGAAAGATCTTGTCGGTTGCCAATCTGACCCGGAAGGATGGGGTCGATTTTCTGCGCTTGGCGCCGGAGATCGGAATCATCGCCGAGACAACGAGCTATCCACTGAACCAGGCCAACCAAGCCCTGGCCGACCTTCGCGCTGGCCGGTTTGACGGCGCGGCAGTCCTGGTTCCATGAACGCGGTTGATCAAGGTATGAAGGGTGGATCCATTGAAAAGCCCAAAGAAAATTGGAAAGGGATAAAATTTGAATGGGGGCGTTACAAATGAGTTTAAAATCGCTAAAAGAGGTCGTTAAGGTTTTATTGTCCGGGGATAAGGGCCTGCTGGCCATGGATGAAAGTAACGCCACTTGCAACGAACGATTCGCCAAGTTGGATATTCCACAGACCGAGGAAGCCCGTCGCGCTTATCGGGAACTGATCGTGACGACGCCGGGCATTTCGGAGTGTGTCTCAGGCATGATCCTCTATGACGAGACCATCCGCCAGAAAAAGAAGGACGGAACCCCCTTCGTGAAGGCCCTCACCGATTTGGGAATCGTCCCCGGCATCAAGGTGGATACGGGAGCGAAAGATTTGGCGGGCCATCCCGGGGAAAGAGTTACCGAGGGTTTGGATGGTTTGCGTGGTCGTCTGATCAGCTATTTCCAATTAGGCGCCCGGTTCGCCAAGTGGCGCGCGGTCATTGACTTGGGTGAGGGACTGCCGAGTTTGGGCTGCATTGAAGCTAATGCCCACGCCCTGGCCCGTTATGCGGCCTTGTGCCAGGAGGCCGAGCTGGTCCCCGTTGTGGAGGCGGAAGTGCTCATGGACGGGGCGCATAGTCTTCAACGGTGTTTACAGGTGACTGAGGAAACCCTACGGATGGTTTTTAACCAGCTCCACGCGCAAAGAGTGGCAACGGAGGCCGTAATCTTAAAACCCAATATGGTGCTTCCGGGCTGGGCCTGTCCCCGACAGGAATCCGTGGAAGATGTGGCGGACGCAACCGTGAATTGTCTTTACCGGTCCGTTCCGGCGTCCGTCCCTGGGATCGCGTTCCTATCGGGTGGACAATCCCCTGAATTAGCCTCGGAACGCTTGAACGCCATGAACTCGAGGTTTAGGTCCAAGCTTCCTTGGGCCCTGACCTTTTCCTTCTCCCGTGCCATCCAACAGCCGGCTTTGGAGATCTGGATGGGAGAAGAAGTCCATGTGGTGACGGCGCAGAAAACGCTGTTTCACCGGGTCATGTGCAACCGGGCAGCGCGGAGGGGCGAATATACAACGGCGATGGAAAGAAGCCGATAGATATGTCTAAATCGCTTTCAATCCAATCCCATCGTTGTTTTCCTGTCAAAGAAAATTGTTAAAGTACAAAGCTGTTTTAGGCCCAATACTCAAAGCAATTATCCGGACGCGGCTTAGGATAGGTTTTCGAAAGTAAGAATCAGCTTGCCTTGGGTCTTGCGGCTTTCGAGCAATTCATGAGCCTTACCCGCCTGGGCCAGCGGCAGGACATGGCCGATCTTTAGCTGCAGCCAGCCCTGGCGCATCCCTTCCATTACATCGTCCGCCCGGCGCATCAATTCCACCCGAGTGAGAATAAAATTTTGCAGGCTGCCTCCAGAAACAGAGATGGCCTTGCCCATGAAAAGATTGGGCGATATGGGTTCAGCGAAGCCGCTGGACGCCCCAAAAACCACGATTTGACCGCGAAGGGCTATGGCTTCTAGATCGCCAGGGAAGGTGGTTTTGCCCACGCCGTCAATGATCAGGTCGGCGCCGTGGCCTTTGGTCACCCGCATTGTTTCCG
>CAZUXW010000128.1:0-4246 GCA_964624625.1 uncultured bacterium
GGTGTTCATCGGTGGCTCAATTGCCTTGCCTTGGCCGTAACCCAGAGCCTTATCCGAGTTCATCCGTGTTCATCCGTGGCTAAACTGCCGTTCGCCTTTTAATCGTTGGTATACCCGATATCTTTCCGGTTCATGATCGCCACCGCCGCCACCAGGAAACAAAGGGCGATGACCGAATCCGTCACCACGTCCCCCGCTACCGGCATTTGCTGTTCATGCAGGACATTGCTGAAGCGGTAACCCGTCCGGACCCCCGGCCAAATGGCGTAGAGGATCCAACTTAAAATCTTCTTGAAATCATGGATATGGTCCTTCAGGTGGGAAATGTTCAAAACCATGAGGATGACGTGGATATAAAGAAGAAGGGCCAAGTCCCCCAGTCCCGCCATGATCGAGGAGAAAAACACCACCACGGTGGAAAGGGTTCCCGCCATCCAGGCCGCCACCAGTGATTCCTGGAACAATTCCAAGGGAGGCTGGGGGGTGCGGTCGTAATACCATTTCCCGAAACTCCAAACCAACAGCACCAGGACTTGGAGGAACCACACGGCGCCCGTCAGGGACACCCATTTGGTCAGGACATAGTCCGTCCGGGAGACGGGCCTGGTAAAGAGCAGGTGCGCGACCCCGCTGGACAGGTCGCGGCCGATGATCCCCGACCCTAAAACCCAAACCAAAAGCGGCGTGATCTGGATCAGGGGAAAACGGTCGTTGCCGTCGGTGAAGAGGTAGACGAAAAGAAGCGCCAGGCCCAGCAGGGAAAGCCTGATCCAATGGTGCTGTTGGAAACTGTGCCAAGCCACGGCCCGGTTAATCATGGCGGCGCTCCTGGGGCGTTTTGAAGAGGCGTTCCAGGCGGGAGGAGTCCGGAATCGCCTCGATGACGGGAAACCCTGCCTTGACCAGGGCCGCGATGATTTGGTTGGCGCCCTGGTCCCCCTCCACCTCAAATAGCGCCTCCCCGGCCCTTTGTTCGATCAACCGCGCGAGGGCCGCCTTCGGGATTTTCTTGGCCTTCGCCTTGCCCGAAGCCGCGAGGGACCACCGGAGCCTCAGGACCCTTGGGGTGGTATCCGCGTTTTTGGTTTCCGCCCTGGTAAAACGGCCACGGTCGATGAAATGGATCTCGTCGCAAAGCTGTTCCACCTGGTTCAATTGATGGGAGCTTAACAAGACCAGGCAGCCGCGTTCGCTTTCTTCCCGGATGACCCGTCGGAAGAGGATGACGCCGGAAGGGTCCATGCCGGAGGTGGGTTCGTCCAGGAAAAGGTATTTCGGTCGGCCCAAGAGGGCCTGGGCCAGCCCCAGCCTTTGCAGCGTCCCGCGCGAGAAGGATTTCAGGCGTTCCTGCCAATTTTTCGATTCCAGCCCGATCCTCTCCAGGCAATCGGAAATTCGTTGATCCCGTCCCGCCGGTTCCAACTGGGCCAAGCGGTCGTGATAGACCATGAAGTCCCAAAGCTTCATCCACATGTCGAACCGGAGCCGTTCCGGGACATAGCCCAGGGAGGATTTGAATTGGAGGTCCTTCGGCGCCAAGCCGTCGATGTCGATCCGCCCCCGGTCCGGCCTGAGCAATCCCAACATGCATCCCATCAAGGTCGTTTTTCCCGACCCGTTGGGCCCGATCAGTCCATGGGTTTTGCCCGGGACAAAGACCGCGTCAATGCCGTCCAAGGCCTTGACCTTACCCCGGCGGTAGGACTTCGCTAAGCCTCGGATGGTGATTCCCGTCGACATGTCGATCGAACCCTTTCATTGACAACGTGAATAAAGACAATTTAGCCACAAATGAACACGGATTAACACAGATGGGCATTGGATTTCTCTTTGAAACCCAGGCGACTTTACCACCAAAAATATAATTTTTGGTTTATCTCAACCTCTGCCCTCACTCAGGGTCCCTAGCCTTATCTGAGTTCATCCTTGTTCATCCGTGGCTAACCTGCCTTGCTTGAAAAAGATGACTGTCATCACAAATCATTTCCCGGCAGAAGAACCAGAATCGTGATAAATGATGACCGACACCTTTCACACGCCATCCAGACTGATTACTTATCCATCATTTTAGATTCGGGCTGCATGTTTTGCATCATGGAAGAACCGCCGTAATAGCAATGATCCATGTGACGGTTGCAAAAATGATCCGATAAGCAGATGGCAAGGCCGAAAAGCACGATGCCCACGAAAAAGCCCTTCAAAAATCCGCCGCAACCACAGCCACCCATCTTGCCCGACCCGCATTTGCTGTGGCATTGGCAGCCGCAGCCGGCCTGGCATTTTTGCGAGGATTCATCAGGTGTATTTTCCATTTTTAATTCCTTTTAGTTTGAGGTATCAACCGTTCCTTTAGAGCAAGTTTTGGACTCATTCCAGAAGGGCGAAAAGGCCTCTTTAAAAGGCTTGCGGGAGCAATACTATCAATTTGATTTTGGCACTTCCCCTTTTGATCGTTCTTCAACTGAGGAACCAATAGCACCTGGCAGAGAAACCATGGGCCAGGTCTCCGAAACGGCTTTCGGAAAGGGATAAGGACTAAAGTTTCAGGAGAAAATAGTGTCTGAGGTCCGGACATGAAAGACTAAAGCGGTCCAATAGAATCTCGACCAAACGGTTACAGCTTTCGGGACCGTGCCAAGGGACTGCCTTAAAATTACCGGTACGCAAATTCAAAATGTTTTTTACAAACATCGCCAATGCGCGCAAGTAACGGCATAGACGGAACTCTTTTGTCCTCTCCACTTTCCAATCTCGCGATCACGCTTTGAGAAGTACCGACTTTTTCCGCAAGTTTCGATTGCGTTAAATTCGCGCTTATTCTAATTCCACGCACAGCAACGGCAATCTGGGATTGAATGTTTTCATGCTCATACTTAATACGGACCTCTTTATTCTTAAGAAGTTTCTTAAAGAAAGGGTCCGCCGATTTAACGTGTTTTTTATTGATCTTCACGAAAACACCTCCTTCATCCTTTTTTCGGCTATTTCCAAATCATTTTTAGGGGTCTTTTGGGTTTTCTTTTTAAAAGCATGAAGCCAAACCATCTTGTCCCCCACCACTACAACATAAGCAATTCTGTATTTACCGCCCTTGCTAGTAAACTTAATCTCCCATAACTTCCCAGAGAGTTGTTTAAACTCAACCCGGGGGCATTCCAGCCCATACTTCTTAATACCATCATAAAACATCCGCAAAACGGGCCTGGTCATCAGTCGAAAGGCCTTTGATAAAATCTTCAACCGGACTACGCCCTGAAGTTGTTTTGTAGACATCAACTTTCATACATGAATTATATCCATTTGGATATATATGTCAAGGAGGGGTAAAACAGGGAAATAGGCTTCAGAATAGCGACAAGCGCGGTCCGACCAGGGGTACCATGAAAAGCACTTCCCTTTCCCGTCAGGACATTGGTTTTAAATTCCGAATTCCTAATTCCCAATTGCTTTTGTGCTGTTCATCCGTGGCTAACCTGCCTTGCCTTGTCCCTGCCAGGCCGTAGGTTTTAAATTCCGAATTCCTAACTCCTAATTCCTAATTGACTTAGTATTTCGTAGGACTTCAACCTTGCCTGGTGGTCATAGATGGCCGAATTCACCATCACTTCCTCCACTTTCGTTTCCTCGATGAATTCCTCCAGCCCCTTTTTCACGGTCTTGGCCGAACCCACAAAGGAACGGGCGAGCCATTCCTGGGCAGAGACCTTTTCCTGCGGCGTCCAATAGCTTTCGATATCGTCGATGGGAGGGGGAAGCTGGCCTCTTTTTCCCCGGAAGATATTGGTGACGCTTTGCTGGGTCGAAGTGAAAAGCTTCCTGGCTTCCCTGTCGGTTTCGGCGGCGATCACGTTGACGCAGGCCATGGCATGGGGCTTTTTCAATTTGTCCGAAGGTTGGAAATGGGACCGGTAGACGGCGAGGGCTTCCAACAAGAGCTTCGGGGCGAAGTGGGCGGCGAAGGAATAAGGCAGTCCCAATTGGGCGGCTAGTTGGGCCCCGAACAGGCTGGATCCGAGGATCCAGAGGGGCACGTTGGTGCCAGTGCCAGGCACGGCCTTAACGGAATAACCGGGGTTGGCCGGGCCCAAAAGTTCCTGAAGCTTCAAGACATCCTGAGGGAATTGGTCGCTGCTCATGGGGTCCCGCCTGAGGGCCCGGAGGGTTTGCTGGTCGGTACCTGGCGCCCGACCCAGCCCCAAGTCGATGCGGCCGGGATAGAGGGTTTCCAGCGTGCCGAACTGTTCGG
>CAZUXW010000129.1:0-4194 GCA_964624625.1 uncultured bacterium
ATTAAATTTTAAAAATAAAAAGGCCGCACGCTCCGGCAAGGCGGAGATCAAGGGGCTCGCCCAATCTTAAGTGATTGTTGGTTAGCGGCCCAACTTTGATAGACGGTGCGACCATCTGTATCTTTCATCCAAAACCCTTTTCCTTCAAGAAAAAATCAGGGAAATCAAAATTATTCCGGCAGCATAAAGCGTACCGGCTTTTCGGCGCCCAGGATCACGAAGGGTAAATCGATGACCGAAAGGTTTGGATTGATTTTAGGCTGTGGATAACTTTATCAATGACTTAGGCGGGGTTGGCCGGTTCAGCCGGCGGTTCAGGAATGATGGATTCTTGAATGACGAACAAGGTTCCCCAGGCCTGGCCGGAAGGGCTGGTTCCCGACGAGCTATCGAGGCGGAATCGTTTTTTCTTCCCTTTCCAGTTCGTATCCAAGTATTCCCTTTTCAAATCCTGGCGCTTTTTTAGGGCTTGGGCCATGAGTTCACCGATATCCCCTAAAGGGGAATCCTTCGTTAAAAGCAGGACATTCGTCAGGCTTTTTGGATTCATGTCGAGGATTTTACCGGCTTTGGCGTTCACGAATATGGTGGAACCTTCCGTTGAAACGGCGATGGCGCCGATCGGCAGCGAATCCAGAACATTTTTCAGGGTCGCGGCGTAATTCAAGGCGATTTGGTCGCCTTCCTTGACCTTTTGGCTTAATAGATTGGCTTTCTGGGCCAACACAATCAGCTCCCTCTCCCCTTGAACCGTCCGGTAAGCCAGGTAGCCGGAGTGGATCGCCACCACAAAAAGCAGGGAACAGGAAAGGAGCAGGACCGGGTCCATGTAGTTGAACACATCGTCCTTGTAATAAATCAGGTACAAATAAATGCCGATCACGGCCGCCGCCACGACGATACTTCTTCCAATGGATTGGCTGATGGCGGAAATGAAAAAGGTCAGGAAAATAATCAGAAGAAGGTTGGTTTCCAGGTGGTTAAACAGGTAAAGGCCAACCAGAAGGAAAACGAAATCCATGGCGAAGACAATGTATTGGAAGGGAACTTTCTCGAATTTTTCTTCCTTCAGGAAGAAAAAGGGAATAAAGGTCGCGGCTAGGGCCGCGACATAAGCCAGGGCTTGGGTTTTCTGCTCCGGATGGGCTTGGATGAAGAAAAAAGCGAAGCAAAAGAGGATGGCCGCTAAAAGGGCCCGGATGAGAAAAAGATTCTTTTTGACATGGGGTGTAGCCTGCAGAAGCTCGCTCATGGTAACCTCGGGTCATTTTTGCGCGGCAAAATGACGGAGCATTCGAACAATGGAAAATAGGCTCCTGAACGAGGCCTATTACTCCATTACCCTATTGATCAGTTATGTAACACCTCATCATAAGATAGGCGCAAAACCATGCAAAGCCAAAAGACAACCTATTCCCTCAGCGTTTGGCTGGCCTTGACGGCGGTTTATCTCGTCTGGGGCTCCACTTACCTGGCTATCCGGTTCGCCATTGAGACGATCCCTCCTTTTTTCATGGCCGGCACCCGGTTTATCGCCTCGGGACTGATCTTGTATCTCCTGGTCCGGTGGAAGGGAGCTGCCAGGCCGACCCTGCGCCATTGGAAATCCGCGGGAGTGGCCGGTTTTTTCCTTTTGGTCGTCGGCAATGGCGGCGTCAGCTGGGCCGAGCAACGAGTTCCCTCGGGAATGACCGCCCTGCTCGTGGGAACAGTCCCGCTTTGGATCGCGGTCCTTCAGTGGATTTGGAAAGGGGAAGCCAGGCCCGGTTGGAAAATCTGGACCGGCATCGGCTTGGGCTTGGCCGGCATCGCCTTGCTGGTGCTTTCCCGGGGAGGTTTAGGCCCCGAAAAAGCGGAAGGCTGGAGCGCCCTCTTATTGGTGGTGACTTCCTTGGCTTGGGCCTGGGGTTCCCTCTATTCCCGCTCCGCGGATCTTCCCTCCTCGCCGCTGTTGGCCACGGCCATGGAAATGCTGGCCGGCGGAATCCTCCAGCTGGGGGTCGGTTTTTTGCTGGGCGAGCAATCCCAAATCCATCCGGCTGGCGTGACCTTGCGTTCCGGCGAGGCTTGGGTCTATTTAACCCTCATCGGTTCTTTGGTAGGATTTACTTCCTACATCTGGGTATTGCAGAAGGCCACTCCGGCTTTGGCTTCCACCTACGCTTTTGTGAATCCGGTGATCGCGGTTTTTCTTGGTTGGCTGTGGGGTGGCGAGGCCTTAACGCCCCCGGTTTTTGGGGCGTCGTTTTTGATCGTGGCGGCGGTGGTCCTCATTACCTTGGCCTCCGGCGGAAAGCGGCGGATTGAACATGGATGAGAAGCCCCTCAAGATCGCGGTGGTCGGCGCTGGCGTGGCAGGCCTAACCGCCGCCTATGTCCTTCAACGCAAGCATACCCTCACGCTCTTCGAGAAAAGCGCCCAGGTCGGGGGCCATACCAACACTATCGTGATCCCCAGCGGTCCCGAAAAATGGACGCCGGTGGACACCGGGTTCGTCCTTTTCAACGAGCGCGATTATCCCTCTTTCCACCGGTTGCTGGGCCAATTGGGGGTGGCCGTCCGGAACGCGGACCTATCCTTCGGATACTCGGACGAGAAAACCGGCTTGCAATACTCGCTGGCAGGGTTCAACGGCCGCTTCGCCCAAAGATCGAATTTTTGGAAGCCCTCCTTTTTGTTGATGCTCCGTGAAATCCATTGGTTCAACCGCAAGGCCAAGAAAGATTTGAGGCGCGGGGAGCTGGGGGATCAAACCCTGGAAGAATACCTGGGCGGCGGAGGCTTCTCGAAAAACTTCACCCACGATTATCTCCTCCCCCTTGGCTCCTCGGTTTGGGCCTCGTCCCTGCGGCAATTAATGGAAATCCCCGCGGGACTATTCCTCCGTTCCCTGGAGGTCCGTGGTTTTTTAGGGAACCCTCCGCCGAAGTGGCAGACGGTGGTCGAGGGAAGCCACAACTACGTCCGGGCCCTCCTCAAGAAAAGCGTCATGAGGGTGAAAGTGGCAGATCCGGTGGAGGAAATCGACCGCCGGAACGGCCAGATCAAGGTCAGGACGAAATCGGGGAAAGAAGAAGTCTTCGACAAGGTGGTGATGGCCTGCCACGCGGACGAGGTGCTGGGACTTTTGGCCGAGCCCTCGGAGGATGAGCAAAGGCTTTTTTCCGCCTGGCGGTACGAGAAAAATTTTGCCGTGCTGCACACGGACCGGGATGTGATGCCGTCCTTGGAGCGGGCCTGGGCCGGTTGGAATTACATCCGGGAAAAAGAAACGACCATGTCCGAGCCGGCTTCCGTGACCTATCACATGAACCGGATCCAGGGGCTTCCGACGATGACCCAATATTTTGTCACCTTCAATCGGGTCAGGCCCATTCCGGAAAAATACGTCCTCAAGGAAATCTACTATACCCACCCTTCCTACACAAAAGAGGCGGTTGAAACCCAGAAAGAAATGCCTAAATTAAATGGGGTGAATAACACCTACTTTTGCGGCAGTTATTTTGGGTCGGGAACCCATGAGGACGCCGTCAAATCAGCGGTCACGGTGGCCGGGCTCTTCGGCCTGGAATTATAAAATCCGGGGTTTTCTAAATCCATCGATCGTTGCGGCCGGGTAAAAAAGCGCCTTTTGGCGCATTTTAAGGGTTAATCCCCGCCCCGGTCGGATGTATAATTGGCCTAGATAGGAATGGACGCGGCTTCATCAAGGGCGCGTCTTTCTTGGGACAGAGGCGCAGGCCTTGCTGGGCCAGCGGCTTTCTTCGGTTGATTCGATTCAATGGGTTATCCCCATCCCGACCAAAATAGATTGTGAGGATTGAGATTTATGCAAACAGCTGACGTTAAAAGAATGTCCTGGATCCAACGCCTTTCCTGGCACTTGAACCGGGGGGACGAGATGGATTGGGTGGGGGCGATTCCCTTCGCGCTGGTGCATGTGGTCGGTATCTTGGCCATCTTCACGGGAATCAGCTGGGCCGCCGTCGGCATGTGTATCTTCATGTATTACTTCCGCATGTTCGCCATCACGGGCGTCTACCACCGTTACTTTTCCCACCGTACTTATAAAACCAGCCGCTTTTTCCAATTCATCCTGGCCTTCTGGGGAGCTTCCGCGGCCCAACAGGGCCCGATTTGGTGGGCCGCCCACCACCGCCACCACCATAAATACTCGGACCAGGAAGAGGATG
>CAZUXW010000130.1:0-4151 GCA_964624625.1 uncultured bacterium
GGCACTCTCTTTTCAAATCTCTGAATTTTGTCAAAGAACCCCTTCAAATTGCCTCAAGGTATGGAGGGAACAACCGTTAGACTATTCATGAAAAGCCCCAAAAATCAGGGGAATAGGCCTTGAATCAAAGGTTTAGCATGGTATAGTTACCCACACTTATCTCGGGGAGAATTGCCTTACATGAAATGCGGTCATTGCGGCGCCAAAAACGATATTAAGGCTAAATTTTGTTCCGAATGCGGCGGTGAATTAGCCGTGAAATCCGGATCCCAGCCCCTCACGACTATTTCCGAGCTTTACGGCAAGGAAGTGGAAGTCCTCTTCTTCATTGAGAACTTCACCGGAAAAGTTTCAGGCATCGTCAACCCCACCGAGGACCAGATCGGCCGCTACCGGGAGGGAATCCTCCAAAGGGTCAATATTGAGACGCCCATCACCATGGAGTCGGACGAGAACATCGGGGCGATCCTCACTTTCATCCGCCAGAGCAAGGAATACCTGGGTGAGAAGTACGATGAGGCCAGTTTCCGGAACTACTCGACGGTGGACCTGAAGAAAGAGTATTTGAAGTTGTTTGAGAAGATTTTGAGGGTAAAGTCCAAGAATATGGACATGAAACCCCCGACCCCCCCCACTACGGAAAAAAAGCTTTAAGCCCTTCGCGCCTTTGTAGGGCGGTGGAATTATTCCTTTTATTTTCGAAGCCTTCCCCCAAACCCCTTTAATTGAAAAAGTTTGGACTCTCAAAAGCTCTGTGTTACACTGCAAACCTTGATTTCATGGGGTTTTCGCCTTTTTCATTTCCCTGGTTTTTCAACCGGGGTTCTTTTTTTTATGAGGGTTTAACCGGACTTTAGCGTTTCATCTTCGGCCCCGCCATTGAGGGGGCCGGCGAGAAGGAGTGGGGATTGCTTAATTTTTTATTGGGCCTTTTTTCCAGCGACGTCGCCATTGATCTTGGAACCGCGACAACTCTTGTTTACGTCAAGGGCAGGGGGATCGTGCTTCAAGAACCGTCCCTGGTCGTCGTTCATAAGGCCACCAACCAAATCTTGGCGGTGGGCAACGACGCGAAGCTGATGCTGGGAAGGACCCCCGGTTCCATCGTCGCCATCCGCCCCATGAAGGACGGCGTCATCGCCGACTTCGAGGTGACCGAACGCATGCTCCGCTACTTTATCTCCAAGGTCCATAACCGCAGGTCCCTGATCCGCCCCCGCATCGTGGTGGCGATTCCCTCGGGCTGCACGGAAGTTGAAAAAAGGGCGGTCCGGGACTCGGCGGAACAGGCGGGAGCCCGCGAGGTTTACCTGGTCGAGGAACCCATGGCCGCGGCCATCGGGGCGGGGATGCCCATCGCCGAGCCTCAGGGCAACATGATCGTGGACATCGGCGGAGGCACCACGGAAGTCGCGGTTATCTCCCTGGGCGACATCGTTTACGGGAAATCCATCCGCACGGCGGGGGACGAGCTGGACCTGGCGGTCATCAACTACATCAAGAAAACCTACAACATCCTGATCGGCGAGAGAACGGCCGAGGATATCAAGATCCAAATCGGGTCCGCCTTCCCCCTGGAGCAGGAGCTTCGCATGCAGATTAAGGGACGCGACTTGGTCACGGGACTCCCGAAAACCATCGAGCTGACCAGCGAGGAAGTCCGGGGCGCCTTGGAAGAGCCGTTGCTTCCTATTATCGAGGCGATCAAGATGGTTTTGGAAAGAACGCCCCCGGAATTGGCGGCGGACATCGTGGACCGGGGCATTATTTTGGCCGGCGGCTCCTCCTTGCTGAAAAACCTGGACGAACGCCTCCGCGACGAGACCGGGGTTCCGGTCAACTTGGCCGATGACCCGACGACCGCGGTCGCGATGGGCGCGGGCCACCTCCTGGACAAGTCCATGGACTTCCTGAAGCGCATTTCCGTCCTCGAAAAAGAATACGTCTAACAGGGTACGATAAAATGCCTTTCACCCTGTCTGCAGCCAAGGGCTAGATTGAATCGGCTAAAAATCCAATTTTTTTCGATTAGGCGATTCGATCGTTGATACGAAAAAGTCTTTTGTCGGACTTTTTCATCATTCTGCAAAAAGACGGCTGGCGGCTGATAGCTGACAGTCGACTGCTGTGTTTTGGAGCCTCATGCTGAAATTCTTCTCTAAAAACATTTCCAAGATATTACTGGCGGGTCTGCTCCTTTTCTGCGTTTGGCTCATCGTTCACCGCAACTCGCACCGCAACGCCCAGTTCCATTCCGTCAAGAATATTTCCCTCGAAGTCTGGCTGCCCCTCCAAAAGTCCATTTCCTGGCTGATCACCTTTCCCGAGAATACCCTGAACGCCGTGCGGGAACTGCGGAACCTGAGGCAGGAGCTCAACCGGCTCCAAATCGAGAACCAATCCCTCCACCTGGAACTTTCCAACCACAAGTCCATCGAGACGGACCTGGCCCGCCTGCAGACGGTCCTCCAGATCAAGGCCAAGCTTCCCCACAAGGCCAAAATCGCCCGCATCATCGCCCGCGATCCCAGCACCTGGAACAAGAGCTTCATCGTCGACATCGGCTCCGACGACGGGGTCCTGCCGGACTCGCCGGTCATCTCGGAGCAGGGAATCGTGGGAAGGGTCCTTTCCACCACCGCTAATAACGCCAGGGTGCTCCTGACGACCGACGCGGATTCCTCCGTGGCCGGCATCGACGAGAGGTCGCGGGTCAATGGGGTCGTGCTGGGGACGGGGCGCAACCAGCTGAGGCTGGGCTACGTCAGCGCGGGGGAGGATATCCAGAAGGATGATGTGATCGTGTCCTCGGGAATGGGCGGCACTTTCCCGAAAGGCTATCCCTTGGGAACGGTGGTCAAGAAAACCCAGTCGGAAAACGGTTTGAACATCGACATCGAGCTGGCCTCGGTGGTTGATTTCGCGGCGCTGGATTACGTCTTTGTCCTGCCGCCCATCGACATTTTCCAATGACCCTGCCCCGGCTCCTCTTCTGGATCATCGCGATCTTTTTCGTCCAACAATTGCCGGGAGTGGCGGGCCTGGGCGTGGACCTTCCCCTGATCTTCGTGGTCCTGATGGGGGTGCGAAGCGAGGCTTCCGCGGCGGGCGCCTGGGGTTTCGGCCTGGGGCTTTTTCAGGACCTCCTCTCGGCCGGGTGGATCGGCCCCCACACCGTCGCCAAGACCCTGGTGGGTCTCTTGTCCTGCTTTTCCAAGAGGCATATTTACCGCGAGCGCGTCCTTACCCAAACCTTTCTCATCTTTTGGATGGCGCTTTTCCAGCAGGTCTTTATCTGGCTTTTGTTCCGGTGGGACGGAACCTCGCCCCCCACCGGCGACGCCTTTTGGATTTGCGTGAAGGCGGTTTTGTCCACGAGCTTGGCGGGGGCCGGCATTTGCGTTTTCGTGGTGAAGTTCCGGCGCCGGCGCTTCGACCCGGCGACGGCGTGAGAAAGAACCGGGACATGGATCAAAATCATTGCCAGCGGGGTGGATCTTGGCTTTAAGGTTCTCCGGAGCTAAATTCGGCGGTTCTTCCGAGAAAAAATTGGCCTACCTGCTGGGCATCATCACGGTGGCCTTTACGATTATTTTCCTGAAGCTGTTCTACCTCCAAATCCTCAATTACCCCCAATACCGCGCCATGTCCGACACGAACAGCCTGCGGCTGATCCCCCAAAAGGCCCCCCGCGGCATCATCACCGACCGCAACGGCGAGATCCTGGCCACCAACGTGCCGACCTATTCGCTCTTTCTGGTGCCGGCCGACATGAAAACCTACCAAACCACCCTCCAGCGCTTGAGCCAAATCCTGGAGGAACCCCTATCCTCCCTGGAAATGCTGGTGGAGAGCCGGAGGCAGAGGCGGAAGTTCGAGCCCATCCGCTTGGAATCCCATTTGGACCAGGATCTCATCGCGAAGATCGAGGAGAACCGGGTCCGCCTTCCCGGCGTCTATCTTCAAATGGAGCCGGAAAGGTCCTATCCCCACGGCGACTTGGCTTCCCATGTGCTGGGCTATATCGGGGAGATCAGCGAGGGCGACTTGACCCGCTTGAGGGATGACGGCTACACGGTCGGGGATTGGGTGGGGAAAAAGGGAGTGGAGAGGACCTACGACAAGATTTTGCGGGGACAAAACGGCGGGGT
>CAZUXW010000131.1:0-4097 GCA_964624625.1 uncultured bacterium
AAAAGGTGCTCGTGCACGTAAAGGAAAATGACGGCAAGGACGAAGTGGCGATCGCGGAGGCGGAAGCTTGAAAACAAAATTTGGAATGAGGAATGAGGAATTAGGAATTTGCACCGCCAATCGAAGCGGTTCGGATTTTTGGATTTCATTCCTAACTCCTAATTCCGAATTCCTAATGGGAGGGCTCCATGACTTGGAAAAGTAAGGACCTTCTAACACTCGAGGAGTTGTCGGCGGCGGAAATCACCCATATCCTCGATACGGCCTCGTCCTTTAAGGAAGTCTCCACCCGCTCCGTGAAAAAGGTTCCCGCCCTTCGGGGCCGCACGGTGGTGCTCTTCTTCCACGAGCCCTCCACCCGAACCCGCATCTCCTTTGAGCTGGCGGCCAAACGCCTCTCCGCCGACATCCTGAATGTCCAAGCCGCCTCTTCCTCGCTGGTGAAGGGGGAGACCCTCATCGACACCTTGAAGACCCTGGAATCCATGACGATCGACGCGATCGTGGTCCGCCACAAGTCCTCCGGGGTGCCCCAGATGCTGGCCAATATCACCAAGGCCACGGTAATCAACGCGGGCGACGGCTCCCATGAGCACCCGACCCAGGGCCTGCTGGACCTCTATACGATCCGCGAGCAAAAGGGAAGAATTGAGGGCCTCACCGTTACTATCGTCGGGGACATCACCCACAGCCGGGTGGCCAGGTCCAACATCTACGGCTTGAAAAAACTGGGAGCCAGGGTGAGGGTCTGCGCGCCTCCCACCCTCCTGCCGACCGGCATCGAGAAGATGGGCGTGGAAATTTTCCACGACCTGGACAAGGCCCTCGATGGTACCGATGTCATCTATGTGCTGAGGCTCCAGTTGGAACGCCAAAAGAACAACCTTTTCCCCACTATCCGCGAATATTCCATGATGTACGGCGTGAACAACGAGAAGCTCAAGCGGGCCAAAAAGGACGCCATTGTGATGCATCCAGGGCCCATGAACCGGGGAGTGGAGATTTCATCGGGAGTGGCCGACGGCCCGGCCTCGGTCATCGACGAACAGGTCACCAACGGCGTGGCGGTCCGCATGGCGGTGCTCTACTTGCTACAGGGAGAAAAAAGTGAAAGCAATTAGGAATTCGGAATTAGGAATTAGGAATTTTTTAAGACTTTTATGCCGGGGCTTCAATGTTTTGCCTTCATTCCTAATTCCTAACTCCGAATTCCTAATTCAAAGGGCGGTTAGTTTGGGATACAGAAGGGCGGTTACCAATGTCTAAGAGCATACTCATTAGCGGAGGCCATGTCGTTGACCCCGCAAACCAGATTGACGGCGAGGCGGATGTGTTCCTCAAGGACGGCAAGGTCGAGAAAGTCGGCAAGGGCCTTAAAGTTAAGGCGGACCAGACCATCGACGCCAAGGGAAAAATCGTGACGCCGGGCCTCGTCGACATCCATGTGCATTTCCGCGAGCCGGGGTTTGAGTATAAGGAAACTATCGCGACCGGCTCCCACTCGGCGGTAGCGGGAGGGATCACTTCGGTGGCTTGCATGCCCAACACGAACCCCCCCATTGACGACCAGGCCATCGTCCACTTCATCAAGTCCAAGGCTGAGAAGGAAGGCTACTGCAATGTTTTCCCGATCGGCTGTATCTCCAAACGCCGGGAAGGCCAGGAAATGGCGGAGCTCGGGGAGCTGAAAAAAGCCGGTGCCGTGGCCCTGTCCGACGACGGGGCCCCGATCATGAACGCGGAGCTCATGCGCCGGGTGATGGAATACGCCAAGATGCTGGACCTGACGGTGATCGACCACTGCGAGGATTCCCACCTTTCAAACGAGGGGGTCATGCATGAGGGAGAAG
The DNA here is from genome assembly GCA_964624625.1 of uncultured bacterium. Classification (GTDB taxonomy): domain Bacteria; phylum Oederibacteriota; class Muellerivitia; order Muellerivitales; family Muellerivitaceae; genus PALSA-1180. Next base: position 1,851 of record CAZUXW010000131.1, read on the forward strand.
CCTCCACGGCGCTGGGACTCCGGGGAATTCCCGCCGCTTCCGAAACGGTCATGGTGGGCCGAAATATCCTGTTGGCGGAGTTGACGGGAGCCAAGTTCCACGCGGCCCATGTTTCCACGGCAGGCTCGGTGGAACTGATCCGCCAGGCCAAGAAAAAGGGGATCAACGTGACGGCCGAAACCTGCCCCCACTATTGGACCCTGTCGGACAAATCCATCAAGAACTACAACGCCAACTTCAAGATGAACCCGCCCCTAAGGGGGGAGGAGGATGTGGCGGCGATCCGGAAGGGGATTAAAGAAGGGGTCATTGACTGCATCTGCACCGACCACGCCCCCCACGCCTCCACGGAAAAGCAATGCGAGTTCGACCAGGCCGCCTTCGGCATCGTGGGTCTGGAAACCCTGTTTCCCCTGACCTACAGCCACCTGGTGGAGCCGGGAGTCATTTCCCTCTCCCGCGCGGTCGAAATGCTCACGACCGCTGCGGCCAAGATCATCGGCATTCCCAAGGGCAGCCTGAGTGAAGGTGCCGACGCGGACGTCTCGATCTTCGACATCAAAACGGAAAAGGAAGTCGTGGCGAAAGACTTCAAAAGCAAAGGCAAAAACACTCCATTCAATGGGTGGAAGCTAAAAGGCTGGGCGGTCGCGACCATAGTCGGCGGTGAGATAAAATTCGAAAATAAAGAATAGTTAGAAGTTAGTAGTGAGGAGTTAGTAGTTTTAAGACGAAAAGCCGAGAAGCGAAGTTGAACTGAGTTTTCCAGTAATGCCAAAAACACTAAAGCTGAAAAGGGTTAGGTTTGAGGTTTAAACTCCTCACTTCTAACTCCTAATTACTAACTTCCTTGGGCGAGGCAAGAATGGCTGAGAAATCAAAGAAAGTAATATTAGCTCTCGAAGATGGGACATGGTTTGAAGGAATGTCTTTTGGAGCCCAAGGAACGTCTTTCGGGGAAGTTGTTTTCAACACCTCCATGACCGGCTACCAGGAAATCCTCACCGACCCTTCCTACAAGGGCCAGATCGTCACCATGACCTATCCCATGATCGGGAACTACGGCGTGAACCACGTGGATATCGAGTCCCGCAGGCCTTTCGTCGAAGGTTTTATTGTGAAGGAATATTGCAAACATCCCTCCAACTACCGCATGACCTCGACCCTGGCGGATTACCTCAAGAAAAACAACATCATCGGTATCGAAGGCATTGATACCAGGGCCTTAACGGCCCACCTGAGGACTTTTGGCGCGAAAAAGGGAGTGCTTTCCACCACGGAATTAGACCCCAAGAAACTGGTCAAGTTGGCACAAAATAGCCCCGGACTGGTGGGGCGGGATTTGGTGAAGGAAGTCTCCTGCGAAAAATCCTACCATTGGACAGAGCTTCCGTACGACTTGGATCGGTCGGCAGTCGACAGTCGACAGTCGGCAGGGGAGGAACAGATGAGGCTGGAAGAAGCGAAAAAGGCGGCGGCGGGGATCAAGATCGCGGCGCTGGACTGCGGGATCAAGTACAACATTCTCCGCAAGTTGACCGCCCAAGGTTTTGACGTGACGGTCTTTCCGGCTAAAACGAAAATTGACGACCTGATGAACAAAGGATTTAAGGGCGTGTTTCTCTCCAACGGCCCCGGCGACCCGGAAGGGGTGCCTTACGTCATCAACACCGTCCGCCAATTAATTGAAAAAAATGTGCCTACTTTCGGTATTTGCCTGGGCCACCAGATTTTGGGGTTGGCCCTGGGCGGCAAGACCTACAAGCTCAAGTTCGGCCACAGGGGCGGCAACCAGCCGGTCATCAACACGACCAACCAAAAGGTCGAGATCACCAGCCAAAACCACGGCTTCTGCGTGGACAACAACACATTGAACATGGATGAAGTGTCGCTGACCCACATCAACCTCAGCGACAACACCAGCGAAGGCATGGCCCTGAAACATAAGCCCGTCTTCAGCGTGCAATACCACCCGGAAGCCTCCCCGGGCCCCCATGACGCGGATTATTTGTTTAAGCAGTTTAAGGAGCTTGTCGAGAAAAACTCGTAGGGACGAAGCTTGACCCCGGCCGTCTGTTGAGGTTTCTCCCTTCCTCCTTGCGGGAGGGGGCAGGGTGAGGGATGGTGCGGGCGCCGGTTGCCGGTTGTAAGTGGCTCGCGGGGGCAAGGCGGGGCCTGCCAGGGGAGTGAAATGGTCATCGGTCAAAGGCATGATTGGAAAAAGAGGGTTTATATCGACCTCAGGAA
>CAZUXW010000132.1:0-4010 GCA_964624625.1 uncultured bacterium
CTGTCCACGACGGGGACCCGTCGTGGACAGCTTGAATTTCCCTGAATACATTTGGTTTGAAAGAAAAACAATTAGCTAAGGTCACATATTCTACGAGAACGCGGTCAACCGCATGCTCCGGGATTTCACCAGCGCCGCCAAGCCCAATTGGTGCCGGGTCTCGGGCCAATTCGCGACCCGTGGGGCATACATTCCACCATCACGGCTATATTCGGCAAACCTCCCCAAAAATAGCTATTTTCTTTTTGCCCCTGTTGACCTTTTTTTCGATTTTTTGGATTTTTCTCCTCTTTGGCAGTCTAGAAATTGGCCTTTTCCCAAAATCGAGCGACAATGGGACGATAAAAAGGTTTATCTGTCTCATGTTTTTGTCGGGAAATATTTGAACGTTCCTCACCCAGGCGGCATCTTGAAAAAATTAAATATTCAATCTTCACTTCTGGGATTGATTGGAATTTTAATTTTCCCCACCGTTGTAATGGCGAACCCGCTTCGCGGTGGAGCGGGGGACCTTTGGGCGGATCTCATCCTCGGTCAGCCTGATGACGGCAAAACGAACTACGCTTTCAGCGAGGAAAAACCAGAACAGGCCGTCAACAACCGGATTGCCAACGCGATGAGTGTCGTCGTGGATACAGCGCATAACAGGATGTATGTTTGGGACAGCGGCAACAACCGTATCTTGGGAATGGATTTAGGCAAGCTTCAGCCAAACTCGGCGGTTTCAGATCCTGGTTTCAGCGCCGACATAGTTTTGGGCCAACCGGATTTTGTCCGGACTGCCTGTAATAAGGATTCCAATTGGCAAAACCATCCGGTCCCTCCCAGCCCCGATGAGTTTTGCTTGTGCGGGTTGCATTGGAGTTCCCAATCTCCCTTGGAAGCCGGGTCCGGCGGAAATATGGCGGTGGACAGCCAAGGCAACCTCTATGTTCCCGATTATTACAACAACCGGGTTCTTCGGTATGACTGGCCGATCAACCAAAACGGACAAGCGGCTTCCCATGTTTGGGGGCAGCCGGATTTTACTTATTTCGCCTCGAATAATAACGGCTCCGGAAGCACGGGAGGACCAACCTCGTCCAACCTCAATTTGTTCGACTTCGGTTCGGGTGTCGATCAAAATTCCTACATGACCGGGGTTGCGGCGGATAATTGGGGAAACCTTTGGGTCGCGGATGAATGCAATAACCGGGTGTTGAGGTTTCCCGACGCGGGAGGCACCCCCTCCAAAACCGCTGATGTTGTATTAGGTCAAAGTGATTTCAATGCGAATTACCGTAACGCGGCCGGAACCAGCGACGAAGCCCATATGTTCCAACCTGTCGCCGTCAGGGTGGATCAGTTTGGAAGCGTCTATGTGGCCGAAAAATCCTCCAGCTACGGCCGGGTGCTGATATTTAAGCCCTCTGGTTTTTCTGCGGGCGTGCCCACTTATATCAACGGTCAAGCGGCGATAACTCAAATCACACAAAATTTAGTCGCGCCGGTGGGTCTCGAATTGGATCCGACGGCGGCTTCGGTCACCACCACCGGCCTTTGGGTGATCGACGAACTCGTGCAAGCGGTGATGTTTCGGGTGGATTATTCCAGCGGAAACCCCGTTCCCACCGCCGCTAAGGTTATTCTTACGGATCAGCCGGGCATTCCGCATGAAGGAACGAGCGCGGATGGGTTCAGCACTTTCAGCTATGTCTCTGGCGAAGTTATTTCGGCCACCACCATGATTGATCCTTTCGGATCTTTGGGAGTGGATAGCGTTGGAAACGTTTATATCGCCGACCATCGGATTCAGGATGTGTGGCGGTTTCCGAACAACCCCGATCCAACCATCCGCCCCGGGATTCTGCATTCGGCGGATGTTCAAATTTTCAAGCCGACTTTGTTTGGGGAACAGAACCAATATGGACCGGCGGGATTCATCGTTCCTTCCGGGGTGGCGGTGGCCGCCGCGGGAGGAGTCACCCAGATTATCGTGTCGGACTCGCTTCGTCTTTCCTTCTGGAATCTGCCACCGGGTGGAATTGCCGGGATGTCAAACGGCCAAACTGAAACGGGTTATGCCGGTACGAATCTTCCTTTGCTCGGGGACAGCGGCCAGGATTTTGGCCGTATCCGCCAGGATAACGCCGGACACCTTTGGGCGATTCGAAGGCCCAAATCCGACAGCTATTCAAATTCACCACTAGTTGAAGTTTACGCACTCCCCTTACCCGTTTCGCCAGTTGAGGCGACACCTGTCGCCACCTTGTCATCCGGGATTCCAATCCTGGGAGCCCCTGGACAGGCGGTCAGTTGGTCCCATGTGGAGGGAATCGCGCCCTCCCCGAACGGATCTTCCGTTTGGTTGAGTGATCGGGAAACCAACCGTGTTTTCCGGATAAGGAATCCCTTGGGGACGGCGCCGGGGCCAACTCCCGTGGTGGATATCATTTTAGGCCAACCCAATTATGGAACCGTAATGGCGAACCAGCCCTCGGGAATCCCGAGTAGGACCAATCTTTATTACCCTGGGGCCATCGCTTTGGACCATCACGGATACCTTTATGTTTCCGACGATGCCCTGGAAAATGACGGGAATTACCGGATGCTCCGTTGGAACGCCAATACGATCGCGGCCGCGGTTTCCCTGGCCTCGTCCACAGGAATGGCCCAATACGCCGTTCCAGCGGACGGTGTCTTTGGAACCAACGGGAGTTTCAATAGAGCTGGTTGTTACCAGGTTGATCCCGTCCCTGGAATTTGCGGGCCATGGGAACCGGCCTTTAATTCCAATGACAGCATCATGGTAGTGGGTCAAAACAGCCAAGGGTTGGGAATGCGTTTTCCGGTTGTTTTCACCAACCCTGAATTAGGGGATTACCCTGTGACAACCTTGCAGGATTTCGGGCCTCAAACTTATTCAGGAGCCTTTGACGATCAAGACAACCTTTATATGGTCGAACTCAACCGCAATCGTGTCCTGGCTTATTTGAAACCCTTTTTATCAACTTATGCTACGCCCACCCCTCCTCCCACCTGTTGCCAGGCGGCCCAAACGATTTTAGGCCCAAGCGCGGTGACCTTCACGGGAGAGGTCGTGATTGGAAACAAGCTCTTCGTCGCGGATTTCGGCCATAACCAGGTCAATGAGTATCTAGTGCCAAGCGGTTCGGCGGCGGGAACCATTTCCGGACTGGGTTTTAATGGCCCTATTGCCCTGGCCTCGGATGGCAACGGGTATTTATATGTCGCGGATTATTTTGGAAAGGATGTGAGAAAGATCAAGCTTTCAACCTCATCCTTAATGGCCACGGTTTCCGCCTGGAACAGTCCAAGGGGGGTGGCGGCAAGTCCAAATGGGGATATTTATGTATCCTCCGAAGGGGGACCGGGACAGGTTCAGATATTCCAACAAACAACGCCTAACAATTATTCGCAAGCGGCTTCCCTCACCAGCGCAAATGGAATTAATAATCCCGCCGGTCTCTTGCTGGCCCCTGGAAGCCCGAACACCCTTTATGTGGGGGAAATGGGGTTTAACCAGCTATTATCCTATTCACAAACAGGATATTCCTTCTCCGGGCCCGCGACCGACCTGAATGGGTTAACAGGCGGTTACTATCAGATGACCATCGACAACGCCGGCTTCTTCTATCTTTCGTCCGCCACAGCCTCTCAGGTTCAAGTATTCAAGACGGGGTTTGTTCCAGATCATACCTGCGCCACCGGCTTGACCGAAGGTCAAGGGGTGGCGGTGGATGGTCAAGGTTATCTATATGTTTCGGGAAATGATTCGGGAGCTTGGAAGGTCCAGCAGATATCGCCCTGTTCGAATTATCCTTCTCCCACGCCTGTCATCACGCCCAGTCCGACACCGGTAAATTCAACGACACCTTCGCCCACGCCAACGGGCTCCTTTACTCCGACGAATACACCGATACCAACGGAAACCAACACCTTGACGATTACTCCCACGAATTCTTCTACCAACACGCTGACCCAAAGTCCCACCCCGACCCCAACTTTTA
>CAZUXW010000133.1:0-3966 GCA_964624625.1 uncultured bacterium
CGATCGTTCCAATATTCACGTGGGTCTTGTTCCTAACGAATTTCTCTTTTGACATCGTTCCATTCCTCCGAGAGTTTAAAAAAATGAGTAAGATTGTTTTTCAACAACAACTCAACCGCTTGCCCGTTACCGCATGAGCGGCCACAGACCGCCTCCGCCGAACCAAAGATCCGCTTGGGCGAAGATGGAGCCCAAGACCGGGATTGAACCGGTGACCTCTTCCTTACCAAGGAAGTGCTCTACCAACTGAGCTACTTGGGCGGGGATAAAGCAAGAGGACAGTATTTTACGGTTGAAAGGTCCTCTGTCAAGGAGAAATGGCTTAATTTAAGCCCTATTCCCCCTCTTTCAGGCCCCTTCGCCCCGAAAGGTCCCCCCAGGTGAATTTATTTCCCCTTGGGGCTCCGCCCATGGGGATCGACAATTTTATCCAGCTTCACCGCCTGGTTGTATTTCTCCTCGGTGAGTATCTTTTTCTCCAGCACGACCTGCCGCACGGTTTTCCCCTCTTTCAGGGCCGCTTTCACCACCTCCGCGGCTTTTTCGTACCCAATCACGGGATTTAAGGCCGTCGCCACCTGCGTGCTTTGATCCGCGTATTGCCGGCACCGGGCCTCCTCGGCCTTCACTCCGGAAACGCATTTCGACTCAAAAGCCCTCAACATATTGGTAAATATTAAAATTTCCTGGTTCAGGTTATAGGCGAGGACCGGCATCATCACGTTCAATTCCATTTGGCCGGCCTGGGCCGCGAAAGCGACCGTGGTGTCGTGCCCCAGAACTTGATAGCAAACCATATTGAGGCACTCAGCCATGACCGGGTTCACCTTTCCCGGCATGATGGAGGACCCTGGCTGCATGGTCGGCAGCAGGATCTCGCCGAAACCGGTGGCAGGCCCGCTGGTCATCAGCCGGAAATCGTTGGCGATCCTGGTTAAATCCAAGGCCAAATTACGGTAGGCGTTTGACAAGGACACGAAGGGCGACATGCTTTGCATGGCCTCAAATAAGTTCGGGTGGGCCGAAAGATGGAGTCCCGTTTGTTCCGACAAAATCGACGCCATCCCCTTGCAATAGTCCTTATGGGTGTTGAGTCCGGTCCCAACCGCTGAACCGCCGATCCCCAGATCCAGAAGGTCCTCCGACGCCGCCTCGATCCGCTTGGCGTGCCTCTCCAAGCTCTCCCCGTAGGCGTTGAATTCCTGGCCCAAGGTTAAAAGCGCGGCATCCTGAAGATGGGTGCGGCCTGATTTGTAGACCCCGTTAAATTCCCGCCCCTTCCTGCGGAAGGTCGCTGATAATTTTTTCAAGACCGGCAGGAAGTCGCGGGTCAATAGGAGGGCCGATAAACGGATGGCCGTGGGTATCACGTCATTGGTGGATTGGCCCATGTTGACCATGTCATTGGGATGGACGAGTTTATAGTCCCCCCTTTTTCCGCCTAAAATCTCAATGGCCCGGTTCGCCAGGACCTCGTTGGTGTTCATGTTGTGGCTGGTTCCGGCGCCGGCCTGGTACACGTCCACCACGAAATGGTCCAGCCACTTTTCACCCTTGAGGATCTCATCGGAGGCCTTCACGATGGCGTCGGCTTTCTTTTTATCCAGCCAGCCCACCTTGGCGTGAAAACGAGCGGCGGCCTTCTTGATGTGAACCGTGGCCTGGATAAAAACCTTGTGCGGCTTGATCCCGCTGATGGGAAAATTCTCAACGGCCCTTTGGGCCTGGACGCCCCACAGGGCCTCCCGGGGGACTTTTAACTCGCCGATGGAATCATGCTCGATGCGGTAATCCAAGCAACACCTCCCTGAGAAAATTTTAAAGTTTCCTGTGGTTTTCGAAAATTATGTCCGCCCGCGAAAAAGGCAAGGGTAAGCCCAGGACGCGGTTTTGAATATGATAATGATCAGTATGATTAAAGGTTTTTAGTGATGTATTGAAAGAGAGCCTGGGCCGCCTCTTCAGGGCCCTTGGTCTCGAATCCGGAAATCCCCAGGCGGGTCCTGAGCTGCCCGACCTTTTTGCCGTTCTTCATCAATTGGCCGATAAACTTCTCCGCCAATATCTCGTGTTGTTTTTTCTTTTGGGGCGCGCCAAAGGGATTGGCGAAATAAGTGTGGACCAGTCCCTTCTCATCGGTGGTACCCTTGGCCAACCTGGCTCCGCTGGAGAAAACCTCATTGACCACTTTTGGATCCGTCATGATTTCCAAGGGAGGATGTTCCTCATCCACGTTGTCGTAATTGTTGGCGTACAAGAACATGTCCACCGGATAGCCCGCCACCACATGGCGGTATTCGGTGATCGGCATGACCAACCGGGCGTTCCGCATATGGGGATTCATGAAAACAGAACGGTCGATTTCAGTGTAAGCGTACCCGGGATGCAAATCATCCAGCCGGACGAAGGCGCCTACCTCCGTACCCATCCCGACCACTTGGCCGTCGGGCGTGATGTTCATGGAACCCATGTCGTCAAAAATAACGGTTAATTGGCGGATATATTTGTCGGCCAAAACGCGGAAAGCTTCCAGGGATTCGGATTTACCGGCGCCCGAATCACCCACGATGACGACCTGCGCGCTCTTGCCCGATTTTAAATCGATCTTGGCCATCGCCCCATGGATCGGGATATTTCCCCGCTCGATCATGATCAGGTTATGGATGGTCAGGGCGGTTTTCTTGAAATAGCCGAAATAATCCACGTCGTCCGGCTGGTTGGCGACCGCTCCCACGACCACCTTGTGGGCCGTGTCTTCGTAATAGCCGACTAATTGATTGTCCATCAAGGCCGGATCCACCCCGAACAACATGATTCCGTCCGGTTTGCGGTCGGCTATTTCCTGGGCGCTGGCCAACTCGAAAAGGTTCGAGAGTCCTGCGGCATGGGAAACGTAATCTTTCAGGAAATAAATGAAGACGATGAGGGACCCGATTTTGGCGGGAAAACAAAGCCATTTGGAGGAATCGAGCTTGACCGAATCAATGGGGTTGTTGGGAAGGGGGTTGAACTTGCCCCGGCGCTTGTTGCTCTTGGTGTAATAAATAAGGGGGGGATAAATCAGCGACAAGCGGATGAAGGGAATATTCTTGAGCTTCTGGTAGCTTTCGCCAGGATGCTTCCAATTTATTTTTTCGGCCAGCAGGGCCATTCCCATGCCGGCGGGGATCTGGCGGTAAACCTTGAACCAATCACCCATCACATTGGCGCAAATATGGCGGTAAGTTCCCAACACCAGGGTCTTAAACTGCTCGTTGGCCATGATGAAGATGTGGTGATATTCCTTCAGGTCGATCCCGCCGTCTTTCGTATCCCTGTCGAATATGACGAAGCGCTCCCTCTTTCTCCAGTAGCTGTACAGTTCCTCGATGAAATCCTTCAGGACCACCCGGTCCACGTGGCCCAAGGTCGCCTCGTTATATTCCTTCTCGTATAAAGCCTGAAGAAAGGCCGCTATTTTAACGGTGTCATAACCCTCGGAGGTTTTATAGGACTTCATACAACTGAGGATGGGGGAATCCTTATCGGACATGTGCTTGAGATAGCGGTGAAGGATGAGCTGGAACCCATCACTGGCCAATAGTTCCTTGGAAGTCTTACAGAGGCCCGGATGCCCATAGAGCAGTACCCGGTCATTCATGGATTCATTTACTTCCGTGACAGGATTGGGATTTCCGGGAATGTCGATTTGGGATATTTCGGTTTCTGAAAGCATTGACTATTTTCCTCGATCAACCATTGAAGAGTTTTAAACTGGGCGAAAAATGGAGCGGGAGACCGGATTCGAACCGGCAACAACCAGTTTGGAAAACTGGGACTCTACCATTGAGCTACTCCCGCACCCGCGAGCTAAAATTATCCATGTTTCCCAACCAACAGTAAAGGACCCGAAATAACCGGGTGTTTATAACAAAAAATGGTGGGCAGGATAGGATTCGAACCTATGAAGGCCGTCGGCCGGCAGAT
>CAZUXW010000134.1:0-3877 GCA_964624625.1 uncultured bacterium
ATGTGCCCGCCTCCGCTGTCAGGCGATCGGCTTCGGACATCCGCCAAACATCCAACACTGCCGTGTCTAAATTCATTGATGATCCCATCTTTCCAGGCCCCGCCGCAGAATCTATATTTCTCTTCAGCCATTCACGAATTCGAGGACTACACGGGACGGCACGTCTCCCTTTTCAAGCCGTTCAAATATGTTGTTGATCGCCGACAAGGGCTGCAGCTCGATATCCGCCTTGACCTTTCCATCGGCTGCGAAGGCCAGCGCCTCGGCCATATCCTTGCGTGTGCCCACGAACGAACCCCGAATGGTTACACAGTTCGCCACTACGTCAAAGAGTGGAACCGGAAATTCACCCGGCGGCAGCCCCACCAACACGCAGGTGCCCCGTTTGCGGGTCATTCCCACGCCCTGTTTAAAAGCGCTCAGAGAAGGGGCCGTAATGAGAACCCCATGGGCCCCACCGCCGGTCGCTTTTTTTAGGGCCTGGGCCGGATCACCCGTCCTGGCATTGAAGGTAAGATCGGCGCCTAAGCGCTTGGCGTGCTCGAGTTTGCCATCGTCAACATCGATCGCGCAGACATGGAGTCCCATGACTTTGGCATATTGGATCGCCAGATGCCCTAGACCGCCTGCTCCCGAAATAGCGATCCATTCACCGGGTTTCGCCCCCGTTTCCTTGATCCCTTTATAGGTGGTGACACCCGCGCAAATAATCGGGGCTGCTTCACTTGCGGCGAGGCCGGCGGGAATATGGGCGACATAGTTGGGATCAGCGATGATATATTCGGCAAAACCACCGTTCTTTGTGTAACCGCCGAACTGCGCTTGCGGACAGACCGTCTCCCAGGCTGAAAGGCAATACTCGCAATGGCCGCAGGCTGAATACAGCCAAGGCACCCCGACCCGTTCGCCTTCCTTTACGTTCGTCACGCCCGAACCGATCGCAATGGCGATCCCGATGCTTTCGTGACCAGGAATGAAGGGAAGGGTGGGTTTTACCGGCCAATCTCCATGCGCCGCATGAAGATCGGTATGGCATACACCGCAAGCCTCGGTTTTAACCAATATCTGACCGGGACCAACGGATGGGATATCCAATTCCTTAAGCAGCAAAGGTTTCCCGAATTGTTCAACAACCGCCGCATGCATTTGACTTCTCATGATCGACCCCCGTTTCTTTTGAGTGGCGTCCCTGACGAAAGTCGCTGATTTTCGTTTTCGAAACTAGGCCGGCGCGTCGATGGAAGCGACTCGTACCAATTTTTTGTTCACGAATTCCTGGATCCCCAGGCTGGAGAGTTCCCGTCCATAGCCTGAGTTCTTGATCCCGCCGAAAGGCAGGTCCGCGGTGGTCCAAGTGGGGTGGTTGACGAACATCATTCCCGTGTCCACCCGGCTGGCGAGGCGCTTGCCTCGCGCCACATCCTTGGTGAAAACCGCGCCTCCCAACCCGAACTCAGAATCGTTGGCCAGGGCAACCGCCTCATCCTCGTTCTTCACCCGAAAAAAGAGCGCCACCGGACCGAAAAACTCTTCCCGAAAGGCCGGATTACCGGGTTTGATATCCGCCAGGATTGTGGGCTGCATGAAAGCGCCCGTCCGATCGATTCTTTGTCCACCCATGACCAATGTAGCGCCCTTAGCGACGGCCCGTTTGACCTGATCCACCAGCTTGACAAGGGCCCCTTCCGTCGAAAGCGGTCCCAAAGTGGTGTTTTTATCCATGGGATCTCCCGATTTTAAGGAGGCCAGTGCTTTCTTGAACTTATCGAGGAACTTGTCCGCCAGTTCCTCTACCACAATGATCCGCTTGGCCGCCACGCAGCATTGGCCCGTATTGTTCATCTTGCCCCAAACAGCCCACTCCACGGTCTTATCCAAGTCCGCGTCCTCGAGCACAATGAAGGCGTCGCTTCCGCCAAGTTCCATCGTGGATTTCTTTAGATTTTGTCCGGCCCGACCGGCCACGATCTTTCCGGCTTCCACACTGCCGGTCAAAGCCACACCTTTGATCCGGGGATCGTCGATCACCCGGTTCACCTGGTCATAGGAGATCAAAAGATTGGTGTAAGCGCCCTCCGGTGCGCCGGCTTCCCGCCATAGTTTCTCGAAGGCGATGGCGCATTGGGGAACACAGCCAGCGTGTTTCACCATCACCACGTTCCCCGCCATGAGGTTGGGGGCGGCGAACCGGGCCAGTTGGTAATACGGAAAATTCCAAGGCTCGACGCCGAAGAGCACGCCGAAAGGGGCGCTTTCGATCTCCGCCTCCCCGGAACTGGGTTTGAGCTTTATCGGGGCCAAAAAACCCTCCGCGTTTTTGGCGTAATAGTCGATGATGTCGGCACTGAGAGCCACTTCCCCGCGGGCCTGATCGATTAGTTTTCCCATTTCTTGCGTGACCGGCCGGGCAAAATCATCCACTCGGGCCCTCATAATCGAGGCGGCTTTGGAGACGATGACCGCCCGCTCCGCAAAGGTCATGTTCTTCCAAACCTCAAAGCAGGCCGAGGCTGTTGAAACAGCCTTGTCCAGCTGTTGATCAGTGAGTTCCTCGAACGTCTTCAGTGTTTTGCCGTCGTACGGATTGATGCTTTTGTAGGCCATGGTAGGTTTCCTTTCAGTGATGCATTGCGTTTAAGGTTGAGTTTCTAATAATGGGTCGATCAGCCGGTTGGCCGACGGAATTTTCCGAATTTTCGGGCCCCGGTCGGCCTCAGCGTTTTTGTCCGGTTCAGCCCCCCAAGTTTTTAATGATGCTTCTCTTCAGCGTTTAATTCATCGATCCAATAGCCATGCCGGTTGTAATGCCGGTGTAGGTCGGTTTCGTATTCCCCCGTCAACAGGGAATCTTGGAGAAATTCCGGCGATCCTAGGATGGAATCCCGCGAAAGGGCCACGATCACTTTCTTTTGGATCCAATCGATATTTTCGATCCATCGCGGAGATAGGAGGACCAGTTTCCCGAGCCCGAAGTTTTTTGTGTCGACTACGAAATATCGGATCGCCCAGGTTTCGTCGTCGAAAATGAAATCCTCGACATGCCCGATCTTTCCGTCATTCGTTTGGATGGCATGGCCCATTACGTCTTGGGTGCTTCGTAAATGCGGATCCCAGGAATTTTTACTTTGGGTCGGCTCCCGCCATTTTTCGCGGTTTGGAAGCAGGCCGGGCTGAAGCCCCCACATATATGGGCCGCTCCAATACATCGGCCAACCGTAATAATTGGAGTATTCCTCCTCATATTGCCGGGATACGGGCTTGTCACTTGCCAAGGATGGGCTTTCCTCGATTTGTTTCTTTGTCAGCTCAACGACGACAGTCTTATCCTCGACATTTACGGCGGTTAGGGCAAAAGGCGAGATCAGCACTTGCCATTCCCCCAACCAATTTCCCGTATCGGCGACCAGGTAACGGATGGTCCAAAAACGGTCATCGAAAAAAAATTCTTTAACCGTTCCCACTTCCCCATCCAAACCGTTCAATTTGTAGCCTTTGATACTTTTGAACCTGTTTAACATGGGTTCCTCGATTGTTCTTTTATCCAACCTTTACCAACACAACGACCTATTTCATGTCAACTTATTCAAATCCTCGATATTGAAACCACGGAGCTCGGCAAACCGGTCTTCTTCAAATTTTTGGACCCAGTTCGGATCCGATAAAAGCGCACGGCCTACCGCGACGAGGTCAAATTCACCATTTTCAAAACGCTGGATAACCTGGTCAATGGACGCGGACGGCGCCCCTTCACCTTTAAAAGCCGTGGTAAATTCCCCTGACAAACCCACCGAGCCAACGGTTATTGTTGGTTTCCCCGTTAATTTTTTGGCCCAACCCGCGAAATTCAGGTCGGACCCCGGGAACTCCGGGTCCCAAA
>CAZUXW010000135.1:0-3812 GCA_964624625.1 uncultured bacterium
ATCTTGCGGGCCGCCACGGTAAACAAACTCACCCTCACCTGGTCCGCCGCCTTGTCCAATTGGTAAACAAAATTCACGGGCGAATTGTCCCTCGCCGGGTTGGGGTAAAGCACCTCAATCACCGAAGGCGTTGCCGTGATGGTGGGGGTGTCGGTAATAGTAGGCGTCATGGTGATGGTCGCGGTCGGGGTGGCCGTGGGGCTCGCGGTGGGGGTGTCGGTGGCGAGGCTTGAGTCCGTTAACTGGAAGACCGTGATGGAATAGGGCGCAAAGACTTTCGAGAAGCTGGTGGAAATGCCGGTCTGGGTGCCGTTGGTGGGGGCCGTATCGGGCGAGGCATGGTAGGGGGCGGCGGCGCTTTCCCAGGCGTAGTTGGTGCTGTCAAAGGTCCAGCGGTTGGCGGAGGCGTTGGGAGCGAAGCCGGAAAAGTTGAGGGTGGCGTTGTAGCTGTTCGCAGGGTCCTTGTTGATCACGACCAGTCCCAGCTTGTTGTCGGGCCTCTTTACCGCGTAAGTGACCAATAGGGATTGGCTGCTCGTGGCGGAAAGCATCCCGTGGGTTTGGGAACTGCCGGGCAAGGCCCAGCGGGAGGTCATCAATTGCATGGCCCAATAGTCGGCCCTTTCCTGGTACTGGTAGGGGCCCGCTTCCACCTGCAAGTAGGCGTGGTCGCTGCCCGCAGGGGAAGTGACAGCGTCCCCGCCGTTGAGCGTGTCCCAATAATTGGAAAAGCCGCGGTTTCCGAAATAGCGGATGAACTCGCCCAGCCAATTGGCCAGCCAAAGGCCGTTGCCGATCCTCACGGTAAAGTTGTTCGGCCCGCCGGAATTAAACTCCGTCATCAGGATCGGCACGGTGGCGGCGGTGGGAAGGTTGGCGAGCATGGCGGGAAGATCCGTCGTGGCAAGGGCCGCCATTTGGCCGGGCGTCGCCAGGCTGGTGCTTTCAATGTTGTTCGGCCAAAAGGGATACCAGTGGAAGTCGATGCCCTCGGCGTAGGAAGCCTTGTTGCCGCCGGGATCGGAAGCCAAACGGTCCACGAAACCCTGGATATAAGTTTTGTTGTCGTAATTGTTCGAGGAAGAGTAGGGGCTTCCCGCCACGGGGCCTGCGATGATAATGGAAGGGTCTTCCGCTTTCATGGCTTCATAAAATTCAATGTAGCGCCTGCCGTAGTCCATCGCGTTGACCACGCCGCCCGTTTCCCAATCGCCGTGCGTCTCATTGCCGATTTCCCAATACTTGATCCCGTAGCCCTTCACGATATTGGCGTAATGAACCCAGGCCGCGGCTTCCTGCGGAGTTCCCGTCCCGAAATTTATTGTGATCAGGGGAATGGCTTGGGGGGCGAAGGATTGGACGTAGGTCATGTAGCTCTCAAAGTCAAAGCCTGGCGTATAGGAAAGGCTTGAGGCAGGATCCGTGCTGGAAGCGTAGGCCCAGCTTTGAAGGGGTTGTCCGCCGCTGGTGGCGGCGGTGTTGCTCGTCAACTGGGTTGTGCCGTTGAAGACCTTGAGTTCGGCGATGGAATAGGCGCCCGTCGCGCCGGCGCTGCTGCTGGTCATGAGGATGCGGAGGTACCGGGTGGTGACGGGGGTGAAGGAATCGCCTTGGGTTCCCCCAAGCCCCACCACGCCGGCAGCGGAGGTGTTGAACCAGTGATTCGCCGAATCCTGGTAAGGGGACCATTGGTTGTAAGCGGCTGTGTCCCAATATTGAACCGTAAAGGCGGTGGCGTAAGGGATGCCCCAAACAAGGGTGACGGCGTTTACGGTTTGGTTGCTTCCTAAATCCACATAGACCCACTGGAAGTGGGGGAAGTCCGTGTCGGGATGGGATTTCCAGACGGTGGCGTTGTTGCCGTCCGTCAGGTTCGAGGGGGTGCCGTAACTGGAGGTGGTGCCCCGGTAGGATTCGTTGCCGGAGAAACTAGATGTATAAGCACTATTACTCGGCGTCCACCAGGCGTTGCCGTCGAAAGCCCCGTTGCCGTTCCAATGGAAGTCGTCGGAGGAGGACCCGCCGGGGTAACGCAGGAAGTAATTGCCCGCTGCCTGGACCTTGGGCTGGGCGTTCAGGTTGTCGGATTTGTTGATCCAATAAGCCACGTTGTTGCCGAAGATGGAGATGGGCTGGAAGGTCATGATGGTGACGCCAGCGTTGATGTTGATGGTCGCGGAGACCTGGGCCCAGGTTTGGGTGGCCGGGAGCCACAAAAGCGACAATAAGAGGATTTGACGGAAATGCATTAAAGCCCTTAGTAGAGTTTTTTGATTGGGACAACAAAATAATGGATAAATCATATCATTGACTTAATTAGATTTTGTGGCACCGGATGGAAAGTTTAAAGACTGATAATTTCACTAAATCAATTTAATGGACATAGGAATGAATTCTAAAAACTTGACTTATATTGTACGAGATGTATATTCCGGTTTAGTGACTTAAAATGTATTTTTCCGAAAAATCTTTGATTTTCGGATCAAGTTTTTATTTCAAGAATAAAAGAGATAAATTATGGGTTTTAAAAATGAACGTTATATTATTGAGAATTACAAAGATGAAAAATTTTTAAATGAATTTATTCATTTGTTTTCATTGAGAATGATTTTTTTGAAAAGTGGATTCTCTAAAAACTATGTACCATCCGCGGATTTTTCGAAAGTTATATTTCTGACACCCGATGGAGTGAAGATAGCTGGGGAAATTGTTAAATCATTTCCAGATTTAAGTGATTCCGAAATTAAGTTTTCTTTGTTTATTCAGTTTTACTATCATGAACTTTTTGTTGATGTTTTGAAAACTGATTGGCGAAAAATTAGAGATTTGATTGGCGGTGATTTGAAGGCCAAAAAAATTATTTTACCTTGGATACATTTTCGGAATTTGTACGATCGGTTTTTTGAATTTTTTAAAAATGAAACTCGAAAACTTAGTCTTGTGGAAACGGAAAAATTGTTAGAGGGTAGCTCTCAGGGTGTTTTTCAGTTTTTTGAATTTGTGACAGGTCCTTTTGGATTATTGAAATCTAACGAAAAAAGATTTATGCCCATTGAATCAGAGGCGTTATTGTGGCATTGTTCGGATCCTTCGTGTTCAATTCTTCATTCCGTGGAACTTTCGCTTCCTGGCTCAAATTATTCTAAAATTTTTGATTTTATTTCCAAGATTTGCCGAGAAACTTCGGGAATGAAGTCGGAGTGGTTTAAGTTTTATAAAGAAAAGACTCAATTTTTAAACTTTTACGACCACATGCATCCGGGTGCATTTCCTAAGTTTTTTGTGAATTCGTTTAGCGAAAAAGAGATAAAGCTAATTTTGAAAAGTTTGCTTCGCAATCATTTGAAAAATGTAATGAAAGATGATGCAAATGAAGAATTATTTAAACAATTATTTAAAAATAAAATAAAGTTAGAAAAATTAAATTTGGCGGAATGTTTTCAATTGGTTTTAGTTTTTAGTAATGACGAGATAATAGAGATCATAGAAAAGGTAATCGAAGCAAATGAAATTTATATCCCTCCTACGGAATTACGAAGGTCTGAGGGTTATGTTTTTGCTGATGGGTGGTTTAGGATTGAATGGCAGTGTTCAAGGTTTGGTGTAAGGTCTGTTAGCAAAATTGCAAATAAAGGCATAGCCATTTCGAGGCTCAAGGTTCTGATTAAAGAATTATACAAGGAAGATCTTTCGAAATTGGAATGGAAAATTAGACATGTTGTTGGTTCGAATGTTAATGAGAAAATAGAAAAATATTTATATGAAGTAGATCCTAGAAAAATAATCATAGAGTTGATTTTTACTGAAAAAGA
>CAZUXW010000136.1:0-3760 GCA_964624625.1 uncultured bacterium
CCGACGCCGATTCCCTGCAGGATCTGGAACTTCGAGGACGGCACCACCCAGGGCTGGTCCGTGCCCTATTGGAACCCGGTTTGTTCCTCGACCGCCGTCACGGCTTTAAGTTCTTTGGGAGCGGCGGTGAGCCTCGGCAGTTTCGGCTTGGACATCATTCTTCCGCCGGCCGGCTGCAGCGTGGGCGTCAATGACGTCCAGGCCCAGGTGAGCGGCGGCGCTTGCCCTGGTTTTCCCATCGACTTTGCCGCCCTCAATTTGACGGGGGTCCGCTGCCGTCTTTGGGCGAATCCGGACCTGTTCTCGCTCAGCGCGTCGGAAGTGGTCAATGCCTGTCCCTACATCCAAGTCCCAGGCCCCATCTATGGCGGCTGTTTCAACGGATGGCCCTCCCAAAATCCCCAACCGATTCCCAGCCCCGGGGGCCAATGGATCACCGTGAGCCTGACCCCCAGCGGGGGAAGTTGGGCCACCGATCGCACGAACGTGATCGCCATCGGGCTTGAAGTAAATGAAAATTCCGCCAACCAACCTTCCGTGGCGGACGTGGTGGTGGATAACATCCAACTTTTTTAAGGTTTCAAAAGAAATATTATTCCAATCCCGATCATGATTCCAATCATAGGACTCTTTTCCCCCAGGGCATAATCTGGATAAGCAATGGAAAAGCTAAAGTTCAAAACCAAACTGATCGCGCCCTGCGGAATGAATTGCGGCATCTGCAGGGCCCATTTGCGCCCTAAAGATCCCTGCCCCGGCTGCCGCTTCAGAGGGGAAAAACCTAAGACCCGCTCCCGGTGCCGGATCAAGCTTTGCGGAAAAAGAAACGGGCGTTTTTGCTGTGATTGCCGCGATTTCCCCTGCGCCTTGTTGAAGCGGCTGGATGAGCGCTACCGCCGCCGGTACGGCATGAGTGAAATCGACAACCTGGTTTCGATTCGGGAGAAGGGCCTCAAGCGGTTCGCGGAGGAAGAAGGCCGGAAGTGGATCTCCCGCCGGGGCATCCTCTGTGTCCAGGACCGTCGATATTATAAACCACGGGGTTCTGGTCCTATTTGATGCCTTGTCCGAGCGTCTGTCGGGGTTATAATTTCCCGTCGATATCTCGCGCCATTCTTCCGGGAGCCTTCCATGACCGACGCGCCCCTCGAACTGCGCATCGAAGAATCCGAACTCAACCTAGTCGACCGTTTCCGGCAGAGCCGGAACGCGTCCGTGCTTACGATCATGTTCACCGATATCCAGGGTTTTACCCGCCTGACGGAAGAAAAGGGTGACGCTTTTTCCAACGAGGTCCGCCAGGCCCATGACGCCCTTCTGGTCCCCATTATCGAACGGGACGGCGGGGGAAGGGTCATCAAGCATATCGGTGACGCGGTGATGGCCGTCTTCATCGAGCCCTCGACCGCCGTGGCGCGGGCCCTGGAGATCCAGGATGCCCTCCGCCAATACAACCAGGATCATTCCAACCTGCCGCCTCTTCTCGTGCGCATCGGGCTCCATATGGGCCAGGTGACGGTGGAAGACAAGATGAGCCTGGACGTCTTTGGCCGCCACGTGAACCGGGCCTCCCGCGTGGAGGGCTTGGCCGAGGGCGGCCAGATTTTTTTGACTTACAGCGTGTTCGATTCGGCTAAGAGCTATCTGGCGGGAAGAAGCGGGGAAGCGGCATGGGCTTCCCATGGGCGCTACCAAGTGAAGGGGATTGACGAGCCCCTGGAGATCTTTGAGGTATTCCGTCCCGGCGCCGTCAAGCCCCACGCTCCACTTGGCGCCAAGAAACTAACGGGCTGGCCCAAAATGATTCCGGCTATCGCGCTGGTGCTCCTCGGCGCCCTGGCGGTTTTGGGAGTCGTGGCCTACAGCCGCACCACGGTGACTTTTGAAGACTTGGTCGTGCGAAACGACACGGACATCATGCTGGACCATAAAACCAGGCTTCAAGTAGAAGGGACCCACGAGGACCATTTGCGAAAGTGCCTCACGAAGATCGAGCCAGGCTCCCACCTCCTTTATTACGACGTCAGCTATGTCACCCGCTATTACTCGCCTCTCACCGTTGTCCGGGGGAAGAATATCTTGCGCCCCAACTTCGAGTATTTCGGAATGCCGGGCATTACGGGAAACACGGGTTACGAGGCCCATGGGAAGAACGGGGAAACCTTCACCAACAGCACCGACTATTCCACTTACGACGACGCCTTCCTCAAACATGACCACAAGGCGGTGATCACCTTGACGATGAAGGCCCTGCCGAAGGGGCCTGCGCCTAAGCCCAAGCGTGGAAAAAAAACCGTTCCGAAACCGGATGTCCTTCTTTGGACCCTCACTTGGGACTTGGTCCTGGATGGGAAAAAAGTTTCTTCCGACCAAATGACGGTCGAGCACGCCACAGCTTCCCCCGATTCCACCGAGGGAAAAAGGAACCTCTGGGCCGATGAGCGCCACCGATATGTCCTGTCCTACCGATTGAGCGATACCTATGCCCAGGGCGAGATACAAGCCCAATACGCGGAGTATAAGTAGAAGAGAATTTAAGATCAAAACCAGGAGTCCATCGATGCCCGAAATCAAGAAAGCCTATGCCACCCTCATGGTCGAGGACCTCGATCAGTCGGTGGATTTCTACGTTAAGGTCCTGGGCCTGGTCGAGGAACTGAGGT
This sequence comes from uncultured bacterium, assembly GCA_964624625.1. Classification (GTDB taxonomy): domain Bacteria; phylum Oederibacteriota; class Muellerivitia; order Muellerivitales; family Muellerivitaceae; genus PALSA-1180. Next base: position 2,664 of record CAZUXW010000136.1, read on the forward strand.
TTGGGGACAACTGGGCCGAGATGGTCACAAAAGGCATCACCATCGGACTGCATCCCAAGAAGCAGGGGACTTCTCCCGAACTCGCCGCCAAGATGGGTTGGGGGGCGGTGGGAGGCGGGGAGCCCCAGCACGCCGCCGCCGGCTCCGGCGCCCCGGTCGGACAAGGCCAGCCTTCCGGCGGGCACCACCTTCCCTCGATTACCATCGGTTTCGAGGTCCAGGATATCCGCGCCGCGGCCCGCGAGATGGAAACCAAGGGTGTGAGGTTCCACTTCCAGGAGAACGAGGTCAATATTCTGGCCTTCTTCTTCGACCCCGACGGCACTCCCCTCTACCTGACCCAGGTCCGCTGAATCAGGGAAGCAACCGCCAGGGACCACGCTTCAACCCCTTGATAAAAATAAAAAGGACCAGGCTAGCCTCTAGCCTGGTCCTTTTGTTTTAACCGCGAGGCAAGCCCGGCTTCAGGGCATCGGCGGGGCATAGTCGGCCGCCGGGAAGGGATTGGGACGGTCAACCTTCGGGAAGTCGTAGTAAATGACCAGGGCCTGGGAGAGGGAATACATCCCGCTGTCGAAATCAAAGGCCACCTGGGTGGTGGGATGGTACTGCTGTTCCCCCATGCCGGTGCCGGCCTGCTCCTTGGGTTCTTCCCTCTCCAGGTCCCGATCCGCCAAGGCAGGGGCGGCGGAGGAAGCGGCTGCCAGGTTGTGGCCCCATCCGCTTGCGGATTTTTTGGCCCGCTGGGAGGAATAGGGAACCGGATTTTGGCTGTAACGATAGAGGGGATGCTGGTCGTAATAGTCGTTCAGTTCCTTTTGGCTCCAGAAATAGGCGGCTCCGATCACGCCGCAATTGGCCGAGAGGTCCTTGCCCAAGGAATCCCCGCGCCACTTGGCGTAGGACTTGGGTTTTTCCGTGAAGAAGAAGCGCCTGGCTTCGCCCCCGCTCACTTGCCAGCCGGGAATGGTGATGGAACTATAGGGATCAATCATCCATTTCTCGCCGTCCGCGATGCCGCTGGGTTTTCCCGTGATGGAATTAAGCCCGTCCACGGTCAAGTTCACCGCCACCCTTACCGGCAGGGGATTGTAAAG
>CAZUXW010000137.1:0-3688 GCA_964624625.1 uncultured bacterium
CCCTCGTTGTAGATCTTGGTGACCAGGGGGCAGGTGGTGTCGATGATTTCCAGCTTTTTCTCTTTCATCTGTCCGATGACGTTGATATCCAGCCCGTGGGCGGTGATCACGACCCGGTTGTCCTCGATCTCCTCGAGGGAATGGACGATTTTCTTGTTCAGGGAAGCCAAGCGGGCCACTTCCTGGGGGTTATGGATCAGGGAACCGAAGATGAAGGCGCGGTCCATGGTCTCGGCCTTTTGGATGGCTTTCTTCACGCCGAAGCAGAACCCAGCGGCGTTGGCGATTTGAATTTCACGAGGCATGAGCATCCTTCGGATGAATTAGGAATTCGTAATTAGGAGTTAGGAATGAAAACCAACTTCCAACTCAACGTGAAATGATTATATATAATGACTAGCACAGAAAGAATCCCCTCATTTTGCCAAGGAAGATCAAATGCCGGTTTCTCTTTATATGGGCCCCTACCAGCCGTTTTTGGAGGCGGAACTTGCCGCGTCGGTTCGCGCCTTTCGGGAATCCGATCCCTTTTCACCCCTGGTTTTACTGGTGCCCAACCGCGCCCTGGTGCGCCACCTTCGGGAGGATTTGGCCCGCCAAAACGGCTCGACCTTCAATTTAAGGGTCTTGACCCTGCACCAATACCTCATCGAACTCACCGAGGAAAAATGGATGACCGAGGGTTTCCGGCTCTTGCCCGAATCCCTGGTGCCTTGGGTGCTCCGGGAGAACGCCCGCAAGGTCCGGCCGAAGGGAGGACCTTTCGCCTCCGTGGATAAGACCCCTGGCTTCCATAAAACCCTCCGGGCCACCCTGTCGGAGCTGCGCCAGGGCGGGTTCACGGCCAAGGAACTGGACGATTCCGCCAAGGCCATCGCCAAGGATAAAACCCGAAAGCGGTTGACGGGGAAGTTGGCGGAGTTCGCGGCCCTTTTGACGGAGAACCAGGATTGGAAAAACAAGAACCGTTGGAAGGACCGGGAAGACCTTTATCAGGACGCACTGACGGTTGAAACTCCGGAAGCCTTGGTTTGGACCTATGGTTTTTATGACGCTTCGGTCCTACAACGAAAAGTACTGCAACACCTTTGTACAACACCAAGGCGCCAAGAAAGGCAAACCCTCGAAAAGGATTTGGAAAGTCATTGGTTCATTCCTTTTGAGGAGGACCATCCGGCCTTTGAATATGCCAAGCCATTCGCGCAGTGGGCGAAAGGTTTAAGCGGCAGTGTGAAGGTGGGAAGGTATGAAAGTAAAAAAACAACACCCCTTGGCCGGCTGCAAAACTACCTATTCAAGAATGAGGAAAGGGAGCCTCCTTCTCCCTCGAGGGGAGAAGGCCAGGATGAGGGTGATTTTGATTCTTCCGATGTGAAGATCCTCCTCTGTCCTGGGGAACCCAGGGAAATGAGGGAAGCCGCCAGGGCCGTCACGGAAGAAGCTGTACGGCGCAAGACTCATCTTTCACAATGCGGCCTCATCCTGCGCCAGTTCGAGACCTACCGCCGAATGATCGCCCCCGCTTTTGAGGGGCAAAAGGTGCCGCTCGCCAAAAAACCCTCCGTCTACCTGATGGAAACTCCCGAGGCCAAAGCCTTCCTGCTTTTGCTTGAGTCATTCCAATTGGAATTTCCCCGTGAGACGCTGATGGACTTTCTCGCCTGTCCCAACCTTGACCCGGAAGGATTCGGGGTGGATGAGTTGGAGTGGAATCCCCATCTTTGGGACCAGGCTTCCAAGGAAGCGGGGGTGGTGGAGGGCGAAGGCGCATGGATGGACCGCTTGAAGGAATACGCCACCCCCCCTTCGGGTAAGGGCGCTTGGGAAGAAGGCGATTTTTCCGGCGATGATTCCCGGTCCCTTTCGATTTTCAGGACCAAGGTGCTTCAAACCCTTTTCGACGGCCGCCACCAATTCGAAAAAGAAAAGAACTGGGTGGGGAAGACCGGGGTCCTATTCGACCTGGCCGGGAAACTTTTCGTGAAATCGGAAGCGAAGGAAGAATTGAAAACCCTAAGGAGGGGCGTGGAGATATTGTCCCAGGATTCCTTCACCGTGGAAAAGGACGAGCTGGAGGCCCTTCTCTCGGGCCTCATGGACGAAGTGAAGATTCCTTGGAACGCCCCCGAAGCGGGAGGGGTTGAAGTGTCGGACCTCATGCAGGCCCGCGGCGTTCCTTTCGATGTGATGGTCCTGCCGGGTTTGGTGGAACAGGGTTTTCCCCGGGTGCCAAGACCCGACCCCCTGCTATTGGATGAGGAACGGCGCGTCCTCAACGAGCGGTACTTGGGGCGGGCCAAGGCGCCTGAAAAGGCCGAGGGGAGATTGGAAGAGAAACTGCTTTTCCTCCTGGCGGTTCGAAGCGCGAAAAAATCTCTTATCCTCACCGCTTCCCATCTGCATCCCGGCTCGGGAGCGCCCCGGGTGCCCTCCAGCTATCTCTATGAGACCCTTCATGCCGTGACTGGGTCACGCCAAACCAAATGGGATGAGGATTCTCCCTACCTCCAAAAGGTCGCGGTGTCCGATTGGATCCGCGATGGGGATGACACAAGGGTGGACGACCTGGAGGAAGTGCTGAGCCGCTTCGAGGAGGCCCGTCAGGGAAATCCCTTGCCAGCCCAAGCCTATGTGGAAGGGAAACCTTTCTTCACCGAGGCCCGGCGGTCGTTGAAGGAGCGCCAGGGCAGCCGCAAGTTCACGCCCTATGACGGGGTCTTCCAGGACGCAACCGCCATCGGGAAACTGGCCCAAGACCATTCCCTCAAGAACAAGACTCTTTCGGCTTCGCGATTGGAAACCTACGCCGCCTGCCCGCTCCGCTATTTTTACCGCTATGTGCTGGGGCTCAAGGTGCATCCCGAACCCGAGCGGGTCTTCCAGTTGGACGCGGCGGAAAAGGGCACGCTGATGCATTCCATTTTGGAAGAGACCCTTTCCCGGGGGAAAAAGGACGGCTGGTTGAGGAACCGGGAGGGGGATAAGGCCCTGGAGGTTTTAGAGGAAGAGGCCAAAAAAGCATTCGATCATTTTGAAAAAAATGGGGTTCCCGGTTCGCCCGCCTTGTGGCAATGGAGCCAATTCAGCCTGCGCAAGGACTTGCAAAGGGCTTTGAAGAAGGTGCTCGAGGATCAGGATTGGACCCCGGTGGATTTCGAGAAGGCCTTCGGCCGTGAGGGACAACCTGAGGTGACCATCGAGACTCCGGCAGGGACATTTCGCTTAGAGGGTTTCATGGACCGGGTGGATCTTTCCCCGGATGGCAAGAGCTTAAGAGTGGTGGATTACAAATCGGGTTCCAACTTGAACTTCAAGGCCAATAGCGTGAAGGAAGGCACTAAGATCCAAATGCCCCTCTACCTTTGGGCCTGCCAAACCCTTTATCCCGGCATAACCCCCCAGGGAGCCTTATATGAATTCCTAACCGCCAAGGGGGACTATAAGGCGGTCCCCTTCGACGCAACGGATTTTAAAAAGGTGGAGGAACCTCTGAAGATTCTTCTAACCACGGCGGCGGAAGCGGTGGACCAGGGATTTTTCCCGGCGGCCGCCAAGGCATGTCAACAATGTGATTACAAAATTTTGTGCGGGCCTGGGGCGGAAAAACGAGGCGAGCGGAAGAAGAAAGATATGAGAGTTGAGGATTATTTCAAGTTGGAGGAACTTCCTTGATTTCCGACCAAGAAGT
>CAZUXW010000138.1:0-3662 GCA_964624625.1 uncultured bacterium
CCGTTTGGTCCCGGCTCACGAACATCCAGGAAGCCCGATTGGATTCGTAGGGGCTTTCCAAGCGGTAAAAATCCCCGAACTGAACCAGGGGCCGGATTTCCTTGTAGGTTTTAATGTAACCTGCCAGTTCTTTTTGTTCCTTGAGGCTCCACTTGGTGATATCGGCCTCGACCCCGAAGTTGCCGGACATGGCCACCAGCGCCCGCCACTTCAGCGGGATGGACCTGTGGGTGATGTGGTTGGGGACGCTGGAAATATGGGCGCCCATGACCAGCGGGGGATAGGCGAAGCTGGTGGAATATTGGATGAAGAGGCGCTCGAGGCCGTCGGTGTTGTCCGAGGTCCAAATCTGTGGATGGTAGTGAAGGACTCCCAGGTCGAACCGCGCGCCGCCGCCGGAACATCCCTCGAAAAGAACCTTGGGGAAGCGCCGGTTGAGGCGGTCCATCAGGTCGTAAACCCCCATCAGGTACCTGTAATAAAGCTCGCCCTGCTGTCCCGGCGGCAAGATTTCATTTCCGACTTCCGAGAGGGAGCGGTTCATGTCCCATTTCACGTAATCGACCTTGGCTTCTTCCAGCGATTTTCCAATGGAGTCCAAAAGATATTGGCGCACTTCGGGGCGGCTCATGTCCAAAACCAGTTGGCTTCGGGCCCCGCGCCTGACCCGGCCCTTGGCGTGGAGGCACCAGTCGGGGTGTTGTTTGTAGAGTTGGCTCTTGGGAGAGATCATTTCGGGCTCAATCCAGAGTCCGAATTTTAATCCAAGGCCGTGAATATCGTCGGATAGTCCCCGGAGGCCCTTGGGAAGCTTGCGCTTGTCCACGAACCAGTCGCCAAGGGAAGTGGTGTCGTCGTCCCTTTTGCCGAACCAGCCGTCGTCCAAAACGAAAAGCTCCAATCCCGCTTCTTTTCCGGCCCCGGCGATTTTCATGAGCTTGTCGTGGTTGAACTTGAAATAGGTGGCTTCCCAGTTGTTGATGAGGATCGGCCGGGGTTTTGCCTTCCAAGCCCCGCCAATAACCTTCTCGCGGACAAAACGATGGTAATGGAGGCTCAGGTCCGAGAATCCCCTGGAGGAATAGGCCATGACGCATTCAGGGGTCGCGAAGCTTTCACCAGGCCCGAGGCGCCATTTGAAATCGAAATCATTGAGTCCCGCGTTGACCCTTAGACCGCCCGTACGGAACAGTTCCGCCTCGATCAACCAATTGCCGCTGGTGGCCAGGGCGAATCCAAAAACCTCGCCCCGGGTTTCAGCGGCTTCACCCCGGGTGACCATGGCGAAGGGGTTCATCTCATGGGAGGAGATGCCCCTGCGGCTTTCCAACCGGATCGTGCCTTCCTGGAGCGGGCCTTCCTTCAGTTTGCGTTCACCGGCCCAACCGCCAGGGAATCGGGTCAAGCGCCAGGGGCCGGGGGAAAAGTCCAGGCTGGCGCTGGAAATTTTCAAGAGGCTGACTGGTTGCTTTCCCAGGTTTCGAAGAAGGGTCCTGCGGACCAGGATGTCCCTTTCCGGGTAGAGGGTGTAGTAAAGTTCCAGTTTTTGCCGTTTGAGTTTGTCGGTCAAGTTGATTTGAAGGGTTTGGGTTCCCTCGTATTCATCGCCTTGGGAGGATGGCCCCGGCCCGAAATCGGGCTTGCCGGGAATGATTCGGTGGGAAGCGTAAAGGAATTCACTGATACGGGTTCCGTCCGACTGCTCCACTTGAAAAGCGGGGGTTCTCAAGTCGTTGTGGCCGAAATCAGGGAATTCCCGGGGTTGGAATTCCCGGCTGATGTGGTGCTCGGTTTCAACGGCTTTTTTTTTCCAATCGTTCAAGAGGGCCTGGAGGGCTTTGGGGGAAAGCGGCTTGCCCCAGTAAAGGTGGTGGAGGTCCAAACGGGGTGAAATGCCGATGAGATAGTGGAATCCGCCTGATTCGAGCTTGAAATGGTTTTGCCGGGGATGGAAGGTGATCATGGTTGGTGGATTTTATCAGCTGGAAACCGTAAAGGCCAAAAGCAAAAGACGGGGATCTCAATTTGAGAAAAAAGTTATTTTTGTCATTTCGAGCCCAGTTCCAATCGGGGTGGTTGGGACCGTGGCAATCCCTGTTAAAATCTTGGGTTTTACGGCGCAACCGGGAATTCCCGCGCCACGATCGAGACATCGGCTCCGATCCTCGGAATGACGGATAACCAGGGCTTCGTCTAAGTCCGGTCCTCCTTGACGGGTCGGGGGATTACTCCCATAATATTCGTTCTGAAGGCGTCAATACGGAGGGAAAAGTGAAGAACAACTCGAAAGCGATCCTAATTCTTGCCGCGATGACCCTGGCACTCGCCGTCGGATGCGCGGGCCAGAAACGCATCGAGGGAGTGGAAGTCCCCAACCCGCCCCAGAGCAGTGAGATAGTGGTGGCCTTGCCCACTTCCACCCCGGAACCTCCACCGCCGCCGGTTGCGTTATTGCCGCCTTCCCCTACGCCCGAGCCGACCGCCGAGCCAACTCCGGAGCCTCCGCCGCCCGCGGCTAATCCTTGTAACAAATATATCGTCGTGAAGGGCGACACCCTTTGGGACATTTCGGGAACTGGCAGCGGCTACAAGGACAATTTCCAATGGCCCTTGATCTTCAAGGCGAACCGGGATTTGATCACGGATCCGGATTTAATCTATCCAAAGCAGGAATTCTGTATCCGCCAGGACTTCACGCCTGAGGAGATCAGCAAGTCCCGCAAGGACGCCAGCGATACTCCCCTCTACGTTCCCCATACCAAACCCCGCGAGGTCTTGCCGTTAAATTATTTCTGATCTTTTTATCCCGTTTTTTTCTAATTATTCCCTTTTCCCCCCGGGGGAAAAGGGATTTTTTTTAAACCTGGGACCTCGTGCTTGGTCCCTTGTAACTTCCCCAGAGGCGGCTTTGTGAGCCAGACGATTAACCGAAAAATAACCTTCGAGGACCAGCAGGAATGCCTGCAGTTGTTCGGGGAAAAGGACCACACTCTGAAACTCTTGAGGGAATCCTTTTCCGTGACCTTGGTGGCCCGGGGCAATGAAATCATCCTCTCGGGCGAGCCCCTTGAGGTTTCTCATGCCAGCCAAGTCATCGAGCGGCTTCGGGGGCATTTACGGAAGGGCTACGAGGGCTACCTGCAGACCGGCGCGGTTCAAAAAATGATCTCCGAGGCGAAGGGCGAAAAGCAGGAAGAAGAGGGCCCGGCCAGGGAAACGATCCTTCTTTCCGCCCTGAAGAAACCCATCCAGGCCCGCGGCGACAACCAGCAAAAATACGTGGACGCGATCAAATCCAAGGATGTGGTCTTCGGGGTCGGCCCAGCCGGAACGGGAAAGACCTACCTGGCCATGGCCATGGCGGTGGCGGCCCTCCGCGAGGGCCAAGTGGAAAAGCTGATCCTGACCCGTCCCGCGGTGGAAGCGGGTGAAAAACTGGGGTTCCTTCCCGGGGACCTTCAGGAAAAGGTGGATCCCTACCTGCGTCCCCTTTATGACGCCCTTTACGACATGGTGGAATACGAGAAGCTCCAAAGGCTTTTTCACCAGCGGGTCGTGGAGGTGGCGCCCTTGGCCTACATGAGGGGCAGGACCCTCTCCAACGCCTTCATCATCCTGGACGAGGCGCAAAACACCAGCCCCGAGCAGATGAAGATGTTCCT
>CAZUXW010000139.1:0-3531 GCA_964624625.1 uncultured bacterium
CCCTTGCCGTCCTCGATATGCACTTCCACGTCATACCGCCCGTTCGTCACGATCGAGACGGTGTTTCCGAACGCCCCCGATAGGGTCTATTTATTCCTGGGCGGGCCCCAGGGTCCTTTCCCCGCATCCTCCTTCGAGGTCGAGGGCGAAAACGACGGCGACCGATTCGGGGCTTACGTCGCCAACGCCTGTGACGTGAACGGCGACGGCTACCAGGACCTGTTAGTCGGGGCTCCGGACAATTCGGAAAAGGGATACCGATCGGGAAAGGTTTATTTATTTTACGGCGGAAAAAACGGAAAACTCAACCGGACGCCCTAACCCGCCAACTTCCTCCACGGAGCCCCTCTTACCGAATCAGTAAAAGCCTTTTCACTTTTTTGGAATAGGGCTCGACCAAATAAATCACGTAAACCCCGCTGGCGCAGGGATCCCCGGCCTTGTTCGTCCCGTCCCAAGTCCAATGATCATGGATCGGCCCATTGACCCTTCGGCTGACAAGGGTTTGGATATGCTCGCCCGCCGTGTTGTAAATCCTCAAGGAATAATTTCCGGGATAGCTGGAATAGCCCACGTCCATCGAGACAACCTTGTCGACGGCGGGATTGAACAGGTTCCGGTCAAGGGTAAAAATATCCACGGAGGCGGGCGTGGGGCTGGGCGTGCAGGTATTGCCGGGAAAGCCGCAGGGGGTCAAGGTATCGGTCGGGGTCGGGGTCGCGGTGGGGCTAAAGGTGGAGGTCGGGGTAAAGGTGCGGGTGGGGCTGTTGGTCGGCGTGGCGGTTGAGGTTTTGGTGGGACTGGCGGTGGCGGTAAAAGTAGCGGTCGAGGTAAAGGTAATGGTCGGGGTGAAGGCGGCGGTAAAAGTATTGGAAGGCCTGATGTCGGCGGTGGTGGTGTAGGAAGGCGTTGGGGTATGGGTGGAGGTCGGGGTATAGGTATCGGTGGGGGTGAAGGTGCAGGTATTGCCCGGCAGGCCGCAAGGCGTATCCGTGGGGCCAGGGGTCGCCGTCTTCGTGGGGGTCCAGGTGATGGTGGGAGTGCAGGTATTTCCCGGCCAGCCGCAGGGAGTATCGGTTGGGGTGGGGGTTGGAGTGAAGGTGGAAGTGAACCCGCTGCTGAAACTGTTGAACTGGATGAAGACGTTGGAATCGTTCCGGCAGTCCCCCACGTCCGAAATGGCCAATTTGATGTGGTTCACGACCCCCGGATTCACGACCGCGTTCACCGTGAGGACGGTGGTCAAGCCGTTCATGGTGGTGTTCAAGCCCGCGGGACTTTTAACGATGGGGCAGGAGCCGCCCTGGGGCGAGCCGATATTGTCGATAAAATAGGCGGCGTTGGTACAGTCGTTGATATTGTTGATGGAGACATTGGTCGAGGTCCCGGGAACCAGGGCCACGTTGGTTCCATTGACGAAAAACCCGAAGACATCGTTGTAATTGGACCCCACATATTGGTTGTATTCCTCCGAGGCGAACACGTACTTGAAGGTGATCGTGCCGAAGCTGGGAATGAAATCAAACGAGAGGACGGTGCTGTCGTAAAGATCAGCCGGGCTATTCCCCGACAGGAGGGCCAGGTCCGGGTCGCCCGGAAGGCTGTTGCAGGTACTGGCGGTCGCGGGGGCGCTGCCCGCCACTTGGGCGGCGGAACCGGTGCTGAGGACGATCCCCGAGTCAAAACCCACCACCGAGGTACCTCCCGTAAAAGAACCGGCGGAGCTGCCCAGGCCTTGGTAGGTAACGTTACTGGCCGAAATGCCGGGTCCCATGAGCGGCACGACCAAAGCGGCCGCCGCATTCTGGATTCCCAGGTCTTTTTCAACGATTTGACCCAAGGCCACATGGGCGCCCCCCAGGAAGACCCCTAACAAGAGGGATAAAAAGGGAAAGGGGTGGAACCGCTTAGCGAAAATGGATTTGAGAAATACTATTTTTTCCATGAGAAACCATTCCGGCATATTTACGGGCTGATATTTGATGGAAACTATACCACTTCCGGCCGTCCGTTCAGGCGGTTTCAAAAGGGATCTTGCTGGAGGGTCAATATTGAAAGACTAAATTGGAATCCGCCGCCGCCTCTCCCCTTCGAAGCGGGGCGGTCAAAGGGTCAGCCCTTGGCCTGGGAAGCGTTGATCGCCGCCGCGGCCCGGATGAGGGCCTGGAAGGCCTTCTCATTAATCTTGTCCCCCTCATGGAGGTCAATGGCGCGCCTCGTATTGCCCTCGAGACTGGAGTTGAACAGCCCCGCCGGATCCTTGAGGGAGGCGCCCTTGGCGAAAGTGAGTTTCACGGCGCCTTTGTAGGTCTCGCCGGTGCAGAGGATCCCCCCGTGGGACCAGACAGGAACCCCCGCCATCCCATTCGACGGCTTCCTCCATTTCCGCTCCTCGATGATCTCGGGGCCTGCCCGCAGAATGAGAGAGCGCATCCGGGAGAGCGTTTCGACCCGCCAATCAGGCGGCGCCTTGATTCCCGCCACAATCCGCCGGGGGGAAGCCTTGGATTTCCTTGATCCCTTTCCCTTCACGTCATCGCGGTGGGAACTTTTGGTTTGGGGCCGGGAAGGTTTCATGGGAGCATTTTAACAAATCGTGGAAGCCTCGTCGACAAGGGCCAAACCCCGTTGGTGTTTCAGTTTGATTTTGAAAACCCCAAGATAACAACACCCCTCACCCTCTCCCTGAGGATAGCGGGTGAGGGTGAATTTAAACCCAAAATGAGACACTATTCCAATCCTCGCCTCTTCTGGGTAACCCGTTATCCCACTTCTTTATCGCCGAGAAAGGCCCCCAGGGCATCAATCTTGAGAATTTCAAATATGCTTTTTTTCAGCTCCAGCAGGGACGCCGGCTTATTAAAAAAGGTGATCGTGTCGTAACCCTTGGCGGTGAAATCCTCCACCACGCCGCTGTAGACCCCGGACACGACCAAAGCCGGGATGGCGGAATATTTTTCCCGCAGGATCGCGAAGAGGTCCATCCGGTCCATTCCCGGCATTTGCAGGTCCAGGACCAACAGGTCCAATTTCTGCTGTCCCAATTTCTCCAGGACCTGGTCCGCGTTTTCGCACAGCACGACCTTGAACCCGTCCGGGACAAAAGACTTTTGGTAGATGGCCCGGATGGCCGGTTCGTCATCGGCGAATAAGAGCGTGAAATTGGAACAGTTCATGAATCGCCTATAAGGTGGAATGTCGGAAGACCCAGGACCTTAGTTTACCCGCCTCCCCCCCCTCAAAACCATAGGGATTCGTCATTAGGGATCCCAGGCTCGTTTCCCTCTCTTCCACAAAAATGAAAGGCCTGTCCTCTTAACAAGGAACAAGCCTTTAATGGCTGGGGCGGTAGGATGTCAAACCGCTCCGCTGGTAGGGGAAATTACTCCCTCCCTACCCTTTTGAACAACAGGGGGGCCTATTGTTCCCCATGCCCCTCAGGTTCGAATCCTTTCGCTCCAAAAACAAAAACCCTATCCCCCCAATCGACGAGGGGTAGGGTTTGAAATGGCTGGGGCGGTAGGATTCGAA
>CAZUXW010000140.1:0-3429 GCA_964624625.1 uncultured bacterium
ATTTTTGTTTTCATGTCTTTCACCCCATCCGCTCTTCGCCGAAGATTAAAATTCAGCCCTTAAAAGAATTGTACCTCATCTACCGCGAAATCAACATTCACCGTGGCAGGCACATTTTGGTTGCCTTCAGACCATTGGAGGGAAAGGATTTCCTGCAAATTGGCGCCAGATAAGGTGCTCGGCGTAAAACTCCCGCCATAATTTCCCCTGGTCATGGAAGTGAAGGGGATGGTCTCCAGAACCCAGGCCCCGCCTGTATTGGGGTAGGTAAAAGCGAAATTGTTATAGCAGGTGTTATAAGTAGCGCAGGTCCCGGCCGGCGCCACGGAGGTTTTGACAATGGGGATTGAAAAAACCCTGGTGGACGCCGTATCGGAGGCCGCCACCTTGATATAGAACTTAATTCCGGAAAAAAGGCTGGCGTCATAGTGTCCAGAGCCTGCTGTCTCAATCGGTATCAATAGGAGAATGGCGGGGTAGGACGCGTTTCCCGGATCAGTGACTGACCCAACCATATGCACGCAATCCGCCGTCCCGTTGGCGCCTGGGCTGGCGATCAGGGGCGTCACCGAGGGGCTGCCAGTGGCCGCGATCAGGCCGGGAGTTTGGATCAGGTTTCCAGGCCTATTAGCCTCGGCTAAGTTCGAGCTGACCTGGAGCCCGCTCTCAAAATTAATCACCATGGCGGGATTGGGCCCGGTCGCGGTTAAGTAACTGGATGGGTATTGGGTCTTCTCACATCCGACCCAAAGCAAGGCGGAAAAACCCAAGACTCCCAGGATTAATTTAGAATTTGACTTCATAAGTCAGCTCCATGTAATGGTTGTTGAGCGTTCCCTGGTTGGGTGCCAAGGGAAGCAAATTGCCGGTGGTCCAATCCCAGTCCAAGTAAATGTTCGAGTTGCGGTTCACCTTGAAAGTACTGGAGAATCTCAAACTCTGGACGCTTCCCTTTACGGTAAAGGTTGAATATTGGCCCAAATCCGTGCTGTCGTAAATATAAGGATATCTGGCTAAAAGGGTTCCGCCGTATCCAGCGTCACTGCCGTTCACGTCCTGATTGCTAAAGGCCCCGGCCAAGTCCCAGAACGGGAGCACTCCCACTTTTATTCCGCCGATGATCCAGGCGCTGGTCAAGGTTCCCAAGCCGCTAGTGGTTTGCTCATAGCGGACATTGGTCCCTATTTCCAACGGCCTGTCCCAGCCGATGGAGGGCCCGAAATCAAACGAAGGCCCCACATTCAGATAGGTAAAATTTCGCACCGGGTAGATCGTCGTCGAGGGAGGGGAGTCGATGGGTATAAAAGCCGATCCCGTCCCATTCACTACAAGATTACCACTGATTTCCTGCACAAAGTAAGCGCTTCCCTTTATTTTCAGGGCCTTTTCCTTAAGGGCTTTAATATCCAACTCGACCCCGACTCCCTGGCGGTTGGGTGTCCCTAAACCATAGGGAAAGGTGTTGTCCTGGGTCCTGTCGTAAAAGCCATAGATACCACCAGCCCTCGGAACATTCTTGAGGAAATATCGGCTCAAGTCAGCCGGGGTAAAGAGGTCTTGAGTGCGAAGCGACAAATCGCTGTAGTTGTCTTGCCTGGTTTGGGCCATTGGGGAATAAAAATAGGGGCCTACATTAAGGTAATTGAAACTGAGCTTAGAATCACCCAACTGGAAATAAGGGCCGCCCAGCATGGCGTTGTCATTTACAACCCTCCTCGAATCCATCTCATCGTCGATGTAATGGGTCATGGCAAGTTCAACCGCGCCTCCGGCGTAAAAGTCGCCGCCAAAACCTATCCTCAGATCCGGCTTCACGCTGCCGATCAAATATTGATGGGCCCAAGTGGCGGGATTGAAGGTTCCGTAGGGCGAACCTGGCTGGGTCGAATCGAGGGGCTCGATCAACCAGAGACCGTAAGTGTCCAGGTTGAGCTTCATCGAGGTCCCGCCGAGGTACCATTTCGGTGATTTAAAAGAGGCGTTGGCGCCAAAGGCCCAATCCGTGTAAATGTTCGGCCCGAAATACCAGTTGGTCGCGGGGAATCCAGCTCCCGTGTCATCAAAACCATTGCGGATCATATGGGCAAAAACGGAAGTCTTGAATTCTTCCAACACTGGCGAGTCGGGCCACACCATGTCCGTGCCCATCTTCAGTCCCCGTAATGGCCAATAAGGCTCTTGGTTGAAAAAGCTCTCATACTTCTGAAAATCATCCGGGCGGCTCCAAGGATCGGGCGCCCAAGCCAAGTCCAGGTTATTACGGTTCCAAAGCGTCAAAGGTGTATAGGCTTCGTCGAAATCCCCGATCGTCGCGGACATCCAAGGCGGGTTGAAATCCATGGTGATCCGCCGCACTGTTAAAATCGGGGCATCCGAGAATGCCAGGCTTGACTGGACCCGGAAAATGGCTTTCCATTTGATTTCTTTTGAAACGGTGCCTTCGGGGCCAAAATCCATGTAACCATAGGTATGTCGGAATCCTGGAATGCCGATATAGGACGGGATGCTTCCCCATCTCTGCTGGGAATAGCCAAAGGCCCGTCCCAATCCATGGACCGAGACAGAGGGGAACTGGGTTATGCCCTTGATGCGCTTGCGCAAGTCAAATTGATCCACGTCCGCTTGATCCGCAGCATCTTGAAGGGACTTCAACTTGTCCTTTAACTTGGTCAATTCGGAATCATAAGCTTCCTTCAGGCTGTGAAGATTCTCCGCGGCCTTGGCCAAGGAGGCCTCATCATCAACTTCCGTCGCGGGCGCTCCATTGGGGGAGCCGGGTGCTGCCCCTGGCGCGGCAGCCGATTGATCCGCCGGCGCGGCCGCGGCGGCCCCATTCTCGGGAGGAGGCGGAATTTCCATGTCCGCCTGGGCAACCACCAATTCATCGTATTTCTTTTGCGCCTTCAGGATGCTCCGCGCCACGTCAAACCGCGTCAAGGGCGCGACCACATCTTCCTTCTCCAGCAAACCAGCCTTGGCCAATTGCCCCAGTTGTTGGTAAGTCACATCCCTGTCCGGAACAGTCGAGAATAAATTTTCTCCAAAGGCGCGTTGGCCGCCGAACAAAATGGACATAAGCAGTAATATCGCGATTCTGCCACTTCTTAGCGAAGAACGAAGAGCGGAGAGCGGAGGACGGGTTTTAGAAGGTGACTGCATAAGTCATCCTCCAAATCTGGTCACGGCGACCGTAACTGGGAAAGTCGTCCCACTCATAATTATTCAAAAAGCAATCACCCCGCACCTCGAAATCCTTGCTGATGGGGTACTTGGCCCCAAAAGCCCAGGAAGTCCTGGTAAGGTTTAAGGGAGTAAGGACGTAGTGCCCCAGGGCCGAGTTATCCAAATAAGAAGCGTAGTAGGCGAGGGTCGGGGGGTTACCGGCCAGGACATATTCATGTCCCGTGGATTGGGCCCTTTCATAGGCGG
>CAZUXW010000141.1:0-3331 GCA_964624625.1 uncultured bacterium
TACTTTCTTCATGCTTCTCTCTCCTTATAGCTTTTTTTTGGGCCTGCACTCCTCAGGGAAGAGTGCCACACCCGAATTACACTGCTCTAGGGCTTACCAGCAACCCCTACTACCGAAGAACAATACGAGCGTGGGCCGCTTCCCAAAAAAGCGCCACCCTCGACAGATTCTTCGACTCCAAACGGTTGTGGTCACAAATCCGCTTGCGTCGAAGATCGTAAGCCCCGCTAACGCGAAACCTACGAAAAAACGCCCCGCCTCTTGATCAAAAAGCGTCAAAAGACAAGGAAACGCACAGACAATTGGCAGGAATATAAGCCCTCACCTAAACCCTGTCAAGTTTTAATTGCGATTTTAAAGCTAAACTAGCCCTACCCAATGTGGTTTTCAAAGCCAAATCCATCAAAAGGTGGTGGTTATGCGATTTTTTTGGCTATTTATATGGGCTTTTGGAAGACTTCAAAAACAACCGGTTTCGACTCTTTTTATTCTACTGTGACGCTTTTCGCCAAGTTGCGGGGTTGATCGATTTCCCTTCGCATATCCTTAGCCATTTCATAAGCCAAAAGTTGAAGAGGCAAAACGGTTAAAAGGGGCGAAAAATCCTCACCCACCTTTGGAACTTCCAGGATGCTGTCCGCTTTTCGGCCAGCCAGCTTGTCCCCTTTTTCAACGATGGCGATTAACTTTCCCTTGCGGGCCTTCACTTCTTCCATGTTGTTCAACATCTTCTCGTAAACCCCCGAGGATTGAAGGGCGATGGCGACCACCGGCATTTTAGCGTCGATCAAGGCGATAGGGCCGTGCTTCATTTCCCCGCCGGGATAACCCTCGGCATGGATATAGGATATTTCCTTCAGCTTCAGGGCCCCTTCCAATGCGATGGGATATTGGATGCCGCGGCCGATGTATAAAAAATTGAAATGCTTGGAATATTTTTTCGCGGTCTTCTCAAAAACCCTGCGGTTTTTCAACAAACCTTTCATCACCAGGGGAAGCCGGGACAATTCCTTGGCTTTCTTTTTTAACTCAAAAGCCGAAAGGGTTTTACGGACCCGGGCCAAATGAAGGGTCAATAACCACAAGGCGCCCAATTGGGTCGTAAAGGCCTTGGTGGAGGCCACCCCGATCTCGGGGCCTGCCCTCGTCAGCAGCAACCCATCCGCCTCCCGGGTGACCGAGCTTCCCATCACGTTGCAAATGGCCGCGATCTTGGCGCCTTTGGATTTGGCCTCCCGGAGCGCTACCAGCGTGTCCACCGTCTCACCGCTTTGGGATATCACGATGGCCAGGGTATGGTGATCGATAATCGGATCGCTGTACCGGAACTCGGAGGCGTTCTCCACGTCCACGGGAACACGAAGGTATTTTTCCAGGAGGATCTTCCCCACCAACGCCGCGTAATAGGAAGTTCCCATGGCGAGGATAGTGATTTTTTTGAACCGCGTGAGGAAGGGCGAGGACCAGAATTTTCCTTCCAGCATGATTTCCCCCGACTCGATATCCAAACGGCTGTTAAATGTGTCTTCCAGTGCCCTGGGCTGTTCCATGATTTCCTTCAGCATGAAATGGGGGTAGCCGCCCTTTTCCGCCTGCTCGGCGGACCATTGAATCTCGGAAATGGTCTTGGATATTTTCTTGCCGTTGGAGACATTCACCACTTGGGCGCCCTGGGGCGACACCACGACCATCTCATTGTCATCCAGGTAAAAGACACGCCTGGTATGGGCTAAAAGGGCCGGCACATCGGACGCGATAAAATTTTCACCCTTCCCCAAACCCACGACCAGGGCCCCCCCGCCCGACCTGGCGCCGATAAGGGTTTCCGGTTCCCCGGTATAGACCGCCACCACCGAATAGGTCCCGGTGATTTGGTTCAAGGCCCCCCGGACCGCCTCTTTCCAAGGGTGTTTTTTTAAACGTTCCTCGATTAAGTGGGCCAGGACTTCCGAATCCGTTTGGGATTTAAACACATGGCCATTCGCCCGCAATTGCTTCTTTAACTTTTGGTAATTTTCAATGATGCCGTTGTGCACCACCGCGATTTTTCCCCCGCAATCCGTATGGGGATGGGCGTTGGCGTCGGTTGGGTGGCCATGGGTCGCCCATCGGGTATGGCCGATCCCGGCCGTTATGGAGGAAGGCACCTGGGCCCCGCGGACCGCCGCGACCAGGTGGTTGATTTTCCCGGCTTTTTTGATGATCTTCAGGTGATGGCCCGGGTTCAAAAGGGCCAGCCCGGCCGAGTCGTAGCCCCTGTATTCCAGCTTGATGAGCCCGTTCAAGAGAATGGGCGCCGCCGGCTGTTCACCGGTATATCCGACGATTCCACACATGAAAAACTCCCGCTGAGATCGGTATTGTAGGCTCGATTTATGGAGCCCATGGGCGCCATGAATGTCGCCTCTACCAACATATTCCAAACCATTTGCAGATACAGGATTTGATCATCTTAACATGATGCTAATAACAGAAACAATTAGGGCTGTTCCAAGGCCTGGGCCAGCTCCATCATTTCATCGATGTCCAATTTCTCTCCCCTGATTTGGGGATCAATGGATAATTTTTTCAAGGCCGCCTCCACCTGGTCTGCCGGTTTGCCCAGGGACTTGAGGGAATTGGAAAGCATTTTGCGCCGGCTTTGGAAAATGGACCGGACCAACTTGAAAAAATTCTTTTCCGCCTCACCCGACAGGCGGAAAGTTTCTTTTAATTCGATTTCGATGAAGGCCGAGTCCACTTTAGGCCGAGGCCTGAAGCTTTTGGCGGGAACATCGATCAACTTCGTCACCCGGGAATAATATTGGGCGCAAAGGGTCAGGGCCCCGTAGGCCTTGGTGCCGGGATTGGCCGCCATGCGGTCCGCTACTTCCTTCTGGATCATGAGGTAAATCTTCCGGACGGACCCGTTGTATTGGGTCAAAAGCCTGGTAATGAGGGGGGTGGTGAGGTAATAGGGGATATTCCCGGCTAAGGTGATTTTGCCAGGCAAGGGGGGCGCCTTGGAGCCGATATCCAGCTTGAGGATGTCGGCCTTAACCAAAGATACTTTCGGGTTGCTCCCAAACTTCTTCTCAAGCATGGCGAAAAGCTTATGGTCCGGCTCCACCACGATTAAAGGCAAGCCCTTCTTCACCAGCCTCTCGGTTAAGGCCCCATAGCCCCCCCCCACCTCCAACAAAATGTCCTCCGGCGGACATTGAATCACTTCCTCGATACGGTCCAGTATTTTGGCATCGGCCAGGAAATTTTGGCCCGCGGACTTGCGGGGGCGGAAGGAATATTCCTTGAACATCTCGGAAATGGAATTCATGGGAGGCATTATAGCGAA
>CAZUXW010000142.1:0-3305 GCA_964624625.1 uncultured bacterium
CTTCCCGGATCAGGCCAGCGAGCCTTTCTTCGCCGCGTCCATCTCGGGCAATCCCAGGATCTTCCGGACGGCCGCTTTCAGCACGCCGAGGCTCAAGGGTTTGTTGAATACCATGTTGACCTTGAAACCCTTTTGGTGGAAGTCTTCCTCCAAATTCACGTAATGTCCCGAGACGACGATGATCGGCAACCGGGGATGGCTCTTGCGGATATCCGGAAGGACCTCCAAAGCGCTCATCGAGGACAAATGCATGTCTGTAATCAAGAGGTCAAAGGTTCCTTCGGATAATTCCGCCAGGATTTGCTCGCCCGAGTCCGCCATGACTACCTCGTAGCCCTCCGCCGTAAAGGTCTTTTCGTAGATGCGCCTCACGCTGGGCTCGTCTTCGGCGATCAAGATTTTGAAGTCATTGTGTCTCATGTTGTCTCTCTCCTGGTTTTAATAGCTGCTGTACCTCATCACTAAAGCAATGGTCATGCCAGTTTAAGCCCTGAAAAACGGGCCTATCCGGACCTTGGGGGGCGCCTTAGGCCGCGTCAAAATTACCCATCGGCCGACCTTTTACCCAGGCGAAAGCCCTTCCACCATGAAGCCCCAAGAAACACAACCCTATTCGCCAGCGATGAACTGGGATAAACGCGCATGGATTCAAATAAAAAGGTTAATTCAGGGAATGACTTTTTTTACCGGTTAATCTGGGTTCATCCTTGTTCATCGGTGGCTAAAAATAAGCTTTTGTTTTAATCTGTGGCCCTGAGTGGTTATTTTGCTTCGGAGGCGACATGAAATACCGGAAGCTGGGACAATCCAACCTGGAAGTATCGGAGATCAGCCTGGGCTGTTGGACCATGGGAGGGCTCAATTGGGTGGACGGCTCCCCCAACGGCTGGGCTAATGTGGACGCGGCGGAGGTCAAGCGGGCCATCGATTACGCCTTGGACCAGGGCGTGAACCACTTCGACAACGCGGACGTCTACGGCAACGGCAGGGCCGAACGCATGCTTTCCGAGATCCTGGGAAACCGGACGAAAAAAATCTCCATCGCCACCAAGGTCGGCTGGTTTCCCGGAACCGCCTCCCACGCCTACGAATCCGCCCATATCCGCCACCAGTGCGAGCAGTCCCTGATCAACCTGAAGCGGGACGTGATCGATCTTTATTATTTCCACCATGGCAATTTCGGTCCGGAGGACCGCTACCTGGACGAGGCGGTCGCCATGATGGCCCAGCTGAAAAAGGAGGGGAAAATCCGCCTCATCGGACAATCGGCCTATTCCAACGGGGACTTCACCAGGCTGGTACCCAAGGTGAAGCCCGACGTGCTTCAGAGCTGGGCCCATATCATGGACGACCAATTCATCCGGGAGGGGACTCCCGTCTGGAAACTTCTGACGGAAAAGAAAATGAGCTTCGTGGCCTTCTCGCCGTTAAACCAGGGAATTCTCCTGGGAAAATTCGATCCCCAAAACCCCCCGTCCTTCGAGGCGGGAGACCACCGGCTGGGGGACAAGCGCTTCACCCGCGAGGAGCTGTTGGCCGTCCAGCCCAAGGTGGAGAAACTGAAGGCGCGCTTCGGCGCCGAGGTGAAGGACCTGGCCCGGGTGGCCCTGCAGTATCTGCTGGCCAACCCCCTGGTCGGCTGCGTCATTCCCGGTTTCCGGAACTTGAACCAGGTCCAGGTCAACCTGGCCGCGGACAACAAACCTTTGAGCCCCGAGGACGTGGAGTTCATCGGCAAAACCTTTGCGGCCTAAAACCATAGCATTCACCACAGATGAACACGGATAGATATATTTACAGGACTGAACCAAGGATTATTTTCTTTCAGGTTTATCTGGGTTCATCCGTGTTCATCTGTGGCAAAATAGCCGTGCCGTATTTTCCGTGGCTTCCCAATCCGAGACTGGAGTGATTATGTCCCCTGAACAGGCCTATGAACAGCTGGTCCGCCGCATGAAGGAAATCGCCCTCCTCGGCAATACCGCCGGGGTCCTGGGCTGGGACCAGGAAGTCTATATGCCGGGGGCAGGCGGCCCATATCGCGCGGAGCAAATGTCCCTCCTTGCCGGTATGTGCCACCAGAAGTTCACCGATCCCCAGGTGGGCGAATGGCTCGCGAGCGCCGAATCCTCCAAGGCCCTGGTTTCGGACGCCTTGAGCGACAGCTCCGTCAACCTGAGGGAATGGCGCCATTCCTACGACCGCTCCACCAAACTGCCCCAAAAGCTGGTGGAGGAAATGGCCCGGGTCACCTCCAACGCCCAGGTGGAATGGGTGGAAGCCCGCAAGGAAAACAACTTTTCCCGGTTCCAACCCTGGCTGGAAAAAATCATCGCCCTCGTCCAGGAACAAACCAAATGCTACGGTTTTAAGGATCACCCCTATGACGCCCTGCTGGAGGATTACGAGCCAGGCTTGACCAGCGCCCAGCTCAACCAGCTCTTCCCCCCCCTGAAAAAAAGCCTCTCGGAAATGGTTTCGAAAATAACCTCTTCCAAGCGCCAGCCGGATCTCTCCATCCTCAAACGGAAGCTCGCCGTTCCGGCCCAGCAGGATTTCTGCCGGAAGCTGGCGGGGGCCATCGGTTTTGATTTTGAGAAGGGCCGCATCGACGTTTCCGCGCACCCCTTCACCACGGGGCTGGGCCCCTCAGATACCCGCATCACCACCCGTTTCGAGGAAGCCAATTTCGAGAATTCCTTTTTCAGCACCCTCCATGAGGCGGGCCACGGCATTTACGACCAGAACCTGCCGGGCGGCGCCCATTACGGAACCCCCCGGGCCTCGGCGGTTTCCTTGGGCATCCACGAGTCCCAATCCAGGCTCTGGGAAAACCTGGTCGGCCGGGGCCTGCCCTTCTGGGAATATTTCTTCCCCGAACTGAAAAAATCCTTCCCCGGGACCTTCGACGATGTTTCCTTGGAGGCCTTTTATTTCGCCATCAACCACTCGGCCCCCAGCTTTATCCGCACCGAATCCGACGAGGTCACCTATAACCTGCATGTCTGCCTCCGGTTCGACATTGAGGCCGCGGTCATCGGGGGAAGCCTGAAGGCGGGAGATATCCCGGCGGTTTGGAATGAATCGATGAAAAAATATTTCGGGATTGTTCCGCCCACGGACAGCTTGGGCTGCCTGCAGGATGTTCATTGGAGCCACGGCAGCTTCGGCTACTTCCCCACTTACACCCTGGGCAACCTCTATTCGGCCCAGTTTTTTGACGCCGCCAACCGGGATTCAGGGGGATTAGAACCTGGGTTTAAGAAGGGAAATTTTGCCCCTCTCAAGAAATGGCTGAACGAAAA
>CAZUXW010000143.1:0-3272 GCA_964624625.1 uncultured bacterium
TTGACCATCGTTTGATCCGTTTTGTAATCGGTAATTGAAATGCTCCCCATGGAAGGCCAGCTGTAAAGGATTGGCATGCCCGAAAGTTGGAGGTCATAGGCAATTTGAGCGGCTTCTTTGGCGCCCTCCTCAAAGCTCGTGGAAAAGCCGTGGACATAAATAAAGGTTTCATCTTTTTCATTGGAATTAAGTGGTGAATCGAGGTTGGCGGAATCGATCGGATGGGGTTCCCGCAAACCAGGTTTATCTTTGTCCTTCTCCCCCAACCGCCACCAGCCGCAGGTTCTATCGCTGTGCCTGCGGTAATGGAGTTTCAGCACCATTTGGGCTTCCCCAAAGGCCACTTGGTCGTCCAGGGTCGCATTAAAGCGGTCGTGCCCGAATACCCGGTCGGTGCCGTAAAAAAATGAAACCACCGGATAAAAATTCCGGGTAGGTTTGGCCGAATCAGGTTTTGTTCCGATGGGATCGGCTTGGACCGAATTGGCCAAAAATAAAAGGATGGCCAGTATCCCGAGGTTAAGAGTAATGAGTTTCACTTCGTCCTTTTGAAGTTCAAACGGCCCGGAGTTGCCGTCCGGGCCGCGCTACATTTTGAACTTTCGGCCTTTAAAAAGGCGCCTAGATCCTTAATTTTGGAGAAGGATGATCCAGTCGGGGAAAGCCTGGATCAAAAATCCGATGATGGCGAAAGCTATCCCGACCACCGCCAGCCTGCTTTGGGAGAGTCTTTCCACCCACCATTCCACCCATGGTGAGATGCAACCCACAAAAAAGCTGCCCCCGCCGATGGTCAACCCCACACTCCAAGGGGATACGAATGGGATCTTTTGGCTTGGCGACCCCGAAAGCAAGACGAAAGACGCCCAGTAAGAGAATCCAGCCCCAACGCCCCTCAAGAGCGAAACCCAAAGAGCCACCCATCTAAAAAGAATTTGTTTGCTGATCCTTCGGTTATCCGCCGGGGACCAACCTAAAAAATAGGTCGCGCTCAGAAAGACGGCGTAAAGGGGAAAAAGAAAAGCGGCAATGGCCCAGGTGGTGATCGCCATCAAACCAATGGACAAAACCAAGGCGCGGCCCGAACCTAAAGCGACTTCCGTTATCCACCGCCTCGGTTGCCTCTTGTCGTGAATCCGTCTGGATTCCTTGAAAAAGTCAAATCCCAGGATCAATCCCATGCCCCAACTGGTCATTAACCCGAACTTCAACCCTAAACCCAAGGAATAGGGAATGGCAAAAAGGAACATGTAGGTCACTACCCGGGTGACCCCAGCCAAAGGCCCGTCCTTCCCTCTCAATAGGTCATAGGCCAAGAAAAGTCCCCCCAAAGCACCCAGGAGGCTTCCTCCCAAATGGCACCAAGCATCCCAATGCTCCATGCCTCAGGCCTCGCCTTTTTGAATAGGTTCTAGTGGAACTTATATTAGGATCAGGGGTTGTCTTTTTAGAGAGGGCCTGGAAATGGAGGATGAATTTTTCACTCCCCGGCCCAATTTTTAACCCGAGATTTGGATCGCCTAAAAGTCCTATGAAGTGTTGAAGCAAGGAATGTGCCCCAAAACATCCCCGTCAATCTTTCAGAAGGCCTTTTCGAAAGGTAAGAGAAACCTTGGGGACAATTCAAGATTTTGCTTCCCTGTCAAATCGATACCTATGACTCTCAATTTGATCCTTGACCCAACGAATGAATCCATGGTCAACAAAGCAAACCTAAAGTTCTAATGGGCTTGTTTCTTGCATTATCCATTAGAGAAATGAACGGCCAAGGCTTATGCCTTGAACTAAAGGAGTCGGATCATGACAACGAATAAAGTATTGGGTATCGATCTAGGTACCACCAATTCCTGTATGGCGATCATGGAGGGCGGCGAGCCGAAGGTTATAGATAACGCGGAAGGGGTTCGAACGACACCCTCAGTGGTTGGTTTCTCCAAAGCCGGCGAAAGACTTGTCGGGCGAATCGCCAAAAATCAAGCCATCACCAACCCGGCCAACACCGTGTATTCCATCAAGCGTTTCATGGGGCGCAAACTGCTCGACCCTGAAGTTGAGATGGACCGGAAATTGGTGCCCTACAGCCTCAAAGATTCCTCCAACGGCGACGTTCGGGTGAAGATCGATGACAAAGATTTCTCCCCTCCCGAGATATCCGCCATCATTTTAACAAAACTCAAAGCCGACGCCGAGGCTTACTTAGGAAGCAAAATCACAGAGGCTGTGATCACGGTCCCCGCTTATTTTAACGACGCCCAACGCCAAGCCACCAAAGATGCGGGTAAGATCGCCGGATTGGATGTTCTTCGGATCATCAACGAACCTACTGCGGCCGCTTTGGCCTATGGGTTGGACAAAGACAAAAAAGACGAAAAAATAGCGGTTTACGACTTGGGTGGCGGCACATTCGATATCTCCATCCTCGAATTGGGGGACGGCGTATTCGAGGTAAAGGCCACGAACGGGGACACCCATTTGGGCGGGGACGATTTCGACCAGCGGATCATCCAATGGCTCATCGACAACTTCAAAAAGGAAACAGGTGTGGACTTGAAGAACGACCGAATGGCCCTTCAACGGCTGAAGGAAGGAGCGGAAAAGGCCAAGATCGATCTTTCCACAGCCAACGAAACCGATATCAATCTCCCCTTCATCTCGGCGGACGCCTCTGGTCCCAAACATATGAACGTCAAGCTCACTAGAGCCAAACTCGAACAAATTGTCATGGATATGGTGGAAAAAACAATTGAACCCTGCAAGAAGGCCTTAAAAGACGCCGGGCTTACGGTGGAGGATATCCAAGAGGTCGTTTTGGTGGGCGGCATGACCCGCATGCCCCTGGTGATAAAAATCGTTAAGGATTTTTTCAAACGCGAGCCCCATAAAGGAGTTAATCCCGATGAAGTGGTCGCTATCGGAGCCGCCATTCAGGGCGGAGTATTAAAAGGCGAGGTAAAAAACGTCCTTCTCCTGGATGTCACTCCCCTATCCTTGGGTTTGGAAACACTGGGAGGGGTCATGACCAAGATCATTGAACGCAACACAACCATTCCAGTCAAGAAAAGCGAGATCTTTTCCACTGCCGCCGAAGGTCAAAGCACCGTTTCGATCCACGTATTACAGGGCGATCGGGAGATGTCCACCGATAACCGTACCCTTGGACAGTTTGAACTTGTCGGGATACCCCCCGCTCCCCGGGGTGTTCCCCAGATCGAGGTTTCCTTCAATATTGACGCCAACGGCATTTTACAAGTGGCCGCTAAGGACATGGGCAC
>CAZUXW010000144.1:0-3269 GCA_964624625.1 uncultured bacterium
ATGAACCTGGTTCACGATGAAAGGGCCTTCTTCCTTACGGAACGGAGCCTTGAGGGACTATGATCCCGCCGCTTGCATTGATTTAAGCCCGCCTTTAAGATAACCCCTCATTTTCAACGGGAGTATTCCTTGAACCTTTTTAAAGAAAACCGTTTCCTGAAATTTCTCGGTTCGGTGCAGATGGCCCTGCCGATGATCCTCATTTTGGCGGTTTTCTTGGCGGCGGGAACCATCGTGGAATCGCGCTTCTCCACGGTCGTGGCCAAGCGGTTTGTCTACGGCACCTGGTGGTTCGGCGGGTTTATGGTGCTCTTGGCCGTCAACCTGCTTTGTTCCGCCCTCTCCCGGTTCCCCTGGAAAAAATACCAGACCGGCTTCGTCGTGACCCACTTGGGCATCATCGCCGTATTGGCGGGGTCCCTGGTCACCCAACAGATGGGATCGGACGGGCAAATCGCCTTGACCGAGGGGGAAGAGGGCCATGTTTTCCAGGAAGACAAACCCATGCTTTATTACCAGGTCGCGGACGGCATCATCGAGCAGATTCCCGCTTCTTTTTCCCTCCTGCCCCCCAACCCGGACCGGCCCCTGATCGTCCATTTGCCCGAGGACGGCATCCTCATGGTGGACCAATTTTATTTGAACAGCCAAAAGGTCGTCCGGGGCCGGAAGACCGAGGAAAAGGAAAAGGGGTTTCCCGCGGTTCACGTCAACCTGGACAGTTCCTTCGTGCACGAGAACCAATGGCTGTTCCTGGGCCACGCGGATTACGGCCATCTGGACCTGGGTCCCGCCTCGGTTTTTTTCGAGAAGGAATCGGATTGGAAAAAGCGCCTGTCGGGAGGAGCCAAGGAAGTCAGTGAGAACGCCTTGGCGATCCTCTTGGCGGCGGACGGCAGCTTGAGGTACCAAACCCGCCATCGCGGGGAGTTCACGAAGGAAGAACCGCTGGAAGTGGGAAAAGACTATTCCACCGGCTGGATGGACATGCAGTTCAAGGCCGAGGAGCGCCTGTCCGAGGCCGTTCCCGAGGAAACCTTTATCGAACAGCCTCTGCCCCACCAAAAGGATCCGGAACCGGCCATTCACTATGAGGTCATCCAGGGACTGGCCAAAAAGGACGGCTGGATGGGTTTCCAAAACCAAACGCGGTTTTCCTTAAAGGACAAGTCCTTCGCCCTGGCCTACGGCCCCCGGCAGGTCCAGCTTCCCTTCACGGTCCACCTGACCAAGTTCAAGCTTGGATTGGACCCAGGCACGGATAAACCCGCCTCCTACGCCAGCGACATCCTCTACTCGGACCCCGATCTGGGAACCCAGGTGCCGGCCGCCATCAGCATGAACCAACCCCTTCATTTCAAGGGCTACACGGTATTCCAAGCCAGCTACCAGCCCCTTCCCGACGGCAAATATATCTCCGTGTTTTCCGTGGGGCGGGATCCCGGCATCTGGTTAAAATACGGCGGGGCCATTGTGATGGTGCTGGGGATTATTTTCATGTTTTGGTTCAAAAATCCGGCCTGGGGCAAGAAGGAACAAAATGCAACCTAAAACCATTTCACCACCAAGTCACCAAGTCACCAAGGGAAGACCCATAAAATTGAAAAGAAAATTCATGAGAATCATTCCCGGTTTATTTTCGTTGTTCTTGGTGTCTTGGTGTCTTGGTGGTTCAACCCTATTTGCCGCTGACCTGGACTTCAAGGCCCTCTCCCTGGTGCCGATCCAGGAAGGCGGGAGGGTGAAGCCCCTGGACACCTTCGCCCGGGAGTCGGTGCGCTTCATCACGGGCCGGGAGGCCTTCGAGGGCCGGGAGGCCATGGATACGATGCTGGACTGGCTGACCCATCCGGACGCCTGGGAAGAAAAGGAATTCATCCTGGTGGAGAATATGGATTTGAAGGACCAGTTGGGCGTTCCCAAAGACCAGAAAAGGGTCACGCCGAAGTTCCTCACCCACCAGGATAACTTCATGCTTTTCGCCAAGATGAGCTTCGCCAAACAACAAAAGAAGATCACGCTCGACGCCAAGGAGAAGGAATCCCTGGCGGTTTACGGCCGGCTCCAGAAATTCGAGGATCTTTTGCCCGGAGATTCCTTGACCCTCATCCCCCTGCCCGACCCCCAAACCTATAAATGGGCCTCCATCGGCGACTTGAGGAAGGCCTATGACACCAACCCCGGCAAGATGCCGGACGCGGCCAGGGAAGTGCTCATGACTTTCGCCGCGATCCTGAAGAGTTACGACGGGAAAAACGCCTTGGAATTCTCCGCGGCCACTGAAAAATTCTCGGGCATGCTGGCCCAGATCGGCGGAAAAGAGTACCCCGAGCCCTCCAAAATCACCGAGGAGGTCCAATTCAACGCCTTGAAGCCTTTCCGCAAGGCCTGGATCATTCATTTGACCGCTTTCGTGGTGATCGGCCTTTCCCTGCTCTTGAACGCTCCCAAGCTGTTTATCCCGGGATATTTTATTTTCATCACCGGGGTCCTGGTCAGCGTCTACGGCTTTACCCTGCGCTGCCTGATCGCGGGGCGGCCGCCCGTGTCCAATATGTACGAATCCCTCATTTGGGTGACTTTCGGCATGACCTTTTTCGCCCTGGTCTTCGAGTTGATCTTCAAGAACCGGTTGTTCGCCCTCTGCGGCTCCGCCCTGGCCGTGGTGGGGTTTGTCCTGGCGGACAACGTGCCGACGATCCTGGACCCCTCCATTCAGCCCATCGAGCCGGTCCTGCGCAGCAACTTCTGGCTGACCATCCATGTCCTCACCATCACCCTCAGCTACGCCGCCTTTCTCCTTTCCTTGGGCATCGGCCATGTCTGCCTCTGGTCCCTTTGGAAGCATGGCGGGGACAAGGAAAGGCTGCAGCGCCAAACCAAACTGCTTTACCGGGTTGTCCAGGTCGGAGTGGTGCTTTTGGCCGCGGGAACCATCCTGGGCGGGGTTTGGGCCAATTATTCCTGGGGCCGTTTTTGGGGATGGGACCCGAAGGAAACCTGGGCCCTGATCGCCCTGTTGGGCTATGTGGCGGTCCTGCACGGGAAACTGGCAGGCTGGCTCCGGGAATTGGGATTCACCATCGGCGTGGTTTCAGCCTATTTGGGAGTGCTCATGGCCTGGTACGGCGTGAATTTCATCCTCGGCGTGGGGCTCCACAGCTACGGCTTTTCCAAGGGCGGACTGCCTTATGTGATCGGATTCGTCACGGTGGAGATCATCCTGATGATCATTGTCGGGCTGAAAGCCCGATCAATTAGGAATTAGG
>CAZUXW010000145.1:0-3219 GCA_964624625.1 uncultured bacterium
CACGTTCACCGGGAGGGACGCGTTAACTTCCGGATGAAGTTTAACTTTGACCGTGTATTCCCCTACTAGGCGGATCGGGTCGTCCAACACGATTTTCTTTTTATCAATCTCAAAACCCTTTTGCTTGAGGGCCTCGGCAATTTCGGCGGAGGTAATGGACCCGAAAAGACGGCCTTCGTCGCCGGCCTTATGCTTGAGGGAAATGGTGATTCCGCCGATTTTAGCCGCCAGGGCCTGGGCCTCTTCTTTTTCCCGTTCTTTCTTGCGGTCCTGGGACTTCTTGCCTTCCTCAAACTGTTTCATCGTGCCGCTGTTGGCCTCAATGGCCAGACCGTTGGGAAACAGGAAATTCCGGGCGTAACCTTCCTTGACCTCCAGGAGTTCGCCTTTTTTGCCGACTTTGGGAACGTCGCTTTTCAAGAGTACTTTCATGACTTCTTCCTTCCAAAAATACTTTTTACCACAGAGTTGACCGAGTTACACAGAGTAAATCTTTACTATTAAAAACCGTTCGATTCGAACAAAGGACTTTCGAATCGGCTTACTCTGTTCACTCCATGTAACTCTGTGGCCCAGGATTCGTCAGGCCGTTTGTTCCGGCGCGGCGGTTTTTATTTTCCGGAAATCAAACCACACATCCAAAACGCCCAAGGTGCAAATGAATTCGGACATCAGGTAAAACAGGGGGAGGTAGCAAAGGATCCTAAAAAAGGCCGGAACCCTCCATTTGTTGAGGAAAAAAGAGACAATGCTCAATCCACCCAAACCATAGAGCCCCACGAAGAAAACCAAAAGGTTGTTCCCTAAAATATCCAAAAAGCCGTCTTCCTTGAAACCCAGTTTGAGAATGGCGCCAAGGATCAAGCCAAAGACCAGGGACTCGGGAATCAGCCATTCCCGGAAAGCGATCGCCTTGGTAACCCTGGTGGTGACTTTTGATAACAGCGCGGAGGACAAATAATAGGCCAGCAGGCCCACGACCAGGCAATTGACCGCCAGCCAGGCGGGAAAGGACTGGACGATGTACTTTTGGTAGAAAACTTTGCCTTGAGAGACCCTATCCTCCGGGACCCCCTGGGTCTTCAGCCACTGGGTTTGATGGTCCCAGGCCTCGTCAAAATATTTTTGAAACAGAGGGGTGGAACCAGCCGGGGCGGAGGTTTGAATCATGAAGAACAGCGCCCCGAAAAAAATGGCCAGGGTCGCGCTTCCCACCAGGACCACCCCCCGGGGGTTAAGGCCCCTCAGGAGCGCCCAGGTCGAGGACAAGCAGGTCAACCCCAGGAGTACGAGGAGCAGTCCCAGCTTGATGACGATATCCACCGCAGCGTCCAAGGGATTAACCTCGGACTAGGCGTTGGCGAAAGGAAGAAGGGCGATATTGCGCGCCCGCTTGATGGCGACCGTCAGCTCGCGCTGGTGGCTGGCGCAGGTCCCCGTCATGCGGCTCGGCACAATCTTGCCGCGCTCGCTGATGAAGGAACGGATGCGGTTGAAGTCCTTATAGTCGATCGCGACGACTTTTTCCTGGCAGAAGCGGCAGGATTTCCGGCGGGGACGGCGGAACCTTCCGCCTCCTCCACCTTCCCGGCCTTCTCCGCGGGGTCCGTCTCCACGATGCTCGCTGCGGGGCTTGAATTCTCTTTTCTCTTCCATTTTAAATCTCCTCTATTCTGTTTTTGTTTTCACCTACAAGGCACCAAGACACCAAGTAAGAATGTGGCAGGGGCCTTTTGCCTCAACTGCGTAAATTTGCGTTCATTCGGGGCTAACCGTTTTAAAAAGGAATGTCTTCCTCGCTGCCGGCCGAAGCGGGCCCTTGCGGGGCTCCTTCGTCCTCAACACCGCCCTCGTGAGGAGCCGCCTCACTTCCGCCGCCCTTGCCTCCCCGGTTCAAGAATTGAACCCGGTCCGCGACGACTTCCATGATGCTGCGCTTTTGCTTGTCGTCGGTTTCCCAAGAACGGCTCTGAAGCCTTCCCTCGACGAAAAGCGGATCGCCTTTTTTCAGGTACTCGCCCGCTGCCTCGGCCTGCTTGCGCCACACGACGACCGTGACGTAGCAGACTTCCTCTTTTTTCTCACCGGATTGGGATTGGTAAACCCGGTTGATCGCCATTCTTAAATTGGCGACGGGAGCCCCGCCCGCGGTGTAGCGCAGTTCGGGGTCTTTGGTCAGGCGTCCCATCAACATT
This sequence comes from uncultured bacterium, assembly GCA_964624625.1. Taxonomy (GTDB): domain Bacteria; phylum Oederibacteriota; class Muellerivitia; order Muellerivitales; family Muellerivitaceae; genus PALSA-1180. The sequence continues at coordinate 2,196 of CAZUXW010000145.1, forward strand.
ACTTTATTAAAATCTGGCATAGGTCCTCCCCTTGTCTTAAGCCGTTATGGGTTAGTGGCGGTGGTGGAGGGAGACTCAGGCGCGCTCGAAACGGGAGCCGCTGCCGGGGCCGCGACAGGAGCCGGGGCCGAGGCGGTCGTCGGATTCACCGGCGCCGGGCTGGAGTGGGATGAGCTGGGACGGCTGGGTCCCGAGCCGGGATGGCGCGAAGGGCCGGAGCGCGAATGGGTTGAATGGGCTCCGGAAGTATCGGCGCTTTTTCCCGTGCGGACTGGCTTCACCTTCGCCTTCAAATGGCTGATGGTGTCCTTCACGATGGAAAACTTGATGACCTTTTCCAACAGGCGGAGGTTACGCGTGACTTCCGCGATGCCTTCGGTGGAAAGCTGGAGATGGAAGAAGATGTAATGGCCGTCGCGGTGCTTCTTGACGGCGTAGGATAGGCGGCGCTTTCCCCAATCGTCTTTCTTGAGGACCGTGCCCTTGGCGTCCGCGGTGATCTGCTCGACCTTGGCGGAAACAGCCGTCATTTCCTCCGGTGTCGCGCCGGGATCCAAAATATAAATAACATCGTATTTCAAAAGATTAGACATGAACTACCTCCCTTTGGATTCCTCATCGTGGATGAGGATAGTTCCCCCTGTCTTTCCCGGGGAAACAAGGCTTGTCAGAGATCCCAGAAGGACGTCTTCGAAGCAGGCGGACGAACTTTGTCGTCCCACCCCATCCCATTGAATTGAATCAATAGGGTGGGAGGGGGAGTATAGGCCTTGGGGGGATTTGAATGCAACCGCAAAAAAGGGCCAAATTAGCCACAGATGAACAGGGATTAACGCGGATAAAACAAGGAATTCAATTTTTTACGGTTGTTCGCCTTACTTAAGGAATTATCGGTATTAATTGGTGTTCATCGGTGGCTAAAAAGCTTTTCTTTATTTTCCGCGTTCGAGGCGGAGGGTCTCCGGGACCGAGTCGGCCACGTTGGAGGGTCCCCAGAATTGGATCGGTCCGGGGCTGGTGAAGT
>CAZUXW010000146.1:0-3043 GCA_964624625.1 uncultured bacterium
TGAGCACCCACAGGAGGTCGGCGAAGTTAGCCTTGAACAAGGAGACCCGAGGGTCGCCTTTGAGTGCGAGGCGTGCGTGTTGGAGGGCATCGACATCCTGATCTACACCAATCAACCGGCCCTTCGGTATCAGCTTCAGAATCTCAACCGAGTGGCCGCCCATCCCTACCGTCAGATCCAAAACCACCCCGTCCGGGGGAGGCGACAGCCATTCAACGACTTCTTTTAATAGGACCGGAACATGGACCGGGTCAGCTGTCAAAGCGGGCGACGGCTTCATCCTCGTCGCTTACCACGTCAAATTGGGAGAAAGCTCCCACCAATTTGAAGAGGTTCCCAACGTAAGGAATCAGACCTACCAATTTTAGTTCCCCGCCCAGGGCCCTAAAGCGTAGATTTCGTTCGACTAACATCGAAATGGCGTTGAGAGAGACGTGTTTGACTTGGCGGAAATTTAAGACAACCTTGTTCTTGTTATCCAACACCAGGTCGGTCAAGACCTGGACCAGCGCGTTCATGTCGCTCACCGAGATGTCCCCCGAGAGGCGCAGGACGGTGACGGTTTCAGTCGGGTTTAAAGTAATCGCCATCTCTCGCTCCTCCGTTCTTCGTCGTCAATTCCTAATTCCGGATTCCTAATTGCCTTTAGGCTATCGCCGGCATGCGGCCGGTTTTTTCCATCATCTGGGCCACATCGGCGTAGATGTCAAACAGCATGTCCACACCCATCATCTTGAACAAATACAGGAGCCGGCTGTTGAGGCCGACAATCCTGAGGTCCCCCCTCTTGAAGCGGATATGGTTCCAATGATTCACCAGGGTCCCCAACCCATTGGCGCTCATGAACTTGACGTTGGTCAGGTCCAGAACCACGTGCAAATAACCCTTTTTCATCAAAGTCTCAATGGCGTGGCTGATCTTCTCGATATCGGCGTCGCTCATGTCGCCGTCCACATGTATCAGGGAGAACTTCTCTTTGATCTCGATTCCAACTTCCATGGCACCCCCTGGCGAACCGTATAAATTTAGATACTCTCCATAACCGGGTCGCCTGTGCTCAAATTCCCACGGAATTTGAGCACGACTTTAAAGTGGTAACGACTGGATACCTTTGTCCGACAGCTTTTGTCCCAACATCTCCAGCGACTGTGTCGTCTGGGCGTGGTAGTTTTCGTACTTCTGTTTGTCCCAAATCTCGATGCGATTCAGCATGCCCACGATGGCCACGCCCTTCGAGATGCCGGCTTCCTTCCTCAGCACCGGTGAAATCATGATGCGTCCCTGCTGGTCGATCTCCACCTCGTCCGAGGCCTTCATGATGGTCCGCTGGAACTGCCTCACCTCGGCGTTCAAGGTGTCGAGGGAGGAGAGTTTCTCCTCGATTTTTTTCCAGGCGTCCATCGGGTACAGGAACAGGCACTGGTCGAACCCCAAGGTGAGAACCAAAGGCTGTTCATGTTCCGATTTAATCTGTTCGCGGAACCGGGCCGGGATGCTCATGCGTCCCTTGTCATCCACTGAGTTGTGAAAGATCCCTCGAAACATTTTTTCGCTCTTTCCCTCTCCCAAAACCCATGCTTCAGGAGGCCAAAACCATTGATTTTAAAGGGTTTCAGAGCATTCCCACTCTTACCCACTTTTCCCCATTTCCCGCCATTATGCTGAGCCAAATAGCTCCCGTCAAGCGGTATTTGCAGGAAAATGCATGATTTTACATAGGGTCTAAAGTGGGGAAAAGGGACAAAATTGGGGTTTTTCAAGGCTTTTTACGCATTGGGAAAAATTCTTAAGTTTGGTCAAACTGCCCATAAACAAGGGAAAACTGACCTATTTCAAGAGTTTCGATGGCGTTTACCCCCCCAACTTAATTGTTCTGGGTATTCAAAAACGAGAACTTTCAGTGGTGAGGAAGCCAAGAAATGGCGAGAACGTATCAGTGAAGGCCAATAAATTTTTTCGGGAAAAAGTCTTAAAAAATAAACTATGAAACCAAAAAAACTAATGAATCATAAATATTTTTTCTTATCTAAAATCCAATTCCAGACCAATTCATTTTTCAAATCATTCCATTTCCATAAATCATCAGCAATCGATTCAAAAAGATTTGTGGATTTTATTAGATGATCAAAAAAATAAATATTAAACTGGTCATCGTCCGCCAAAGTATAAAAACCTCCCTCACTTAATTTTATCTTCAGTAATATATGGAAAACAAAAGTAGCTAATAAAAGATGTTCGTTGATTGACCATAACGATTTTTTTAAAGCCCTCTTTTTACCGTGAGCAAATTGCCCACGCGATTGATAAAAATCTCTAATCCATACTTCCCTTTTATTTGTTTCCTCGTGCTCCCGCTGAATAGCCATCACTTTTAAAAACTTTGCAACCAACACATCCTCTCTGCTGGGATCAATTTCGAGCAATCTTTCAAAAGCTGAACAAATGAGTACTAACTCCACATAAGGAGTCGTTGTCTCGTTATCGGAATTAGCTCTATTAAAATTAAAAATTGCCAAATCATATTTTTCAAAGTTTTCAGACTCATAAGCAGCCATTAGACATTTTGCTAATGTTGAGTCTATTTCGTAAACTTCACCGGCTTTAACATGAAACGGGGAAGAAACTTTGAAACTTTTCCCAGAATACGCCATCATTCTTTGACCAGCGCGGGTTCTAGCAGTAACTGCTACGCCAACATGCCCCGGTTGAAAAGACTGAACAATACATTGAACAGTATCAAAATTCGTATAGAAACCAATTTGAGAAAAATATTGCCTATCTTCCAACAAGGAAAAAGCAAAAATTTCTCTAAACGAAAAAATCGATTCTCTTTCATCAACTGTTAAGTCATCAAGAAAATCCTTACCTTTGACCTTCAGTAAAGTTACTCGCTCAACACTTCGATCAGGAAACGATTCGTATGATTTCAAATATGGATCAACTACATTTCCAATGCCAAAATCGTTTCTTCCAACTAGGTAAGGATGGAGTTCAAAATCACCGATAATTATTTTCTCTTTTACAACAAACCAAGGAAAAAACG
>CAZUXW010000147.1:0-3025 GCA_964624625.1 uncultured bacterium
CCTATCAAAACGAGAAAAAAACTCTCGCAGGGGAAATCTTCAAGAACAATTCGAGGGAACGCTTCAAGTTTATGGCAGGGTTAGAAAACGGCTATAACCGCATTAGGAATTGGCGTCCAACACGGGTCCCCGTCATGGACAATAATTTCACCCGATTTTAGCCCTTTTGAAACACGCATGGGTGGTGATCTTATCTGCACAGACAGAAGTTTTAATTGGTTTGAAAATTTGAATTGGATGGATTTTCGAATTACGTACTCGTGGGGGTGGGGGTAAAGGTGGTGGTCGGCGTAATGGTAAGCGTAGGCGTGAACCAAGTCCCCGTTGGGGTAGCGGTCGGCGTATTAGTCGGCAGGGGTGTCCAAGTGGGCGGGCCCACCGCAGGACAACCGGTGGCGTAAAGGGACATGACCTGGCCATTGGCCATGGTACCCCCGGTGAAAGGGGCCGGAAGGTTGTTGATATCGGACAAGTTAGCCCATTGAAAGGGCGCCCCGGGGCTATTTTTCACCTGTGTCTGGCCAAAATTTATTCCGATGGCCAGCCAATAATTGGTTCCAGCCAGAACCGGCAGGGAGGGTAATAGGGTTTGGGTGCCCCAACCGGTCGCCACAGCCGTTTGGGGACCCGTTTGAGCCAATAAAGCTGAAGGACTACCGCTCCCATTGGCATAAACCCCCAAATTATAAATGGTTCCAACCGTGACATAAGCCGAGAGACTCACCAGCGTTGTGTTGAAGGAAGCAGTGGTATTCATCACGAAGATTTCCGTGATAACGCCCCCGCCCAGCGCATAAGGTTCTTGTGCGTTGTCCCCCAGGACAGGCCCCCCTATACAGGCGGTGGCGGTCGCATTGAGGGTGGGGGTTGACGTTACGGTAAAGCTATTCGTGGGCGTCGGGGTGATTGTCGGGGTATTATCCCAAGTCCCGGTCGGGGTGAAGGTTTTGGTGCTAGTGGCGGTGAAAGTGGAGGTGCGGGTGGGTGTGTTAGTGGATGTGGCCGTATTTCGAGCCGTGGGGGTGGAAGTGGGCGTGGAAGTGAACCAGGTTCCCGAGGGCGAGAAAGTGGGGGTCAAGCTATTGGTGGGGGTATCGGTCCAGGTTGGGCTTAGCGTATTCGTGTAGACGAAAGTGAAGGTCCAAGTGCTCGTGGGCAGAGGGGTGTTGGTGTTAGAGGGAGTGAGCGTCCAAGTTGGTGTATCGGTCCAAACCAGCGTGGAGCTTCCGGTCAAAGTCCAAGTAGCGGTAGGTACAAGGGTATTAGTAGAAGTAGCTGAGTAAATGGGTGTCGGTGATCCGGTAAAGATGGGGGCAGGAGTGGGTGAACCGGGCATCAAAACGGGGGTTGAAGTGACAGTCAGGGTGTCGGTAGGAGCTGTAATGGGGGTGATTGGTGTTAAGGTAAAGGATCTAGTACAGCCGGTTATTGTTCCGATGATGGCTAGGGTAAAAATAAAAATTATCCGTAAGTGAAATTTTATGTTCATGCCCGTCTATTCTCCGGCCCGGTGGAGTTGAGACCTATGATCTACCTTCTAGACGGTTTCGGGCCTATTTAATCCAATTAATATTCAAAAAGGATTAAAAAGGGAAGTTTCAATGGTCGAAATGGAGGTATTTGCTTGTCCACGAAGGGTCCCCCTCGTGGACAACCTCAGGCCTACTGTTTTGATTTATCTTTAATTTCCCCAATTTTTTTAACCGAATCAACTGTTAAAGAAGAATCATCAGGTTTTAGTTTAATGACCCGTTCATATTTCTCACGGGCCTCAGAATACCGCCCCAACTTCATGAGCGAATCGCCCCAATCCTTGTAGATATATGCCGCTCTTTCGTCCAATTGAGCTGCCTTTTGAAACTTCTGAATTGCTCCTTTGGAGTCGCCCAAACTATCCAACGCACTTCCCCAGTTATCATAGGATCCGGCGTCTTTTGGGTTCAGTGCCAGGGTCTCCTGACTTTTGTCGATACACTGCTGGAAATGGCCCTCCAAAATGAGGATGGCTCCCCAAGAGTCCTTAGCGTTCATATTATTCGGATCTAGCTCAAGGATTTTTTGGCATTTTTCAACTGCCTCCTCATAATTTTGTTGTTTCATGAGAACCGCCACCCAGTTTCCATAGAGGTCAACCCGGTCCGGATCGATTTCTACAGCCTCTTTGAATTTGGCGTTGGCTTCCTGGGAATTGCCTGTGCTTTCCAAGGCCATTCCACAATCCACGTAAGCCTCAAGAAAACGAGGATTGAGTTCGATGGCTTTCTTAAACTTTTCGATGGCCGTATCGTATTTGCCTAATTTTCCAAGGGTAGCCCCCCAATCGCTATAGGTTCGGGCATTGTTTGGATTGAGTTCGACCGCTTTGGGATATAACTCAATCGCTTCCTCAGGCTGTCCCGACTTCGCTAGGGCGCGCGCCAAATTGAGATAGGCCGCGATATTATCCGGTTCCAGCTTCATCGCTGTTTTAAGTTTCGGAATCGCTTCCTCATACCGACCTTCGTCCGAAAGTAATATACCCCAGAGGAGATACCCGTCTTTGTAATTCGGGAAATGATCGAGAGCTTCCTTGAATTTTTCATCCGCTTCTTGAGTTTGACCCAATTTTCCTAAAGACATCGCCCAAGCCCCGTAAGCTTCGGCCATTTCAGAGTTTAGTTGGATGGCCTTTTGGCTTTTTTCAATTGCTTCCTGATATTGGCCCAGATCCGCCAAGGCAAGCGCCCAATAGGCATAGGCGCTATCATCCTTCGGATTCCTCGCTAAAACCTCCTGGCACTTTTTAATAATCGCTTCGGATTTTAAAATGTGATTTTCCGGCGGGATCGGCTCTGCGGAAAGCGAACCCGTCAGCACACAAAATAAAACACTCGGGAACAAAAAAAACAAAGTCTTTTTTATGCTTCGATACATTTCATTTTACCTCGCCATATTGAACAGCCCGATCAAAGCTAATTTCTTTGTCCAATCCGGGTCCCCGTTGTGGACAGTCTTTTTCCAATAGTAAAGTCGATATTATCCCTTT
>CAZUXW010000148.1:0-2957 GCA_964624625.1 uncultured bacterium
CTTGTCGCAGCACGGCGAGGAAGGCTACAACATCTAAAGGCAGCTATCAGGCTCCAGGTACCAGGTGCCGGTTTCCAACCGGCGCCTAAAACCTGGAACCATTAACCCGAAGTAACGAACGAATTGAATAAATGCGATGGAGGATCAATATGAAAAAAGTTGAAGCGATTGTACGGCCCAGCGCCTTGCGAGGAGTTTTGGACGGTCTGAAAGCGGTCGGATACCCCGGCGTAACGGTGACCGAAGTCAAGGGTCACGGGGCGCAAAAGGGAATCACCGAATCCTACCGGGGGCAAAGCACGGAAGGTCTATTGCCCAAATTGGTATTGACGACGGTGGTCAGCGACAAGCATTTAAATAAGGTCATTGCCATCATCATCAAGACGGCCAGGACCGGCGAAATCGGCGACGGGAAGATTTTCGTTTCCCCGGTGGCCAACGCCATCCGCATCCGCACCGGTGAAAAGGGCGATAAAGCTATTTAACTTTTGTTAAACTATAGCCCTGCAGCGATTCCGCTGCAGGGCTATTTTTTTGCTTAAAATTAAACATGTTCACTACAGGTCTTCTTCGAAGACATGGTTACGGCGAATTTTTTCGGCGATTTTGATTAACTGTGCCTCTGTGATCCCGGTAGGGATCCGTGGTGAAAGGTGGGGTTATGAAATTTAAAGGGTGTTTAGTTTTGGTGTTGGGTGTTATTTTTACCGTCTCCCGTGGTTTCGCCGAGACCGCGTTCCCTGACTTGAAGGTGGTCCCCTGGAACGGCCATAAGGCCGCCACATCCCTCACCTTCGACGACGGCGATCCTTCCCATCTGGATACGGTTGTCCCTGAGCTCAACCGCCGGAAATTGAAGGGAACCTTTTACCTGATCGCCAACCGCATCGATCGGAAGGACGACTGGAGGAAGATCCTGGCCTCGGGCCATGAAATCGGAAACCACACCCTGGACCATAAGCACACCAATGAATTGACCCCCAAAGACGAGGAGGCCCAGGCGGTCGGAGCCAAGAACGTTTTGCAAAAGGAATTCGGGGTGCCGGTCCTGACCTTCGCCTATCCCTTCACCGAGATTTCACCCGGATTGAAGAGCAACGTGGAAAAAGGAAACTTGCTGGCGAGGGGCGGTTATGGTTCCGGAACCTATGTCATGAAGCCGGACCTGGAGCCTGACTGGCTGAATCTTCCCGCCCACGCGACCATGTCCAACCTGGAATTCGCCGCCTACCAAGGCTGGATCGACGAAGACCTGAAGGGCGGAGGATGGTTGGTTTGGATGATCCATGGTTTGGAAGGAACCCCCTGGGGCTGGCAGCCCATCACCAAAAAAGTTTTCAACCAAATCCTGGATTACCTGCAATCGAAGGATATTTGGGTTGGAACCTTATTGGAAGTCGGATCCTATTTCCGGGCCCAAAAAATATTTGAGAAGGTTGAGCCGGTGACGGCGAACAACGAGAGAACTTGGAACTGGACCATTCCCGATTCCTTTCCTCCAAAGGTTCTTTTGAAAATCCACGCGGAAGGAATGAAGGACGGATTTGAGCTTTGGCAGGGAAAACAAAAAATCGCCAAGGATGCAAACGGCGACTATCCGATCCTCTTTGACCAAAAAGAGCTGGCCCTTCGACTTTCCCGGTGAAATATTTTCTCCCTTGCCACTCTTCTCTGGTTCGGCTTTCGCCTGGTCAGAGGAGGGTGAGTGGGATTGGAAAATAATCTTCGTCTGAACAGGCTTCTTGAAGGCGCGTCCTGAAAATAAAATCTCCTTTTCGACAAGAAGGATTTATTTAGAACGTGAAAGTTGACGATTTAAGTGCATATGCGCCAACCTTGAAACGATTTTAAAAACAAAAAACGTTTAAAACTGACAGCCCTGAAAAAAATCGATGTTTCTAAAATCAAACCCTGCCTGACCTAGTATTTTCAAAGGAAATCCGCATACAATAATCGTCAAAATTAACACAAGGCCTGTTTTAGCCGGGCTTTTTCTCGAAATGATTTACGAAAAAGTAATACCTTCCTAGGAGTTGGATTATGGCAACCATTAAGGACGTGGCGAAAAGGGCGGGAGTCACCATTGGAACAGTCTCCCGGGTACTCAACAATAAAAAATGGGTCAGCGAGGATTGCCGGAAAAAGGTCCTGGTCGCCATTAAAGACCTCCATTACAAACCCCAGGCCCACGCCAGGCGCCTGCGCCAGAAACATTCCCACATTTGCGGCGTGATCGCGCCCCATCACACCTCAGTTTTCAGCAGTCCCTTTTTCACCAACATCATGGAAGGATTGGAGGAAGTGGCGGCGGAAAAACAGTACCGGCTCCTGCTCCATCCCTTGAACGAGTCCGCTCGTTCCCAGATTTCCTACCGCGCGCTTCTGGGCGACGGGAGCGTGGACGGGATGTTTGTCCTGAACGCCTGGTCCACGGACGCCTCCATCCGCGAGTTGGCCGAAGCCAACGTGCCTTTCATCCTCGTGAACGGAAAAATTACCGGACAGGAAGACCTGCCTTATGTGGGGTTTGACAACAAGGGCGGGGTCAAGATCGCTATCGACCATCTGGTGAAGCTGGGCCATGAACGGATCGGCATGATCAATGGAAAAATGACCACGACGAACGCGATTGAGCGCTTCCAAGCATTCCAGGACAATTTGGCGGCCAACAAACTGGAATTCCACGCCGAATGGGTCGCCGACGGCGATTTCGAGGAAGAGGGCGGATACAAAGCGGCCTTGAAAATATTGTCGGCGGTCAGGCGTCCCAGCGCCATTGTTTGCGCCAGCGACTTGATGGCCATTGGCGCCACCAGGGCCCTGAAGGAAAAGGGCGTGAATGTCCCGGAGGATATGTCCATCCTCGGTTTTGACAACATGGAAGAGGCGATTTATCACGAGCCGCCCTTGACTACGGTTTCCTTTTCTCCTTATGAAATGGGGAAACTGGCGGCCTA
>CAZUXW010000149.1:0-2732 GCA_964624625.1 uncultured bacterium
ACATCAAGGGGCAAGGCAAAACCGTCGTATCAATCATATTAATCGGCAAGTAAACATCATCCAGGGGGTCGTTGAAGGTCGGCACGGGGCAGCCTTCGCAATTCTTGGCAGGATCGAATTCATGAGGGTCCTGGGCCAAGAGCACTCCCCTCTTGTGCAACAAAATCCCATATTTTTTCAGGACCTTCGACTTGGGATCATAAAAAGCATGGAAGGAATAGGTGTATTTCCCATCCAACGACCGCAAGTAAAGATATTTATGCAATAGACCCTCGGCGCCCAATAGGGTCGCCGCCCGTTTGATTAAAAAATTGGTCATTTTGATTTTCTCGAACCCAATCCTCGCGTCCGGCAAGGCGGACGTCACCAGGACCCTCTCCCCGTCCAACCGCACCGGGGCTTCCAATTGGTATTTGTAATAGCTCAGGGTCGTATCGCAGGCGACGCAGGACTTCTTACGAATCACGGCCATTTCATCCGCTGTCAGTGGTCCGATCAATTTCGCGTTCAAGACCTTGTTGGAGCTGGAATAGACGTTGATATAGGAGATATTGATGTCGGAGATCATCGTATCCGGAGTGATTACCCACCCCATCACCAGCGGCTTTTCAGCGTCCACTCCCAGTTTTTTTAGGATAGGGTTCGTAGCGTCTCCCTTGAAGTCAAAGGCACTTTGGGAATATCCCGAAACCGGAATTAAAATAAACAGCAAAGCCAAGGTTTGTAAACTTTTCATCAATCCCTCCCCTTCACGAACAGTTTAGAACAGCACCATTTCAAGAAAATTCGATTAGAATCTGCGACACTTATCTTTGGTTTGTCCAAACGTATCCGTTACCGTTTAATAAAAAATAACCAAATGAAGAACAGAATCCCAAAGAATGCCAAAAAAATCCCATTTCGGCGACCCACCTGACGCCCATAGTCCATGGACATCTGTAATTTAGGGTCCAAAGATTGGAAATACTTTTTTCTCCACCAATAATTGAATGCCATCATAAATGCGATGGTGCCAACCCCAACGAGCATTCCCACCTTAGAAAGGAACATGGTCCTACTAATGGAGTGAGGGGAATCCGGCGGGATCGAATCGCCGAAACCAAGAGGGATCAAATAACTTTTTCCGTAAAGAATAAAAATTCCGACGAAATTGACTATATACCACCACTTCATGGGAACATCGACTTTTAAGGGGACAGCGGAACTTGACGGCTCAGCTTGATGGCCAAGTCCCGAATGGATCATTCCAAAAAATTCCCGGATGTACCCTCCATAAAAATCAGCAACATCGCCATATTTAAATTTTTCGGATTTAATTTCAATCCTCACTTTTGTTTTTGAATCAAATGGATAAATGTGGATCCGTAACTCGGCGGACAAAACCCCTGATTCGAAAGGTTTGACAATTGCGCTGATTTCCTGTCCTCCGTTGCTCTCGACAATATTTTCATACCGATATTTGCTTTGCCCATTAACGAAAGCGGCTCGAATTGTTGTGACAATGATTGAAAAAGTTGCCTCGAACATCTCTGATTGTTCATTCATTTCGGTCATTATCATAATCCGTTTCTGGCAGGACTCCTGCCAGTGTCAATAACTGCACATTTTCAAAGCAACATTCCCTGTTCGCCCTCGACGGTTGAGGACGTAACTTGTGACTCCAGAGAACCTTTCTGCAACTCAATCACCAGCTTGTCGCCCTTCTTGGCGTCATCGGACGATCTTAGAATCTTCCCGTTATCCTTGCGGCGAACAATGGCATAGCCCCGTTTTAAGGGCCCATGGGGGTGGTAGGCCTGCAGTTGGGCTTCCAGGCCCTTGAGACGCTCTTTAATTGGCGCAATGAGATGCATGGGTGTCATGCGGGACAGGAAGTCGGAGGAACGTTGGAGACGAAGGGCTTGATCCTTCAATTTTTCCGTGAGGGCGGATTTTAAATCTTCCGTTCGGTAATCCAAATTCTGGCGGGCTTGATCTAACAGCAAATCAGGGCGACGGTCCCGAAGGGTTTGCAAGAAACCTTCTAAATCCCGTTTTTTATCATCCAGTAAATTTTCCAAAGCCTCGGTCAAACGGTGTTGAAGTTGCTCTAAACGATCCCTTGTTTCGTCAATTCCCGGGGCGATATGGGCTGCGGCGGCGGTAGGGGTTGGTTCCCTTCGGTCGGCCACGAAATCGCAAAGGGAAAAGTCCACCTCATGGCCCACGGCGCAAATGGTGGGAATAGAACAGGCTGCCAAGGCCCGGACAACCCCCTCATCGTTAAAAGCCGCCAAATCCTCCAGGCTTCCGCCGCCTCGGGTTAAAACCAGTACGTCATGCTCGGCCCTTTCAGAAACTTCCTCAACGGCGGCGATGATTTCCCCAGGTGACTCGGCTCCCTGCACCTTTACTGGAAATAGATCAACCTGGTCGATACCCACCCTCGTCTCAAGGATCTTCATGAAGTCCTGTATCGCGGCACCGATAGGCGAGGTAATGAGAGCGATTTTGTGGGGATGCTCGGGGACTGTTTTTTTCCGTTCGTCGGAAAAGAGGCCTTCTTCCAAAAGCTTCTTTTTGAGCTGTTCAAAGGCGATCTGCAAAGCCCCCACGCCCTTGGGCTCCAGGGTCCGGACATTGAGCTGGAACTTGCCGTCCCTTTCGTAGAGGGTGAGCGAACCGCCGGCGATGACTTTCATCCCGATTTCAGGCTTGAAGGTCAGGCCCATATTGCTTCCCTTGAAGAAGGC
>CAZUXW010000150.1:0-2583 GCA_964624625.1 uncultured bacterium
ACCCGCACGGCGACCGCCTCACCCAGCGCCACCGCGTCCCTGACGCCGACCAATTCCTTCACGGCGACGCAGACCTTTACGGGAACGCCTCCGCCCACGAATACCGCGACCAACTCCCCGACCGCTACGGCCAGCTCGACGAAGACCGACAGCCCCACGCCGACCTTCACGAACACAACGACGAACACCTTGACCTCGACGCCGACGCCGTCCACGGTGTCCCTGTCGTTGAGCACCTCGGAGCCGGGGGGGACCAGCCAATTAGCCGGGGCCTCCAATGTTCCCGTGCTCCAAATCCATGTTTACAACCAGAGCAACGCTCCCACGACCTTGACGAGCCTGAAGTTGACGGCCTCAGGGACCGGGAACGACGCGACGGGAATCAGCGGGGTGTCGCTTTACGCGGACATGAACAACAACGGGGTGCTGGATATCGGGGACAACCTGCTGTCAACGGGAAGCTACGGCGCCGATAACGGGACCTTGACAATGGCCTTCACGAGCGGCATCACGGCCTTCGGAACGGCGAACTACCTGGTGGTGTACAGCTTCTCCGGATCGGCCGGAACGGGAACCTATCAAGCGAACATGGCTGGGAACGGCGACGCTTCGGGAACCAACGGGACGACGGGCCAGCCGATCCTGGTGACGGGAGCGCCCCTCAACGGCGCGGTGGTGACGCTGGTGGCCTTGACGGCCACCCCCAGCTTTACGCCCACTCCCACTTCCACCTTCACCCCCCTGCCGACCCACACCCCCACGGTTTCGGCAACTAAGACCAATATCTCGGCGCCATATCCCAACCCCGCGAATGGACCGATCACATTGGATATCCTCACATCCGGTTTGTCCGAGGTGAAATGGTCGGTCTTCACTTTGGGTTTCCGTAAAATAGTTGAAGGAAATGTTTCAGTGAATGATTTTGGCTCCATTCAGTGGGACTTACGAGATAAAAAAGGGGACATGGTTGGCGATGGACTTTATTATGTCCGGGTTGAGATAACCGGTGCGGTCCACTACTCGAAAATTTGGAAAGTACTCGTTCTGCGGTGATTTTGGCCTCGTCCATTTATCGTTAAACTCAATTCCCTGAAACACTAATTTAATGGGTTTGAATATTGGAATTTAACAAAAAAGTGATAATATTTATGCAACCGGTTTAAGAAGCCATTCCTTCCAACACCCTCTTACTGACCGAGACACTGAAAGGTCTCAAACGGATGAAGTCGATAACTCAAAATCGAGCCCCTTTCAGCCATCGCTTTGCAATCGTTTTTAGTACTTTTTTATTTTTCCTTTTTCCCCGCCCCGATCTTCACGCAGCAGCGCTTGTTTACAACACGCCGGCTTATTATTGCCCCTCGGAAACCGTATTTACCGTCACTGAGCAAACGACCGCCTATAACCAATTAACATCCTCCGCCATCGCCTTAGGCGCCTGCGGCGTGAACTTGAACATGGTGGACCAAACCCATTACGCAGCCATTGAGCCGGGTGATTGGCAAAACGGCGCCGGTTGCGGGGCCTGCGCTGTGTTGAACTACAGCTCCCACGCCACGACCGTCATGATCATTGATAAATGCGCCACCTGCGGATCCGGTTCCCATCACTTAGACTTGTCGGCGGGAGCTTACGGCGAATTGGTCGGATCACCTGGCTGCGCCACCAACGGCTCGGGCGGATCGGTGAATACGGGAGGCTGTCCCGGCGCCCCGGGAGCCAACCAAGTCACTTGGCATTTTATCCAATGTCCCTTGAGCGGGTCGGCCAACATTAAGTTCAACAACGCTTCCGGTAACATCACCTACGCCTTCAAGGATGGAAGTTCCAACGGCTGGCATCCGATTTTGATCTGGGACATGTTGTTCCCCATCAAGTCCGTTGGAGTTGGAACCACGGCGACTTCCTTCACCAATATCGCCAGGGATACCAACGATACCATTCCGCAATTCTGGGGTGGAACGGGAGCTTCCAATCCCACGCCCCCCCTGTATTATCAAATCACGGATGATCGAAACAACTCAGTGACGATTGGGCCGATCAATTCGGTTTCCCCCGTGTTGGCCGCAAACAACGGCTCCTTCGTCGCCTTTGGCCAGACCACGGGCCAGCTCCCCGGCTGCGTGGTGGGTCCGACGAACACTCCCACGAAGACTTTAACCTTTACCCTGACGCCGATTCCCGGCACACCCACCAATACCGCCACCAAAACGCCGACCGTTACGGCCACGAAAACCTTCACACCCCTCGCCGGCTGCAAATATATTTATTACGACGGGGAAACGGCGGCGACGAACCTTTCCGCCGGCAGCACCTTCGGGACCAATGTGACTATCACCGAATCCGCGACGACGCCCCATGGCGGAACCAATTCCATGCAGCTTGCCTTCAATTGGCCGGCTGGTTCCTTCTTCGGAGGCATGGGTTGGAACTGGACCCATTACAGCGGAGCCTCGGCCTTTGTGGTGAACCTGAATAATTACACCACGATGGAATTTTGGATTCGGGCCAC
Source organism: uncultured bacterium (assembly GCA_964624625.1). Classification (GTDB taxonomy): domain Bacteria; phylum Oederibacteriota; class Muellerivitia; order Muellerivitales; family Muellerivitaceae; genus PALSA-1180. The sequence continues at coordinate 2,513 of CAZUXW010000150.1, forward strand.
GACCGGTGCCCCCGTTACGAATTTAACCGTTACCTTGGCGGATTTTGGCGGAGGCGGAAGCGGGGGAGTGA
>CAZUXW010000151.1:0-2544 GCA_964624625.1 uncultured bacterium
GGGGACCCGCGTTGGACAAAGAAAAATACCAATTGGAATACCCAACACGGAAGGTTCAAAGGTAATACCGGATGATTTATTAAAAATTTACCCTCGAAGAAAGCCAGAATGTTGATCTTAAGCGCCCTCTTTTTTCTCACTCCTAATATGATCCTCAAATAAGTTGGGCGATGCTTCTTTTTCGATATCGCTTTTCTGGTTTGTCCCGGAGGATTGACCGGCTTCTGTAATGTTTTTATTGACCGGTTTAGGCCCTTTTTTAAGGCGGGAAAATGATTCTAGATAATTTTTATAATCAAGCATTTCAAACTCCTTTAATTTAATTTTGACACGAATTTCTGGGGTGGTGGCGATTTGGGCTTGAACGGTTTTTTCCGAACTTTTTTTAGCGGTGACTTATAACTTCCGGGATTAAATTTTCCTTGAAATTCTTTTCCGCGAAATGCCAGTTGAGAACTTTCCAGAAAGCTTCAATGTATTTGACCCGGGCGTTGCGGTAGTCGATGTAATAGGCGTGCTCCCAGACGTCACAAGTGAAAAGGGGTTTGTGCCCGATGGTTAAGGGCGTGGCGGCGTTAGCGGTTATTTCAATCACCAGGCTTTTATCAGCGGGGTTCAGAGAAAGCCACGCCCAGCCGGAACCGAATTCCCCGATCGCGGCGGCGGTGAATTTCTTCTCAAATTCGACGCGGGACCCGAAGTTTTTGTCGATGGCTTCGGACAAGGTTCCAAAGGGCGACTGGTTCTTCTCGGGGGAGAGACTTTTCCAATAGAAGGAATGGTTCCAGTGTTGGGCCGCGTTGTTGAAAAGAGGGCCGGTTGACTTCTTAATGATGGCCTCAAGTTCCAAAGTCTCGTTTCCCGTGCCTGTCACCAGCTTGTTCAGGTTATCCACATAAGCCTGATGGTGCTTCCCATAGTGATATTCGAGAGTCTCGGCACTAATGAACGGCGCCAAGGCATCCTTGGCGTAAGGCAATTTAGGCAATTCAAACTTCGGCATAACGGCTCCTTTTAACAACCAGATTTTGATTTTTGATTGAATGTCTTTATGTGAATAAAGCAAGAACCGAGCCGTATCGACCCAAGGGAAAAAAATTAAATTGCCCCGAATAACCGCTTGAAAGATCAAAACGATAGACCTTATTCTCATATTGATTTTCGCGGAATATCTTTTTCGATATTTCCCGCTGTTAGATGGGTCGTGAAAATAAGAAAAAAATCCTCAGGGCTGGATTTTTAAAATTAGCAGATCGTCATTTTATAGTGCACAGGGCATTTGGTCATAATCGGTTCAAGAATCTTGATTCTTATCTCCACCTTCCTCTAATGTGGCCTATCAAATCAAACGAGGAGAGTCTTATGCCGCTTCAAGCAGGAAACCAGGCCCCGGAGTTCAAGTTAAAAGCGGTTGATGGCAGCACCGTCGAACTTTCCAGTTTCAAGGGCAAGAAAAACGTCATTGTTTATTTTTATCCCAAAGACGACACGCCGGGTTGTACCAAGGAAGCCTGCAATTTTCGGGACGACATTTCCAAGCTATTGGCCAAAGACGCGGTGGTCCTGGGCATTTCCACAGATAACCTGGAAAGCCACGATGCCTTCAGCAAAAAGTTCAATTTAAACTTCCCGCTTTTAACCGATCCGGACGGCGCGGTTTCCAAGGCCTATGATGCCTTCAACCCGGAAAAAAACATGAGCCGCCGGGTGACCGCGGTGATCGACAAGGAAGGAAAGATCAAGAAGTATTTCGCGACGGTCAACCCGGAGGGCCATAGCCAGGAAGTTCTTGGGGTTTTCAACACCACCCTTTGATCCGGCCGATCCCGGGCTTGTCATTTGTGCAAAAATTCAAGGAGGTAAAGTTCAAATGAAGAAAATAGTTTTGTCTTTGCTGCTGGTTTTTTCAGTCGGGGTTGTCGGCGCGAAGGATATGGCCGTGGCGCCAATAACCGTCGCTACCGACGCAACGGTATCTACGCCCGTCGTGGCGGCGGCTCCATCGTCGGCGATGTGCACTTTGTCGCCGGCTTCGGGAAGCAAGGTTGCCGGTTGGGTGAAGTTCACTCAAATGAAGCATTATGTTCTGGTGGAAGGCGATGTCACGGGATTAACCCCGGGAAAGCATGGTTTTCATATCCATGATAAAGGTGATTGCTCAGCACCAGATGCTACTTCGGCAGGGGGGCATTTCAATCCCTCAAAACAAGAACATGGCCCTCCCAACAGCGCGAAAAGCCATATGGGCGATCTCGGCAATATCTCCGCCGACTCCACCGGGGAAGCGAAATTTAAATTCAAGGATAAGATCATCCGGTTGTCGGGCGAAAATACCATCGTGGACAGGGCTATCATTGTCCATGAGAAATTGGACGATGAAAAGACCCAGCCCACCGGGAATGCGGGCGCGAGGATTGCTTGCGGTGTCATCCAATTGAGCCAATAAAAAATATTATTTCGAAGGTGCCGAAACGGTTTGTTTTAAAAAGTGATCAAATAAAAAAGGCCCGGCTCCCCAGCCGAGCCTTTTTTATTTATGATAAA
>CAZUXW010000152.1:0-2538 GCA_964624625.1 uncultured bacterium
CTTCCATGGGGAGCATTTCAATTACCGATTACAAAACGGATCAAACGATGGTCAACCGTCCGGAAACTATCGGCCACCTGACCGCATTCATCGAAAGGGTCCTGGACGGCTCGCCCCGGGGTCGAAAGATACATTTGGTTGGTTTCAGCATGGGTGCCTACCTTTTGATCCGATCCCTGATGGAGATGGTGGGGCAGGGACTAGACCTTTCCAAAATGGGGGCCGTGATCCTAATATCCCCCGATATCGATGCCCAAGATTTTACGGAACTCTATTTTCCAAAGCTGAAGGAAGCAATGGATGGAAAGCTGGTCCTCTACGTCTCGGGTCGGGATAAGGCGCTGGTCCTTTCCTCGGCGTTTCACCAGGGTAAGCCCCGATTGGGACAGGGTGGGGATAAGGCCGTCCTCCTACCGGGCATCACCACAATCGACGCCACCCAAAGTTCCCTCGATTGCGGGATCTGCCATGGTCTTTCCCAGATCAACGGGGTCATCAATGACATGTACCTTTCCTTACACCAGGGATTGCCGACCAGCCAACGGCTGATCGATCCTTATGAAAAGAACGGGGAAAAATATTATGTCCTCTTCGATGATTCCCATGAGATTGTCACCATTCGGGACCATAACTTCGCCATCGCGGGACAATTAGGGACATACTTGGATGCTTTCAAGATGATCTGGCTGCCCGAACCGGAATGGGAGATCTCCGCCGGTGTCGACCGCGGTTATCTCCCGCGGGATATGGAGGTTCGCTGGAACCTGTTGTCAAAAAATTTCCGTCCTTACCTGGACGCGGGGATGAATTATTTCGACCTGGGTCATGGTGAAACGGCCTGGGCCGCGAACGAGGGTTTGGGGTTGGAATACGCCTTCGATTCGGGCATTGGTTTGGGCCTTGAATGGGACAATATTACCGAGTTGGAACGTTCCCCCTCCTTGCCCTCTGGATCAGTCATGAACTCACTCTTGAAAAATGCGGACTTTCCATGGAGCGGTTTTCATATTCAATTGATCCAATATTTCGATTTCAATAAGTTGTTGGATTGATCGTTACCCAAGGAGGTTTCAAAGAAATTGATCGGGGAGGGATCCGTGCGGCTAACAATCCAAGTGACTTGAAATTTTGAAAGTATTAAATGTTAGAACTCGGCCTCTTTTTTCGCAGCCCTTTTGAATGGCTCACGTGGTTGATAAATAAGAACGAGAGGTGGAGATGCTCCGCTGGCCGCATTCACTATTCCCGCAATTTCATCAGGATGAAAATTTGATTGTCTTCATTCTCACCTTTTTGAACAGCATGGGTTTTCCTTTACCAGGAGAACCAATCCTGTTTGGGGCCGGATTTATCCTGGGGAAAAAAGGGATTTTGCCAGGGGGACCCATAGCGGCGGGAATAACCGCTTGTGTTCTGGCGGGAGAAATTGCTTTTTGGTTGGGAAGGCGGTTTGGCCACAGCCATTTTAGAAAGATTCATTGGTTGCATCTCACGCCGGAAAAGTTCGAGTGGATGGAGCAATTTTTTAAACGCTATGGCGCAAAGATGGTCTTTATCGCGCGGTTTATCGCCTTAATTCCTCCTCCTATGCCCAATCTTTTGGCCGGCATGGCGGAAATGCGGTGGAGAGTTTTTATTTTTTACAATCTCGCAGGGTCGGTGGTTTACGTCACGGGTTATATCCTGTTGGGGTATTTGTTTGGCAAACAATGGAACCTTCTTGAATCGTGGCTTGGCCCTTCGGAGATTTACCTGATTCTCCAGGGGATTGCCCTGATTGTTCTCGCCATTTTTTTCAGACGTTTTATTTATAACCTTTGGGCAAAATTATTTTTCGTAAAACCAAAGTAAAAGTGAGCGAAATTTTTAAATTTAAACCTGTTCATCGAATATGAAGCGGCGGTAATTCCTTTATTTCTTCTAATCAAAGTTGGGGCGACTAATAAAATTGTTGGAAAATGATCGTCTGCGACGGGGAGGAGTCATAGACAACCATGTTGTGTCAGTTTCTCCAAACGCTTCGGTCAAGGTTCCGGTATTGAATGGCCTCCGCAATATTAGAAGCCGTGACATTTATTTCGGCGTCCAAGTCCGCGATGGTGCGGGCAACCTTGAGGATCCGGTCGTAAGCCCGCGCGGATAGCCCAAATTTTTCCATGGCGGTTTTTAACAGCGATTGGGATGGTTCGTCCAGATAACAGTATTTTCTCAATTGGGCCGTGGTCATTTGGGCGTTGCAGTGGATTCCCTGGCCCTCAAACCGTTTTTGCTGGATCTCCCTGGCCTTACAAACCCTCTCCCGAATAGCCTCGGAAGTTTCGCTTGATTCAGTGCCGGAAATTTCTTTCCACTTCAGGGAGGGAACTTCGATGTGCAGGTCGATTCGGTCCAAAAGCGGTCCTGAGATTTTACTCAAATATTTTTGGATCTGATGGGGCGTACAGGTACATTCACGGGAGGGGTCGGTGTAGTAGCCGCAGAGGCAGGGGTTCATGGCGGCCGCCATCATGAAGTAGGCGGGAAAGGTCAGGGAGGATT
>CAZUXW010000153.1:0-2515 GCA_964624625.1 uncultured bacterium
GGCGCTGCCGCCGCTACCGTCGCCGGCGCGGCGGCCGGTGCCGTGGCTTGGGCCATCGCGGATACTGCCACTAGGAAGAAAAGTCCAGCCGTTGCCAAGACGACTGACTTTTTCTTCAACCATTCGAATGAATTTAGAAGAAATTTCATCTCTCTTATTCTCCTTATATTAAAATCGCTCCACCAGGAGCGCGAATCCAGTAATACTAAAGCGAGTTTCATGCCAAATGGATACTAGAAAAACAAAGGGAAAAACTTGATTCAACACCATTAACGTATCTACATATTTGTAACACATCACTATATTGTGTTGTTTTAGCCCTCATTTCTTAGTTATCCACAATTTGACTCTCGAGCTTTCTTTAACCTTTTACTTCATCCACAACGGGGCTAAATTTTTCCGCCAAGAGCTGTGGACAAGTTAGAATTTCCGCATGAATTCCCTCTTTGAACAAGCCGAAATGGCCCGCCAAAACTCCCAATTCAAAAAGGCCCAAAAGATCTATAAAAACCTTCTTCATCAATCCCTGGAACCAGTGGAGAAGGCCGAAGCTCTCTTGGGGTTAGCGGACGTGGAGCGAATCCAAGGCTACTTCGTGGATTCTCTGAAACATTACCAATCAGCCTCCCAACTGCTCAAAAACATTGATCCCGCCGCAAGGGTGGACGCCCAAGTGGGCTGGGCCTTGGCCGCCAGGGCCGTGGGGAGACCAATAGAAGCTCTGCGGGAACTAAAAAAAGCTTTGGCTTCTTACAAAAGGGATAAAGACCCCCAGGGCGAGGCTTTCGTCCACTGGGCCTTAGGTGGAACCCTACGAATCGCGGGAGACATGAAGGGCGGCTTAAAGGAACTTCAAATTGCCCTAAGGATGTTCAAGGCCCTGAAAAATCCAGAAGGCGTTTCCTACACCTATTGCGCCCTGGGCGGCATCTTCCGCATGTTGGGCCGTTACGCCGAATCGGGGAAATTTTACGGCAAGGCCAACCATGACATGAGGCACCGCGGGGATACCTTCGGGATCGCCTATTCCTACTGCGGCCTCGGCAATGTCCAGCGCATGGCGGGACGTTTTAAACAGGCCCTCCCCTTCTACCAGAAAGCCGAAAAACTCTACGGCACCATCGGGGACAGGGTCAGCTACGCCTACACCCTTTGGTCCATCGGGACAACCTACAAGATGATGGGGATCTATGGACCAGCCTGGTCGGCCTTTAAGAAAGCCGACGCCCTATTTAAAACAACCGGCGACACGAGGGGAAGAATTTACACTCTGTTGGGATTCGCGGAAGTGGAGTGGTTAAAATATTATCCCGCCAAAGGAAATGCCTACTGGAAACAAGCCAAGCGGATCGGAGATCAAAGCAAATTCGTTTGGGAAAGTCTTCATGTCAATAGCCTCAAAGGCGGGCAGTTGAATCCCCTCAAGATCCATTACCAAAAAGTCGGATCACTGTTTTATCCAAATTCCATTCCCGTAAACTGGCCCTAAACACAAAAGACGTCCCGAATGTCGGGACGTCTTTTTTTATTGAAGCCATAACTGGAACCTGGACCTTGGCCCTGGCACCCTTCTTATTCAGTGACGACCGATGACAACGTCGCGTTCTGGAGCCGCGCGATGCGTTCTTCCAGGGGCGGATGGCTGGCGAACAAGACCCCGGGAGTCCCGAAAATCTTCAAGGTTTTCACCGAGGCCGGCTCGTTGCCGGCCGGCATGGGCTTCAATCCCTGCAGGGCTTTCAGTGCGTTGATCATTTTAGTTTTTCCCGCCAGTTTGGCCCCGCCCGCGTCGGCGCGGAATTCCCGCCACCTGGAAAAAGCCATCAAGGGAATCATCCCCAGCATACCAAAAGCCATCTGGAGGACCATGATGAGCATATATTGCATCATGAAGGAACCGCCCCGGTTGTCATCCCGGCGGCCCTGGGTCAGCGCGAAAGCGATGACGCGGGAAAGGAACATCACGAAGGCGTTGATGACGCCCTGGAGCAAAGTCATGGTGACCATGTCGCCGTTGGCCACGTGGGTGATCTCATGGCCCAAAACTCCCTCAATCTCATCCTTTTCCATGCGTTGAAATAATCCGCTGGAAACAGCCACCAAAGCGCTGTCTCGGGTAGGTCCCGTGGCAAATGCGTTGGCGTCCGGGCTTTCATATATCCCGACCTCCGGCATGGTTTCCAATCCGGCGTTGCGGGCCAAGCGGTGGACCGTATCCACCAGCCAGCGTTCCGAGGCCCCGCCCGGGTTCTCCGGGTTAATGACCTGGACTCCCATGAACCACTTGGCGGTCATGCGGGAGATGGCGAGGGAAATAAAGGCCCCGCCAAAACCCCAGATCACGCAGAAAACCAGGAGGGATTGGTAGTCGATGCCGCGCTGTGCCAGGTAAGGTTGGACGCCCAGGAGGCTCAGGACGATATTGATGGTGAATACGACTAAAAGGTTGGTTAGAACGAACAGGATGATGCGCCGGCCCCACTTAAGCATTTTCTTCCTCCGAAAGGATATTCAA
>CAZUXW010000154.1:0-2494 GCA_964624625.1 uncultured bacterium
TCGACGTGGTGGTCTTTGACGGGACCGTTTGGGCCACCGGCGACGGGAAAACTTTCGTCCTCCACGGCGGGGAAGAACACCACTTTACCCACGGCCATTCGGATGACCCTGACAACGGGAATGGCCAGGGCAACACACAGGGATTCAACGGCTCGAACCCCTTCTATGGATTCGACGGAAACGAGACGGACGATTTCAACGGCGGGCTCACGAGCCTGACCGGCGGCGCGGGTGATTTGGTCGGCAAGGTCGGAGACGACAATTCAGCCGGTATGGGCGGCTACGAGAACCAAGCCTTGTTCCTGCAGTTGAACTTTCCCCAGTATTTACCCTAATTGTGAGGTCGTGAAGCATGAAAACACTAAATAAAGGAAATGAAATGACCCGTAAAATCCAAATCGCTTTGGGATTGATGGTGCTGGCCTTGGGGATGGCCGTCTCAGCCCCGGCCAGGGCGGATGAGCAGCAAATTCAAACTGGTTATGTGTTTGATGGTTGGATGAGCGATTCTGTTCAAAACGGATACGAAAATCGCTTTCCCATTACCTACAGTTTTATCCGTCCGAATTTTGCTTTCCGCCTGGGCACGGCCTTTGTGGCGGGGGATTACCGGCAGAACGATGTCCCAGCCAAAGGCTACATTGGCTCGGACTTTTCGGCCAGCAAGCTCTCGGACAGCGATGTCGGGATGAGCTATAGGTTCGACTTGGGCGAATCCTTAAAGTCGCAAATCGACGGAAACATCAACATTCCCACCGGCGACCCGTCCTGGGAAGCGCGCCAGGAACAATCCGGGTCGATTCCTTACGTATTCGAGCCGAGCTTTTACCATGGCCGGGGCTGGGGGATGAACCTCTTTTACTCCATGACCTCCGTCAACCCTGGTTATGAGTCGTCCTTGGGGATGGGTTATGTCGCCACCAGCACCTATGACACGGGTCTCGTCGGTTTTGGATCCTATTATCCCGGGGATACCTTGATAGTCACCGGCGCGGTGGCCTTCAAAATGACGGGGGCGGACGCCTTGGGCTTCCGCGCGGCCCATACCTTCCCCTTGGAATCGGTCAATGCGGATCCTTCCGAGGATTTCGTGGCGGGCCAAAGCTCCATCTTTTCCACCCAATGGGTCAGCAAGATGGGGAGCGATAAGCTCGTGGTAAACGCTTCCTACACCCTTTACAACAAGGGCTGGCAGGCCGATCTCTTTGTCCCTTCCGGTACGCTGATTGAAAGCCCGGGTTCCTTTTTAGGCGACCGTTTGGAAATCCACCCCATCCTGGGCTACGTGGCGGGCCAGGACATGACCATGGAATCGGGCTTGATTTGGAAAAGGGTTTTCAAGAACGGCTATTCCTTCGCCGATACTGGCCTCTACCAGGGCGGCGGAAACCTTTTCGGCGTTGAGCAAAGTGTCACCTTCCAATTGGATAAATCAACCTTCTGGAACGTCGCCGGACTCTATCATTTCATCGCAAACGACGACATGGGCCAAAACCATGAGACGATCAATTATCATCGCTTCACTTTGGGCACGAATGTGGGGATCAAGTGGTAACCAGCATTTCATTTATAAGGAGCATTGCCTTGAGAAAAAAATATTTCATTCCGTTGGTGGGTTACGCGATACTTTTGGGAGTCATGTCAGGCTGCAACAAATCCGATAGCCCTGTCATCCCCGCCGCCAGCCAGGCGGCTTTAAGGCTGTCGCTCCCCAAGTTTCTCCTGACCGCCCCCAGCCCCAAGGCCGGGAAGGCTGCCAGGGGCAAGAATACGCTTCCCGATTACAGCTCGGGCCGGCTCAAGTATTGCTTAGTGACGGAAGGAGCCGCTCCCATCAGGGGAACGGTTGATTTCAACAGCGGCTCGGACCTTGGAAACGTTGTCATCCCCCTGCCCAAGGGAGGCAATTGGCTGGTCGCGGCCGAATGGTTCCAAGTTTATACCTCCTGCTCATGCTCCGTCGCTCCCAGCGTCGCGACGAAGGCCACGTCGGGTCCCCAGGAATATCCGGAATTCGCCGGGGCGGACCGGGTGATGGTTCAGGGCACGACCAACTTCACCCTCAACATGGAGGACTTTGACTACAACGGTTACTACTGTTATTACCCGGGAAGCTATTTCTCCGGATTAGCCGATTACGGATATGAGGTTTGCACGGATAATTTTAGTTTCCCTAACGGATATAGTTTTGATAACGGTAACTTTACCAGCGACGGAACGGGCGACATCCAGGCGGCTTATGACAGCGTTTCCGGCTCGGAATATTTAACCGCGGGGAATCCTTTGGTTCCCAGCATCGCGGGCAAAGTCGCCCTTGGATCCTCCGTCAAGTTCGCCTACCTGGGCAATGGGGACCTCGTCAATTTCCCAACGGTTTCGGATAGCGCCGTTTTTTACTCCTCGACCCAAGAGGCTAGGGCGGCGGTCGCCGGAGCGGGTAACGGGGGGATGGCGGCAGGGGACATCTACGTGGTCAAGGGCGTGACGACTCCCA
>CAZUXW010000155.1:0-2465 GCA_964624625.1 uncultured bacterium
GGCCTCGGCGATGCTCTTGTCGGGAGCGCCAAGCGTTTCCCAAGCAACCGCTGCCAGGGTAGTGGCCGCGCCGAACACGTCGAGGAACGGATCTCCCATTCAGTTCCAGATGACTCTGGGACAACCGGGCGAAATCCAATTAAGGCTCTTTGCCGTGACGGGGGAGAAGGTGTACCAAACCATGTTTCAAGGGAGCACCGGTAAAAATAATTTCGATTGGCTCCTGGAGGACCAGGCTGGTTCCTCAGTTGCCAGCGGGTTGTATGTTTATTCGGTTCAGATCCAAGATGGAAGCGCTACCGATCAATTCACCGGCAAGGTCGTCGTCGTACATTAAAAGGATCAAATCAAATTGATTAGGATCTCGAAGGGTTGAATGGCCGCCGGAGGGAACTCCGGCGGTTCAAACTGCTTGAAGGAGCTGAGGAAATGAAATCAATTAAAAAGGCCCTGTTGGGTTTGATGTTGTTGGGCTGCCTGCAATTTCCTTCAACCCTCCTGGCCCAAACCAACATTACGGTGAACGTCTCCTCGTTCCTCCATACCATTCCTTCCGAAATTTATGGGAACAACATGGCCCCTTGGGTGGGCACGAATAACGGTTCCGACGCCACCTATGTGACGGCAATGCAGGTTTCGGGGAGTCGAAATATTCGTTGGCCCGGAGGATCCTGGGCCGATATCCTCAATTGGAACGATATCCAATGTCAGGCTAGCTACGACATCACGACATCCCAATATGTTTCATTCCTTCAGAAGTTCGGCGGGGTGATGCATCCAATCGTAAATTTCGCTGGCAATTGGTGTGGGGTTCAAAATACCCACGCCCAGGCGGTCAGCTTGGCGGCGGCTTGGGTTACTTGGAACTTAACGAACAGCGGTTCAGCAAAAGCTAAATATTGGGATGTGGGCAACGAGGACTACGGGAGCTGGGAACAAGGCCATACCGATGGAACGACCTACGGCCAGGAATTTGTTGATTATTACAAAGCGATGAAAGCCGCTGATTCCTCCATACTCATTGGGGCTGTGGCCTCTCCCGGCGCCGGTGATTACAGCAACTGGACGCCGAATCTTTTGACCGCTTGTAAAAACGGCGGGATCGTTCCCGATTACCTTATCATCCACCAATACCCCGGCCCCTCGGGCACTGGTTCCAGCGTTGACGCCAATTCCCTGGCCGCCCTCAACCTGCCCGGCAGTTCTAAAACCAGCTTGGATGCCATTGTGTCCCAATACATGGGGAGTTCCTACGTGGGCCAAATCAAATATTACAACGACGAGTTCAACATCAACAACGGTCTGAGCATCCTGATGAACGAGTATGTCAACGCGCTGTTCTGTTCCGAATGGATGATGGAATCGGCCAAAAACGGCTGGATTGGCTGCAACCTCTGGGCCACCAAAAATGGCGGCTCCCCCGATTTCGGGTTCATCAACACCACCACGGACGTTCCCTTTCCAAACTATTACGTATATCCGATGTTGTCGGGAAAATTTGGAAAGAATATGGTCAACTGCTCCAGCAGCGCCGCTACGGTCCGTTCCTACGCCGCCACCGACGCTTCGGGTAATCTGACCCTTTTCATCGCCAACAACCATCCGACCAACAGCCAGACCGCGAACATTTCGATATCCGGGTTTAACCCCGCTTCCTCGGGAAAGGCGTGGGTCATGCTCCCCTCCGGTTCCTCCTCCACGGGAGCGCCACAAGAAGCCTCCGGCCTCCAAATCAACGGGAATGTAAATCCTTCGCCTTCCAATATCGCCTCTATTGCCGGAACATCCCAAGCCACTGGTTCAACTTTTACTGTCAATCTCCAACCGAACGAAATGCTTCTACTTGTCGTTCCGCCGGGCAACGGTTCCAACCCCACGCCCACCTTTACTCCAACATCCTGCTCACCGACCGCAATTTCACCTAATATCCAAGTCAACGGAGCGGCCTGGAATCAGGTTAGCGGCGTCACGGTGTCTTCGCTCCCAGCCACGGTTAATTTAGGTCCCCAGCCCTTGGCTGGTGGTTCCTGGAACTGGACCGGCCCCAACGGGTTTAATTCCACCGCACGTGAGATTGACAACATTCCATTAACCGCCGGCCCCAACAGCTTCACGGCGACCTACACCAATACCTGCGGTTCGAAGTCCACCCAATTATTCACGATTACGGTGCAAACCCAGGCGACAGCAACCTTCACCCGAACCAACACACCAACCGCCACCCCAACATGGACTGTTACACCCACCCGTACCCCAACCTCAACGTCCACGCCCACACGGACAAATACAACGGTACCGCCAACGCCAACGAATACTCCGGTTCCTCCGACATCGACCCCAACGCCGACTCGAACCTTTACGGCCGTGCTGCCTACGGCGACATTCACGGCGACCAACACCCCTCCCGGGTCGACCGCGACCTTTACTTCGACGCCGACCCCCACCTTAACTGCGGTTTCAGGCCA
>CAZUXW010000156.1:0-2360 GCA_964624625.1 uncultured bacterium
GGCCGTGCCAGGGATGATGGCTGCGCCAATTGTCGTCATAATCGTTGTCGTAATGCCAGCGATCGTCATGTGCCACGACAAAAATCCCCGTGTGATAGGGATGGCGGCTGCGCCAGTTATCGTCATAATCGTTGTCGTAATGCCATCTTTCATCGTGAACCACGCCGATGCCTACGACGGTCCCGTTTCGGGTCCGCACCATGCAACCCATGAGCACCATGGTTAAGAGAAACGAGACAAAACCAAACGTCAAAATCTTCTTCATAAAGCCTCCTGAAAAATTGGGGCCGGGCCCTGAAGCAAACGGGCTTTCGTCCTGGTGAGGTGAGGGGTTAAGGCAAGAATGGCGGACTAAGACAAGAGAAACGCGCTACTTCTCCTCGTGAATGACCGTCACGGTCGAAACGTGTGTTTCCGGGCCGTCGTAGTGGTGCAAAAGCTTCCAGTTGTAATCATGGTCATGTTCGTAATGCCATTTCTCGTCATGAACCTCAACGGCCCTGACCTCGACGACCCTGCCATGCGCCATGCAACCCATGTTTGAAGCGGCCAAGAACGCCGGAAGTATCGAATAAAAACTTAACGCGAGAATTTTCTTCATAAAGCCTCCTAAGAAAGTGTAGGGCCGAGCCCGGGGGCTAACGGCCCTGTTTGTCTTTGATAAGGAGTTGTAGTAGAGCAAGAAGCGGGCCCAAAGAAACCAAGACAATCATGGGCCTCCCCATCGTTTCATGCATCAAAACGATGCGGACGTTTCTCGTTTTGGTAGCGGGAAAGAAGTCGGAGAAAAGAGTCGGTTAACCACGAATGAACACTGATTCTGTAAGGTAATAATATTGTTTTAATCCGGATTTTCGCCATCCGGGTTCATCCCGTTCATCTGTGGCTAACTGACTTGCTTTTGTTTTCGGTGGTTTTTAACTTTTCCTCGGCGGCGCCCTTGGCGGGGGAGGCGGGGTTCAGTCCCAAGGGCAGGGGAGGTTCCGGTTGGCTTGCGGTAAACCGCCTGCCATCTTCCTTGCAAATGGTTTTGATGATCCCTCTTCCCGTCATCAGGCAAGTCGGTAAGCCGCCGCCTGGCTGGACCCATTGGCCGGCGAAATAAAGGCCCTTCAGGCTTTTTAAAGTCTTGGGAAGGGGGTTCATCATGGAATTAAAATCAGGGAGCCAGCCCTCAATGGAGCCCCTCCAATTGTGGGTGTAACGTTCGAAAGTCACGGGGGTGGCCACGTCGACCACCTCGACTTGCTTCGAAATGCCGGGATATCTTTCTTCCAATAAGGAAAGTATCTTTTGGGCCAAGGCCTGTTTTTCCTCGTCATAGCGGGGCCTGTCCTCATGCAGCTTTTTCCAATGGTCGTAGCCCCCGGCGATTCCGACCTGAAGGATGGTCCGTCCCGGAGGGGCGAGGGTGGGGTCGTAGCCATAGTGACGGATGGATAGGTGCTTCTGTTGTTCCCCCGCCACAACCCAGGCTTCCTTGAGGGGGGCAAAGAGGAAATGGGGTTCCTCGGTCATGTCCCGGCGAACGCCGAAGGACACCATCACCATGGACTTGAAGGGCTCCAATTTTAAGAACCGCCGGTAAAGTTTCTCGTGGTTGTAGCTCCCGGCCAGCAAGTGTTCGAATGTCAGGTGGCCGTCGGCGGCGGAAATGACCCGGTCGAATGGACGCTCGGTTCCGTCGTGGAGCCTGATCCCCACGGCCCTGTTTTCCTGGACGAGGATGCGTTCCACCTGGGACAGGTAATGGATCCTTCCACCCAAGTCGAGGAAGCGTTTCTCGATGGCGCGGGCGAAGGCCAGCGAACCCCCGACGGGGTATCCGCCGTTCTGGTTATGGTGCCAAGCGAGGGTGATGAATAAAATCGCGATGGGAAATTTTTCCATCCCTGCCAGGTTGAAGACTTCCCGTAAAAAAGGATCCTTGAATTTTTTGGCGAAGTCCGGGGTTTTGGTCCGGAAGGCGCGGATCAAATTCAAAATGTAGGCCGGGGCCAGGAACAGGTCTTTCAAGGTCCATTGCTTGGCGTCCACCTTGGCGAAGAAGCGGATGTTCGCGCACATGGAACGGATGAGTTTGGTGTCCGGGGGCGAGAAATCCAGCAGGTGGCCTTCGAGCTTGTCCACGTTGGAATAGAGGTAGACCCGTTTCCCATTGGGGGATTCGAAGGAAGTGAAGAAATCGTGTTGGATGAAGGTCCGTCCCTGCATGGCCCCCACTTCCAACCAACCCTTGTGGAACCCGCTGTGGGGCGCCGTCCCCACCAGCCATTGGATGCAGCCGTCGATGGTGTAGTCGTCGCCCTTTTTCCAGGAAGTGCAGAGCCCCCCCGGCTGGCTGTGGGACTCGAAGATGT
>CAZUXW010000157.1:0-2348 GCA_964624625.1 uncultured bacterium
GAGGGAGTCGGGGTGGCGGTCCTGGTCGCGGTATTGGCCACGGTATTCGTGGGGGAAGGGGTTGGAGTCCTCGTGGGAGTCGCGGTCGCTGCGACGACGGCCGAAGGCGTCGCGGTCAAGAAGGCGGGACCCGTCAAGCAGACGTTATCAACCCAAAAACCGAAGGTCGCGGGAGAACCCTGCGTTTCCCACTGCAAGGAGAGAATCTGGGTCAAGGCCTGGGCCTGGGTGATGAAGGTCGAGGTTTGCCCGCGGGGAATGGGAGGCGGGCAGGAGTTAGCTCCCCAGTCGCCGCATTCGAAGGCGTTCGTGGTGCGGGTCACGTGCATCCAGGTATTGGCGGCGGGAACGATAAAGTTGAATCCATATTGGTTGTCCGTTCCCCCGCCGCTGCCGGGGAATGCGGAGCCCTGGTAGGTGACGGGACCGTAGGAAATCTTCGGATTGGCCGCGTTGCAGCGAAGCGTCACTCCCGCCTGGGAGCTTTTGACGTCAAAGGAGATCAAGGTCATCGTTGTGAGATTGGTATAGCCGGGAGCCAGCTCGGTACCGATGGCGAATCCCGCGTAGGTCGTGGGGCCGTTATTGCTGTAGCTTCCAATCACGTGGGCGGCAATGAGGCTTCCGCCGACGGATCCCGATCCGGTCGCCGAGTTATCGACGATCGTGGGGCAGGGCGTTCCATCCGGGCAGCTCTGGGTCGCGGCCCAAGGCATCACCGCGGCGCCGCTCACGCTCGTCCAGCGGAAGGTGAACCACATGCCGTTGGTGGCGTTGTTGAGATTATCGTCCTCCAAGGTATCGACCATGAAGCAGGATCCCGCCACGGGAGTCGCGGTCAAGGGAACGGGAGTCGCGGCGGTCGGCCCGACACCGCAGCCATTGGCGGCCAAGCCCGTGATCCAGGTGAAAACAGGATTTCCGTGATAAGTCGTCCTGGGATAGCCGGACCAGCCCGTAATCAAGGAGGGACTTGCGGTCGGGTGGAAAGCCCATGCGGTTCCGCAGCCGCCGCGGGTGTTGATCCAGGGGATCGCCTGGTTGTTATCGAAATTGCCTCCGTCATCCCCCAGGTTCAAGGGCCCGAACTCCCCGAAAAAAACCGGCCTGGTCAAGGTGTTGGGACAATTGGATTGGCTCTTGGCGGGATAATAATGCTCGTCATAGACAATGTTGGCGTCGGTCGGGGCCGGGATTCCGATAAAATTCGAGGCGTAGTCGATTCCGCCTTCCAAACAAATATGGGTGACGCCTCCCGCTTCCGCGGTCCGAACCGTGGAAAGCAAGGTCGGTATGCCGGGACCGCCCGAACCATTGGTCCAAGTGGTAAAGTCCGCCGGGAAGGGTTCATTATATAAACCGAAAAGAACGCCGGGATTCGACTTATAGCGGGTCGCCACGTTGTTCCAAAAAGCCGTGCTCAAGGCGTTCGGCATGGCTTGCTGGACCACGTCGTTTTGATTTAATAGATGCAGGTCCAAAATGACGTAAACGTTCTTGCTGTTGCAGTCCGCGACGATGTCATCCACCAATTGGCGGTAGGAATATTGGAAGTTGTTCCAATAACCCTGGTTCAAGGGAACCCGGATGATATTAACTTTCCAAGTGCTGATCAAATAGTCAACCGAGGACAGGTAGCTCCCTCCCGCGCCATTCGGGGCGCCTTCTCCCACGCCCCATTCCAAGCTGGGGAGGTTGACGCCGCGCAGAGTGACGGCGCAGGCCCCGCCATGAATGGAGGTGCCGGAAACGGTCAATAAGGGAGGCATCGCGGAGGAACGTTGGGGGGAAAAAGCGCAAACCAGCAGCGACGTTAAAAACGTTGTGAGTTTAAACGCATAAAAAAAGCCGCGGCCAATCATAGTTCCCGGTCGGGCTGAAAGAGTCGTTCGATTGGAGGATTTTGACGGCACTCGGTTCCCTTTGGCTTAACTTCAATCAAGCGGTTGTTGAAAGTTGTTCTTGTCTATTTAACCACACTTATCCAAATATTTCCAAAATTTGACCTAGTTTTTTTTATAACCTCAGCCGGTGAATCACGGGGATTTTAAACGTGAAAACAAGATCAAGGAAAATAACCTGGCTGCCAAGGCCTTCCTTGAGCTCCGGCCCCCCCGTTTTTCGGGGCCCTTCCCATCGGTTGGTTCCCCGCATTTAGGAAATACGAATGAAAATCATGAGCAAGGAAGCGGAAGTTGCCTTGCCAAGCGCAACAGACAAGGTCAAGACCAGCCTCCCTTCTCCAGTGCGAAGGGGGAAAACTTTGGCTGACTTTAATGACCTTAAAATAGACGGCGAAGATTGGTGGGCGAAACAGGATTTGAACCTGTGACCCCCTGCGTGTAAAG
>CAZUXW010000158.1:0-2316 GCA_964624625.1 uncultured bacterium
GGGACTCATTCTGGAGTCCCAAATCCCGTTATTGGGAAAAAGTTCCCTGGAAGCATTCGGTCTCTTGAGCAACGATACGGCCCGTCCCGCCTATCCCGGCCCTGTCAACGGCGCGGGTTTTTACGCCAAAGGAACATTCTCGCCCCTCGACCATTGGGAAGCCTTCGGCATTGCCTGGGTGGGGAAGGATTTCATGTCGGAGGAGGGGGACGGTAACTACAATTCCTTCGGCTACGACGGCGTTTTTTACAAGAGCGACCGTAATTATGAGGAGGCGGGCATCCGCTACTCGGTTGCTCTGGACCCCGGTGTTATATTTGATTTCGAGATCCGCTCCCATTGGATTGAGGACGCTTGGGCCCATTCTTTCAGGATTGTGGCGACGGCGCCCTTCAATGTGGATGTTGACATCACCAACAAAAAAAGCCAACACGGAGACACGAAGCCTCTAAGGACGGATAGTGATGCAACGGACAAATAAGTCGGCAACGGATTTAAGATTTTCTTTGAGTCTTCTTGTCTTCGCGTCGGACGTTATTGGGACGACGATATGAACAAGACAACCATCGCTTTCACGACCCTGGGCTGCCGGGTGAACCAATATGACACCCAGGCCATGAAGGAACAGATGGAAAAAGCCTCCCTGTCCACGGTCGGGTTTGAGGAGCCGGCTGATATCTATGTGATCAACACCTGTACCGTCACGGCGGCGGCGGATTCGGAGGGCAAGCAATTGGTCCGGCGGGCCAAGGCGAAAAACCCCGGCTCCTTCGTGGTAGTGACTGGCTGTTTGGCGCAAGACCGGCCGGAGGAAGTGGCGGCCCTCGCTGGGGTTGACTTGGTGGTGGGAAATACCGAAAAATCCCTGCTCCTTCAAAAAATCATTAAAAGTTATCCAGGCTTTGATTCAACCCTTGCTCCTTTTCCACGTTTTCACTTTTCATCTTCGCCTTGGGGCGCCGGTATTTCCCGCTTTGACGGGCACCAGCGCGCCACGATCAAGGTCCAGGACGGCTGTAACTTCGGCTGTTCCTTCTGTTTGATACCCCGGGTAAGGGGCGAGATGATTTCCAGGCCGGAGGCTGACATTATCGAAGAGGGCAGAAGGCTCGCCGAAAAGGGGGTCAAGGAACTGGTCTTGGCCGGTATCCAGCTTTCTTCTTACGGTCGGGATTGGGGTCGATCCTCTTCCGAACCACGCCTCGCTCCCGTGATTGAAAAACTTCTCGCGATTTCGGGCGTCCAAAGGGTGCGCCTTTCCTCCTACGCGGTGGCGGATTTTGAGGACGCCCTCTTGCCGCTTTGGAAATCCAACCAAGGCCTTTGCGCCCACCTTCACCTGCCCCTCCAAAGCGGGGATGGGGAATTGTTGAAGGCTATGAGAAGGCCCTACAGCCTAGAGCGTTACAGGGAAACGGTGCTGAAGATCAGGGCGGCTGTCCCGGAGTTGGGACTGACTTCGGACGTGATCGCGGGTTTTCCCGGCGAGACAGACGAGGCCTTCCAAAATACCTTGGACCGGATTAGAGAGTTTGGTTTTGTGGATTTTCATCCCTTCCCCTATTCGGATAGGCCTGACAC
Source organism: uncultured bacterium (assembly GCA_964624625.1). Taxonomy (GTDB): domain Bacteria; phylum Oederibacteriota; class Muellerivitia; order Muellerivitales; family Muellerivitaceae; genus PALSA-1180. The sequence continues at coordinate 1,582 of CAZUXW010000158.1, forward strand.
TCCGGGAGAAAAAATGACCCCGAAAGTCCCGTCTTCGGTGACCCGTGAAAGGATGAAAAGGCTTCTGGAGGTCAAAAAGGAATGCCTGGCCCGGTCCGCGGAAAATGCGGCGGGGCAAATTTTCCGGGTGATCGTGGAGCGCCATAACGGGGAATTCCAAGCCGGCCTCACGGACCAGGGTTTAAGGGTTCTTTTTCCAGGCTTGGAGGAATCGTTGGGACGAGAAGCTCGGGTCAAGGTTACCGGCGCCCGCCATGGAGCGGCTCTCGCCGAAAGGGTCTAGCCCTTGTCCAATCCCGTGAGTTGGTTCGACCGGCTGTTTCTCTGGTTTTTTTATTTTGTCCGGTCCCTTCGTTATGATCTTCCTGAAAACCAAGTCGGCTGGCGTTCCCGCCAAAACCAAGAAGCCCGATTTCAGGCTTTAACGGGGATAGGCGAACTCGGGGGGCGAAAAATATTGGATTTGGGATGCGGCTTGGGATGCCTTTATGGGTTCCTCAAGACCAAGGGCTGGGCCGGTGAATATAAGGGGATAGATATCCTGGAACTGATGGTCCGCAAAGCCAGCCGCCGTTTTCCGGGGGTTCCATTTGAAAAACGGGACATTCTCAAAAATCCAACCAGTGAAAAATGGGATTATGTCCTGATCAATGGAGTCCTCAACCATAAAGTGAAGGACAATTGGGCCTGGATTGAGGCGATGGTTTTGGCTTCTTTCGCCATGGCGGAAAAGGG
>CAZUXW010000159.1:0-2167 GCA_964624625.1 uncultured bacterium
TGCCGGTACTTCCCGTTACTTTCGCGAAGGATGTGGATTCCGCCATCGAATTGGCCTATGGCGTCGAGGCGGGAAACCACCACTCCGCGGCCATGTACTCGACGAATATAGGAAACCTGACTCGGATGGGTCGGCGGATGCAATGTTCCATTTACGTTCAAAACGCTCCGACTCTCTACGGCCTGGGATTGGGAGAAGGCTACGCGTCCATGTCCATTGGAACCCCGACGGGGGACGGCATTACCAAACCCTCGCATTTCGTCAGGCCTCTCCATTGCTGCATCGTCGGATATTTGAGGATCACTTGAAAAAGGGAATTTTATGAAAACAAACACACTTACTCCTGAACTGTTACACAAGATGGACGCCTATTGGCGGGCTGCCAATTACTTGTCAGTCGGCCAGATATATCTCTATGACAATCCGCTGTTGAAAGAACCGCTGAAAATGTCCCATGTGAAGCCGTTGGTGGTGGGGCATTGGGGCACGACGCCGGGCCAGAACTTTATTTATGTTCACCTGAACCGGGTCATTAAAAAATATGACCAGGATATGTTCTATATCGCTGGTCCAGGCCACGGCGGTCCGGCGCTCGTGGCGAATACCTATCTTGAAGGCACTTATAGCGAAATTTACGCCAACATCAGCCAGGACGAAGCCGGATTGAAGAAGCTCTTTAAACAATTTTCTTTTCCGGGTGGTATTTCCAGCCACGTGGCCCCCACGACTCCGGGGTCGATTCACGAAGGCGGCGAGTTGGGGTACTCGCTCAGCCACGCCTTCGGGGCCGCTTTCGACAATCCCGGCCTGATCGTCGCCTGCGTCATCGGGGATGGCGAGGCTGAAACGGGTCCCTTGGCCACCGCCTGGCAGTCCAATAAGTTCCTCAATCCAGCCGCGGACGGGGCGGTCCTTCCCATCCTGCATCTAAACGGCTACAAGATCAGCAATCCGACCGTTTTGGCCCGGATCGAACCAGATGAATTAGAGCAATTTTTCCGGGGATGCGGTTGGAACCCCTATTTTGTGGAGGGAGATGACCCGGAAAAGATGCACCAGCTCATGGCTTCTGTCTTGGAAAAGGCGGTCGAGGACATCCGTCAAATCCAGGAAGGGGCGCGGACTAAGAACAATAGCGTCAGGCCCCGCTGGCCCATGATCGTCCTCAGGTCGCCCAAGGGATGGACGGGGCCGAAAACCGTCGATGGCCTCCAAGTGGAGGGTACCTTCCGGTCGCACCAGGTCCCGATCCTGGTGGATAACTCGCATCCCGATCATTTGCCGCAACTCGAAAGTTGGATGAAGAGTTACAAACCGGAGGAACTTTTCGACAAAAACGGCTGTCTCATGCCGGAATTGGCCGAGTTAGCACCCAAGGGCGATCGGCGGATGGGAGCAAACCCCCACGCTAACGGAGGGTTGCTTCTTCGCGACCTGCGGATGCCGGACTTCCGCGACTACGCCCTTAAGGTGCCGACGCCCGGGGCCGTCAATGGCCAGGATACGATGGTGCTGGGCAAGTTTCTTCGGGATGTGGCGAAGCTAAATGAGGATCAAAAAAACTTTCGTGTCTTTGGGCCGGATGAAACTCTCTCGAATCTTCTTGGCGCGGTCTTTGAGGAAACCAATCGTCAGTGGGACGCCCGAACCGACAAGAATGATGAGTTCCTCGCCCCAGCAGGGCGTGTGCTGGATTCGATGCTGAGCGAGCACCAGTCGGAGGGCTGGCTGGAGGGTTATCTGCTCACGGGACGGCACGGACTTTTCAATTGTTACGAGGCCTTCATCCATATTATTGATTCGATGTTCAACCAGCACGCCAAGTGGCTGAAGATCACCGCTGAATTGCCTTGGCGGAGGAAGATCGCGTCCCTGAACTATTTGCTAGCCTCCCACGTCTGGCAACAGGATCACAATGGGTTTACCCACCAAGACCCAGGGTTCCTCGACCATGTGGTGAACAAAAAGGCGGACATCGTCCGTGTTTACCTTCCGCCCGACGCCAACTGCCTTCTTTCGGTTTTTGACCACTGCTTGCGAAGCCGTCACTACGTGAACGTGGTGGTCGCGGGGAAGCACGCGCTTCCTCAATGGCTGGACATGGTCGCGGCTGAAAAGCATTGCACGGAAGGAATCGGCATATGGCAATGGGCCAGCAACGACCAAG
>CAZUXW010000160.1:0-2147 GCA_964624625.1 uncultured bacterium
CGGCGTCCTCGTATTGGTCACCGTGTTCGTGTTGGTCACGGTATTGGTATTCGTCGCGGTGTTGGTGGGAGAGGTCGTTCCCGTATTCGTGTTGGTGGCGGTCGAGGTGTTCGTCGAGGTATTCGTTTTGGTGGAAGTCGAGGTAGCGGTATTGGTGGAGGTTGAGGTGCTCGTGGAGGTACTGGTCGAGGTTGAAGTGCTGGTTGAAGTCGATGTGCTGGTGGAAGTTTTGGTGGAGGTAGAGGTTGAAGTCGAGGTGGCCGTCGCAGTGGCGGTGGCCGTACTGGTGGAGGTGGAAGTGGACGTGCTGGTGGAGGTCGAAGTGCTTGTCGAAGTGGCGGTGGAGGTTTTGGTCGAAGTACTCGTCGAGGTAGAAGTCGAAGTACTGGTGGAGGTGGAAGTGGACGTGGAGGTGCTGGTCGAGGTTTTAGTCGCCGTTGAGGTACTGGTCAAAGTGGCGGTGGCCGTGAAGGTTTTAGTCGGAGTGGGGGTCGGCGGGCAATTGCCTGTGAATTGGAATTTTTGGAAGGTGGCCTTCGTGTTGTTCCACTGGGTAAGGCCCATGTATCCGCTGGAACAGGCGCCTGGGCCTGAATAGGTGGCCACCACCGATGCCGCGGCTAACCCCGCTTGACTGGTGGCGATCTTGACGGCGTATTGGCAGGAGGCGTTGACATCCACTTCCACCCAGAAAGGACAGCCGTTCAATGCTCCTGCCGCCAAGGATGTAGTCGTTACCGTGGAAGAAACCCCGCCCGTGTATTTCATCCAATAAAGCGTTCCGGGATTTCCCGCGCCGTTGTTGAAGAACTGGATTCCATATCCATTTCCCGTTGTGGGATCGTATCCAAACACCAATCCGCCGAAGGTGCTGCCGTCCACCGGCTGGCACATGGAGACCTGCAGGGTTCCAGGGGCGCTGTTGACCGTGTTGTTGACCAGGAAGTTATTGATTGAGCCGTGGCTGCAGCAGGTTTGCAATGAGATCGATCCGCCGCTTTGGCCCCAAGTTCCTTCATCATAAGGCACGGTCCCGTTTTGCCATCCGAATGGCGGTCCGCCGGTTCCGTTAAAGGTCGTGGTCACGGAACATTGCTGGGTCGGGTTACATTGATACTCAGCCGCTACGGCCTGCTGCCAAAAAGTCGATTTGGCGGTTTGGGTGCCAATGTACAAACCCCATTCCATGGTGGTGGCTCCGCCTTGGAAGTTCGTTCCAAGGTCGTAATTCCTGGCCGAATCCTTCGGCCCGCATTCCAAAATACCGGGGGGGCCGCTCCAAAGGGCTGGGGAACCGGTAGCGGAGACGCCTCCCGAGCCGTATTTCTCGACCTGGTCCGAGTCCCCGTTGAGGTTCCCCTCATTACATTGCACCATTCCACCCACCGCGGACATCTTTGTCCTGGTTGTCGCGCAGCTCAATCCCAAACAAGTCCAATCCAACTTGGTGTCCGGCGGCGTCTGACCATCCACCACCTCGCCGTTTTCCTCGATATGCCAAACGTTGTTTCCGTCCGAGATGGCCACCGCGTTGGTACTGGTCTCTCCCGGTACAGTGTAAAGAACTATCATGGAATCGCCATTGCACCCATCGGTAAAGCCCGAGAGCGTATAGGGTCCTCCGGACAATTGAGCTGGGCTGACGCCATAGCGCTCGCTGTACCAGGTGCCCCCTAAACCATGGCCGTTGGAAGTCACCGGAGCCCCCGGGATCACGCCTGAACTGGTATTGGCACCGTTGATCTTGATGGCGCCGGTGCTCATGGCCGTACCGGAATATTCCACATAGGCATAGGCCGTCACCGGAACGGCGCCGGCCGGAAGCGCGACCGTCAAGCCCGTGCCACAGGCTCCTCCGACAATCATCTCATGCAGCCCTACCCCCTCGACTACCGGCATGGTCTGATGCTGCGCCGCAGCGCTGGGCTCCGTTACGGGGCAATTCATGTAAGTAATGCCGGCGATGACCGTGGAGCCGCTGCTGGTCGCGGTGGCTGTGGGTCCCGGGGGAGTGTTGGTCTTGGTCGCCGTGGGAGAACCAATCGTGAAGGTTCTCGTCGCGGTAAAGGTGGCTGTCGGCGGCAGGGTTTGGGTCGGTGTGGCGGTGGGTCCGCAATGGGGGAATTGCACGGAGGTGGTATTCAGCG
>CAZUXW010000161.1:0-2088 GCA_964624625.1 uncultured bacterium
CACAAGGCCATCACCAACCGCAGGGACAAGTTCTCCACCCTCCGCCAATTCGAGGGGCTCTGCGGGTTCCCCAAGCGCAACGAGAGCGAGTACGACACCTTCGCCGTGGGCCACGCCGGCACGGCCCTCTCGGCGGCCTTCGGCATGGCCATGGGCAGGGACATGTTGAAAAAGAATTTCCACGTTTTGGCGGTGGTGGGGGACGCGGCCATTTCCAACGGCCTTTCCATGGAAGCCCTGAACAACATCGGCGACCACCCGGACATGAACATGACGGTCATCCTCAACGACAACGAGATGTCCATTTCCCCCAGCGTCGGGGCCATGACGGCCTATTTGAACAAGATCCTGGTGGGCAAATCCTACAACGAGGCCAAGACCAGGCTGGAGAACTTCATCGACCGCATCCCCAAGGTCGGCCCCCAGATGCTCCAAATGACCCATCACGCCGAGGAGGCCCTGAAGGGTTTCATGACGCCCGGCACCCTCTTCGAGGAATTGGGCCTGCGCTATTACGGCCCGATCGACGGCCATAACCTCCAGACCCTGGTGGAAATCTTCAAGCGCGTGAAGGAGCTCAAGGGCCCCATCATGCTCCATGTGGTGACCCAAAAAGGCAAGGGCTACGGCCCGGCCGAGGAGAATCCCGAGAAGTTCCACGGAGTGTCGGTGTTCGACAAGCAAACGGGAATGACCGCCGTGGCGGCGGCCCCCAGCGCCCCACCCGCCTATACCAAGGTCTTTGGCGACGCCATGATCGAGCTGGCGAAGGACCATCAAAACCTGGTGGGCATCACCGCCGCCATGCCGGAGGGCACGGGCCTCAAGAAATTCGGGGAAGCCTTCCCGTCCCGCTTTGTGGATGTGGGCATCGCCGAGGGCCACGCCGTCTGCATGGCCGCCGGAATGGCCTGCGAGGGCATCAAGCCAGTGGTGGCCATCTATTCCACCTTCCTCCAAAGGGCCTACGACCAAATCATCCATGACGTCTGCCTCCAAAAGCTTCCCGTCATTTTCGCCCTGGACCGGGGCGGATTGGTCGGGGAGGACGGGGAGACCCATCAGGGCGTTTTCGACCTGTCCTACCTGCGCTGTGTTCCGAACATGGTGGTGATGGCCCCCGCTGACGAAAATGAGCTCCGGGACATGCTTTATACCGCCGTGGAGCATAACGGCCCCATCGCCCTGCGCTATCCCCGCGGCAACGGGGAAGGGATCGCCATGGAACCGGGATTCCGGAAATTGGAAATCGGCAAGGGCGTCGTCGTGGAAGAGGGAAAACAATACGCCCTCCTGGCCGTTGGCCGGATGGTGGGGGTGGCGAAGGCGGTCCGGGCCCTGCTGAAAAAAGAAGGCTTGGAAGGCACGGTCGTCAACATGAGGTTCGTGAAGCCCCTGGACGAGGCCCTGCTCCTGTCCGTGGCCAAGAAAAACAAGGTCCTGCTCACGCTGGAGGAAAACAGCGTCATCGGCGGGTTCGGCAGCGCAGTGCTGGAAGCCCTCCAGAAGAACGGCGTCAGCGATTGCGCGGTCAGGCAGATCGGCATCCCGGACCGCTTCATCGAGCACGGCAAGCCCCAGCTGCAGAGGGAATTCTGCGGGCTGGAGGCGCCCTCCATCGCTGAGGAAGTCAAAAAACTTTTAAAAGACCAGACTCCCTACATGCTGGGAGTCGTTTCTTAAAAAGATAAGCGGAATAAAACCTCGCCACGAAGTTCACGAAGGACACAAAGTTAAAACGACGGAAAAGGCCTTTGACAATATGTATTTTTACTCAATGAGCTTCGTGACCTTCGTGGTAAGAGCTGTCCTTGTTGGGGTTGTTTGATGCCGTTTTTAAACCGAAGGGTCTGGCTGTTCCTCCTGGTGGACGCGGCGATCCTGTTGGGCTTCGCAGGTTCCTTCATCCTCCTTAAACGAGCTTTTTCCTCCGGAACCACCCAACTTAGCCAGAGGATTTTAACGACCCCTGGCGCCTCCTTTGAGGACTCGGACCACGAGAAGGAAGCCGCCTCCGCTCCTTCCGCGGAAAGGGTGGACACGGCCTCTTCCGACGCGGACAAAACCACCGATACGGGCGAGGCCGAG
>CAZUXW010000162.1:0-2067 GCA_964624625.1 uncultured bacterium
GTTCTGCGTAGGCTTAGCGGACATGCATCCTCCTCAAAATGATAAAAATTAAACTCGCTTCACTACTATCGTCGCGTCGGGCTTCGGGCTTTTTGGAAGGCCTCGAAAGCCAAGAATTTCCTCCTGATGTTAACGCTTCGTTACATCAGCGAAGAAACTTGGATTGTGGTTGATGTCGTGTGGTTCGTCGGGAAGGCTTCAAGTGCAGTAAAAGGCGTGACGATCATCGATCCCTAAAAATCGTATCCCCCCTTTTTTGGCGGTTGAACTTATTCCCCTCTACTTGGCCCAGTTCCCCGGGCTTGCCGAAGGGTCCCCATTCACACCAAAAAAGCCGACCAAATAGGGTTGCCCGCCTTTTCTTAAAAGTAAGAATATCGGGCCAAAAACGTTATTTAACACCATATTTAGTTGACGATTTATTTATAACCCCTAGATATAGTCCTGTCAAAGGAATTATTACAAAAAAGTCAGGTAAAGACGGCTTCAACAGAAGCTTTTCGCCACTGAGACACAGCGTTAATAACCAACTAAAAACGACTGCCAAAACCTATTTCACCACCAAGACACCAAGGCACCAAGGACAGCAAATTCAAAGATTTTGTTTTAAAGCTCCAACAACAACATTTAACTACCAAGTACAACCTATCAATTCAAACGTTTGTCCGGCTTTGTCATTAACCATAAAGCACGCTTTTCTTGGTGCCTTGGTGTCTTGGTGGTAAAAATTTCAGTTTTAGCCGGTCAAACGCCCTTGGCTTTTAACTCCGCCGCGAGTTTCTCGAAGCCCTTCTTGCCCAGAAGCGCGAACATGTTCTTCTTATAAGCCTCGACCCCCGGTTGGTCGAAGGGATTGATGCCGAGCAAGGTGCCGGAGATGCCGCAGGCCATCTCGAAGAAATAGTAGAGGTAGCCCAGGCTGTATTCGGAAACCTCGTCGATCGCCAGGCGGATCACGGGCAGTCCCCCGTCCCGGTGCGCCACGGCCGTGCCCTTCATGGCCTGCTCATTGACCCAGGATAATTTTTTCCCCGCCAGGAAGTTGAGCCCCTCCCGGTCGTCCTTGTCCTTCGGCACGGTGATGTCGGAGGTTTCCTTCTTCACCCAGAGGATGGTCTCCATCAAGTTGCGCTTCCCTTCCTGCAGGTACTGGCCCATGGAATGGAGGTCCGTCGTCAGGTCCACGCTCGCGGGGAAAAGGCCCTTGCCTTCCTTGCCCTCGGACTCGCCGTACAATTGCTTCCACCACTCGCTGACGTAATGGAGCTCGGGCTTGAAGTTGGCCAGGACTTCCGTTGTCTTGCCCTTTTGGTAGAGGAGGAAGCGGGCCGAGGCGTAGCGGGCGGAGAGGTTGTTCAGGACGTCGGTGGACCTAAAATCCTTCGCCGCGGCCTGGGCTCCCTTCAGGAGCTTGGCGATGTCGTAGCCTGCGACCGCGATGGGCAAAAGCCCCACCGGCGTCAGGACCGAGTAGCGGCCTCCCACGTCGTCGGGGATGACGAAGGTCCGGTAGCCTTCCGCGTCCGACATGCCCTTCAAGGCGCCTTGCGCCTTGTCCGTGACCGCCGCGATGCGGCTCTTGGCTTTCTTTTTTCCCACGGCCTTCTCGATCCAGGTTTTTAATACGCGGAAAGCCACGGCCGGCTCCGTGGTGGTTCCGGACTTGGAGATGACGATGAGCCCCGTTTTTTTCGGGTTGAGTTCCTTCATCAGCTTGTTCAAGGAGACGGCCGAGAGGTGGTTGCCGGCGTAGTGGATCTTGGCGGATCCCCCGAGGGCCTCGATGGTGGCCTTGATCCCCAAGTAGGAGCCTCCGATGCCGATGGAAATGACGGACTCGCAGGAGGCGAAGGCCTTGGCCGATTTTTTCAAATCCTTCAATTGTTTCTGCGCGTCGAAGGGCAGGTTGATCCAGCCGAGGAAGTCCGAGCCGCGGCCAGTGCCGTCCAGCAGGGATTTCAAGGCGGCCTGGGCCTGGGGCGCCAGGGACGCGATGTCGGCCTCGGACACGAGGTCGGAGATATAGTCGAGATTCAGCGAGAGAGGTGAAGGCATAAAGACTCCTAA
>CAZUXW010000163.1:0-2004 GCA_964624625.1 uncultured bacterium
CTTACAGGCTCAACACGCAATCAGCATAAAGCTGAAGTTCCGGGCTCTTGCTGGTGCCCCCGGAAGTCGTGAACTTGTTGTTGGTGTTGCCGTAGTAATCGTAGATATGCTCCAATTCCCAGGCCGACAACAGGAAGGTGACGTTGTCCTCCAAACCATAACCGACCTGTTGGAACAGGTACTCGGTGTTAGTGAAGTTGGCGTCATCGCTGGCCAGGTTGGCCAATTGGGCGTTAGGCTCCACATAGGACATGGCCGCCACTCCCATAAAGTTGCCCTTTTGGGTGTTCCCGCCCTTGCACTCCAGGTAAAAGCCATACTGGTTGGTCCAGGTGGTGTAACCGGCGACCGCCTTGGTTCCGCTGGGTCCGGCCGTGGACCTTTCGGTGTTGGGGACATTGAACGAGCCGAAGTTGTCGATCACATGGAGCGTCCATTGAAACGGAATGTCGGCCACATTGTGCTTGACCTGAAGCATGGCTTCCCCGACGTTGAAATCAGGAATGACATTTCCAAAGTCGAAGATGTTTCCTGACCCAACGGGTGTGTTTTTCGTGTTAAAAGCAGCGCTAGCGCCACCAGGGCCGCTAAAAGGCGCGGTGCCACCGGCCAAGGCGGAAACGTTATTGACCCACTCGTAACCCATCATCAGGTTCACCGAGGTCTTGTCTTCCAACTTGAACAAGTGTTCCAATTGGAAATTCATCATGTACTCATCGTTTCCGGTATTGGGGTTCGTCAAGGAGGGAGCCGTTCCCGCCAAGTTGTTCAGGTCAAAATAAGCCATCCTGAAAATGGTATCCGAGGCGTTGAGTTCAAGCTCCGCGCCTTCTGGGCAGATGTCCGGATCCCAGGTCATAGGGGTGGTCAAGAGCGGATTGCCCATTTTCCCCAGATTCAACTTCAAGTGCTTTTCCAGGAAATTAGGGACAAAAGTTAAAAAGGCTTGGTCAATCACGATGGCCGGATCGCCAAAACCATTGTCAAAAGTCTGGTTCTCGCTGTTAGGATTGCTTTGGGGGACCCCCGCAGAAGTGGCTATCTGTCCCGTCGAAAGGCGCAAACCGCCCTGGAACTCCCCGGAATCCTTCTTGATCCCGAAACGGGCGCGGTAACGTCCGACCGATTTGTCCGCGATCACAGAGACACCGGTGTTTTTCGCGGCGGCGTCAAGCGGTTCGCTTTGGGACTGCGTCTGGTAAAAAAACCTGGTACGAACATCCCCGTAGAAGGAGAAACCAAGCTTTTTCTCAATATCACCGACGCGGGCTGAAAGAGCTCCCAACCCCGAATTAACATCCTCCAAGGATTCGGAGGAATCGTCCCCCTCGTCTCCCTTGGCCATCGCCGGAGCGGTCAGGACCGCCATCGACCCAGCCAGCATCAGCAGAAGCAACCAAAACCTTTTCATATCAGCTCCTTAAAGTTTAAATTTTTTCCCCGAATTCGGGTTCTTCAATGGTCCAGGTGGGTGTCGAGAGGCAAATACCGGTTCGGAAAAATAACGTGGGGAGGTTAACCGATCCACCCTCGGACAACATTTCGCCAAAGTAAAATCGGTGTTAACATTCCCCTTCCGTTTACATTCATCATCAAAAAAACAAACTCATGGGTCTTTTCCTTAAAATCCACTGGTCAAGCAAATCCATGGACTGGGCTCGGCTCTTGCCCGACATGGATTTTTTAAGCCAGCGGAAAAAACGCACCTTCCCCAAAGGATTCACTGAATTTTTCACCGCTGATTTTGGCGTTGTCCGAATCTTGCTTTTCCCTCTTTTTTTTACCGCGGTTTCCATCATTCCCTCCTTAACTTTCAAAACACTGATTTCAAAATCCACAAGCCCCATTGGGCGCTGGTCAGTCCTAGGATCATCCCGGCCAAAACGTCCGTGGGATAATGGACTCCCAAGTAAACCCGCGAAAACCCCACTAAAAAGGCCCAAAGAAATGCTCCAGCCGCAAGGGCCGGAAAAGCCGCTGAAATCAAGCTGGCCATGAGAAAAG
>CAZUXW010000164.1:0-1980 GCA_964624625.1 uncultured bacterium
AGGTGACCGCCCCGCCCTTCTTGGCCGGCTCCACCACATTGGGCAGGATGAGCACATCGCCCATCCCGCCGTTCCTGTCCGCGTCCTGTACGGACACCTGCTTGGTCACGGTCGCGTCGCCGCCGGTCCCATCGGACGAGTGGATTTCCAGGAAATACTGCCCGCTCTGCACGAACACCCCCGTGTCGCTCCGTCCGTCCCACACCACCGTCGTCCCGTTGCTCAGCGATATCGTCACTTCGCTCGGAACCCCCGCCGGCTGGCCGTAGCTGGGCTTGATCACGCTCGTCGACAATTGCACTCCCGAAACCCCCGCCAGGCCCGGGTCGTCCACGTAGGAATAGAGGTGCCGCACGATCTCCCCGGCGCTGTTGTAAACCAGCACCGTCGACTTGTACAGCGACCGGCTCACCATCGCCTGCTGGGTCGCGCTCCTCACCACCCCGAAGTTGTCCACGTTATCCGCCTTGATGTTGTAAACCCCGTTGGGCGCCGGGTCCCCGCTGGCGTTGGTCCCGTCCCAGGTCCCCACATAGACGCCTTGATAGTAGATATCAATGTGGCCCGTCGGGCCTTTCAGGCTGGTGATGGTGTTGCTTCCCTGCAGGGTCAATCCCTCGATCGGATGATCCATTTTCTGGACCAGGATCACCTTAATCACCTCGCCCGCCTCGTTGTAAACCGAGACTCGCACCGTGAATTGCCCCGGAACCGTCGGGGTGGGAGTGGCGGTGTCCGTGAAGGTGGACGTGGCGGTCAAGGTCACCGTTTGGGTCGGCGTCGAAGTGGCCGTTAAGGTAGGGGTGGAGGTTGGAGTCGAAGTGGCGGTATTGGTGAAGGTCCTGGTCGGGGTCCTCGTTGGGCTGTTGGTCGGGCTATTGGTCGCAGTGCGAGTGGGGGTGATGGTCGGGGTATTGGTCGGCGTAGGGGTAGCCGTATTCGTGACGGCAGGCGTGGGCGTCGGACTATTCGTAGCGGTGCGGGTGGGGGTAATCGTCGGGGTATTGGTGGCGCTATTGGTCGGCGTCCGAGTGGGTGTCACTGTCGCCGTGTTGGTAAAGGTCGGGGTCGGAGTCTGGGTCGGCGTATTCGTGGCCGTGTTGGTAACGAGGGGTGTATCCGTGGGGGTTGGAGTCGGGGTAAGGGTCGGCGTGTTGGTGGCGGTATTGGTGATGACCGGAGTGGGCGTATTCGTGTTGGTTACCGTGTTCGTCATGGTATTGGTGGGGGTTTGAGTGGGAGTATTTGTCGCCGTGTTGGTGGGGGTTTTGGTCGGGGTATTGGTCGCGGTATTGGTGATCAGGGGTGTATCGGTGGGAGTCCTGGTGACGGTGGGCGTGGCCGTATTGGTAAAAGTCAGGGTCGGCGTGGGGGTCGGGGTATTCGTGGCGGTCCTGGTAGGACTATTCGTCGGCGTCACGGTAGCCGTGTTGGTAAAGGTCCTGGTCGGAGTCGGGGTTGGGGTGATGGTCGGCGTGTTGGTGGCCGTGTTGGTGATCAAGGGCGTATTGGTATTGGTGTTGGTGATGGTGGGCGTCGGGGTGCGGGTGGCGGTGTTGGTGAAACTGTTGGTGGGCGTAACCGTGGGGCTGTTGGTGGGGGTGGGAGTGGGGGTCCTGGTGGGCGTATTGGTCGCGGTCTTCGTGGGGGTATTCGTGTTCGTAATCACGGGGGTGGGCGTCGGCGTGTTGGTTGCCGTAGGGGTGAGGGTCATGGTTGGCGTTTTGGTCGGCGTAGGAGTCGGAGTGTTTGTCAAAGTGTTAGTGGGGGTGACGGTATTCGTCGGGGTATTGGTTGGGGTCAGGGTTGGAGTTCGAGTCGGGCTGTTGGTGGGAGTCCTCGTAGGAGTGTTGGTGGGCGTGGGAGTGGGTGTTTTGGTTGGGGTGTTGGTGAAACTATTGGTGGGTGTAGGAGTCGGGGTTCGAGTAAAGGTGTTCATGGGAGTGGGCGTAGGCGTACGTGTAGGGGTATTAGTATTGG
>CAZUXW010000165.1:0-1830 GCA_964624625.1 uncultured bacterium
CCAGCGGCCTCTACTATGTGGTGGTGGACACCAATACGGGACGGTCGATCGGGAAACTAATTGTTTTGAGGTGACCTGCCCTAGATCGGACTTGAAATGTTGTTGGATTATTGGAAACCAAAAACCATCATGAAAAGAATAAAAAACTCATTTTTATTTTTTGCGTTTCTTGGGGTTTCTCCAGTCCTTTTCGCCGGCACTGCCAACATTAACGCTACCGTGACAAACCAGTTCATAAGAGGATTCGGCGCTTCAAGCGCATGGCACACAAGCGCTTTTCCCGGCAATCAAGCGACTTTGTTTTGGGACGGCACTAATACCGTCGTCAACGCTGGCGTAACCAGCGCCAGCGGTATAGGGATGTCTCTGCTTCGTTGCCACATCCCTTACGACAATCCGACGACCGGTACGACCGTTACCGACCAAGGCGAATTACCAGTTATGCAGCAGGCCTTGGGTTTAGGCTGCACTCAGATCTGGGCTACCGAATGGTCTCCTCCAGCTAGTATGAAAAGCAACAACGACGTGAACAACGGTGGAACCTTAAATCCAGCCAGCTATGGCGCTTACGCCCAATACTTGGTTAATTACGGAAAAATGTGCGAGAGTAATGGAGTAACTCTTTTAGGCATTTCGCCCTTCAACGAACCCGAATTGTCCACGACTTACGAATCCTGCACCATGACCGGTGCGACCCTGCACAACTTTATTGCCCAGATGGGCGCCACTTTTACGGCACAAGGCCTCATCAACCAGACCCATATCATCATGCCGGAAGTTACCCGTATTGACGACGTCGCAAGTTATACGGACCCTACCATGGCAGACCTCAATACCCGGCAGTATGTCTGGGCCGTAGACACCCATTTTTATTATTACAACCCCGCGCTGGTATTGCCTTATGCCAATTTAAATGGCCGGGAGTTTTGGGAATCGGAAGTTTACGACCAGCAAACCGCAACTTCGCCGGACCCTGGCATGGGTTCGGCCCTGGTGGAGTGCGGTTTTATCCACAATGCCATGGTTAACGCCAACATGGATGCCTTTCATTATTGGTGGCTCGTCAGTTTCGGAAATGACAACGGGGCGCTCATTCAAAACGACGGAACCGTTTCCAAGAGACTTTATGTCTTAGGCAATTGGAGCCGGTTCGTGCGTCCGGGCTATTACCGCATGGGGGCAACCGCGGTTCCCTCCGCAGGGGTATCGGTGACTGCCTATAAAAATACATCCGGATCATCACCGACAACATTCGTGATTGTCGCCATAAACGGGAGCGGGGCCGCCGTGAATCAAACCTTTAGTTTGACCGGTCTTACCACATCCTCCGTGACGCCTTGGATTACGGACGGGACCCGAAATTTGGCCAGCCAGGGAGCGGTGGCGGTTGCGGCCAATAGCTTCACCTATTCGCTTCCGGCTTCCAGTGTTTGTTCCTTCATTGGAGTAATTTCCGTCGCGCCAACGAATACGCCTACCAGGACACCGACCACAACTAATACGGTCGCGAACACGACCACCCCAACGCCCACGAACACCCCCAGCCGCACCCCTTCCAATACCCCGACCAAGACCGTCGCCAATACAGCGACGAACAGCCCGACCCGGACGGCGACCGCTTCGCCCACCCGTACGGCCACTGTTACCTCCACCAGCACCCCTGCGAACACCGCCACCAATAGTCCGACCGCTACACCCAGCCGGACGCCGACCCCCACTAATACCAATACGGTAGGGAACACTGCCACCAATACACCGAGCCGCACTCCTTCGAGCACTCCGTCCAACACGCCAAGCCCCACGATCACCCGCACCGCCACCAACAGTCCC
>CAZUXW010000166.1:0-1815 GCA_964624625.1 uncultured bacterium
TCGTCTTCTACGTCAACACGATCAAGTACCATTTCGCGTTTGATTGCTTTTGATAAAAAGTCTCTAAACCCATCAAGTTCTCGCACAAGATTTGGATTTTCTAACATTACGCGCACGTCGTCGTCAGTTAATTCCCCACTTTGTTGAAGTAATTCGATGTAATCTTTGAGAGAATATAAAACAATAAGTTCCATATCGGTTTCATCGGCACCGGCGATCCATTGTGCTTTAGCAAGTGCTTTGTCGCACGCGTTTTTTGCTCCCGCAACCGAAAAATTCAATTCCTGTGCGATCTCTTTGAATGACGAACCTTCCTTATTCGACTTAAATCTCTTCTCTTCATCGTCCTCTTCGTCAACCTCTTTTACTTCACCGGTTCCAACGGAACCTTCTGTCTTCTTCGCCTGCAGGTTCTGCTGCTTCTCCGCTTGCGTCTCCTGCGCTATTTCCTCTTTCTCACCCGTCACTTCTTCGCTTTCGTGTTCCTCTTCCTTTTTCTTGGGCCACATTGTGGCATCATTGTCGAGGTATTTTTTCCACGCGTCCACAGCGGGATCGTTTGATGTCTCGATTAGAACCTTGCGAATTTCATTGCGAATTGCTTCTTCTGTTTTTGTCATGTTGCTTCCTGGCCACACGGGCTCATTTGTAGCTGTAACAGCCTCAACGGGCACGTCTTCCTTGATCGCAACCCACCAGTGTGAATTTGATCTCGCGCCGGCGCCGCCCTTGAAAGGTTTGTTGACTTGCCCTTGATCAACAATTTGATGCGGAACTCCAAGCATCGTTAGATCTTTTGATATTTCGTTCGCAAAATCCTTCGCGCTGTGACCATGCTCATAGTAAAAACTTCGTCGCAACACGACTGTGCCGTCCTTACCTCTGCTGAGGTCGTCAACGCCAAGTTCACCCTCTTTGACGAGCCTTACTATTTTCGACCCAAAACTTCCCTTTGCCTCTGTCAAATTTCGTGCCTCTTCAACCTTGTCGTTCGTGCTCGTTGCCATTTCAATTGCGTCCCTTATGTCGTTGTAAGCCTTGTTTACCTTTTCGTCAGGCACTTCGCCAATGTCATTCGCCATCATCACGAGGCTCTTTTTTAGCTCCTCACCATTTCGTGGCTCAACGTCCTTATTAAAGGGATCAGTCTCAATCGCAGACGGGTCAGCGTTTGGGTTGACGTTGACTGTGTCAGAGTGAGACACACCGTAGTCGTGGTTGTCAAGAGCCTCCTTGACGAGCTCAGTGATTGCCGCTTTGCTGATGACGACGCTTTTCATGGATATAAATATGAAGTTGAAAAATTAATTCAAATCGTTCTTTGGCTTTTTTAGATTTTGTGGAGCAGCAACAAGCGCTTTCTCCTCTTCAATGCGTGTCTCCAACGCGTCTGCAACGATGCCATCTAACATTTCGATGCTTCTCTTGAGGTTCAGCAACGATTGATGATTTATGTTGATTGCCTCCGCAAAATCAAACAAGTTCACTATGATGTCGCCGACGTTTTTTATCGTGTTCCTGAACGCAGGAGACTTGTTTAATTGGACATCAATGTCTTTCAGAGAAGTAATGTCGCCTTGCACGTCTTTCAATGCGTTGTTGTTGACGAGCAAAACTGTCTCAAGCATTTTTCTCAGTTGCACGTTCTCTTCGCGTAGCTCAGCAATGACTTCGCTCGTCTCAAGCAACTTGTCAACGATTTTCTTGCGCTTTGTCTTCATTTTCTTCCTTCTCACTGATCAACCGGTACAGAATGTCGTTGTCTATTGTCGACATGTTATTTAGGCGTTCACGTTCAAGGTGATCTTTTCTTTG
>CAZUXW010000167.1:0-1778 GCA_964624625.1 uncultured bacterium
ATTGGGCCTGGATTGAGGCGATGGTTTTGGCTTCTTTCGCCATGGCGGAAAAGGGATTGGCCTTTAACCTCCTTAACGCCGAGGCGGGATGGGAAGATCCGGAGCTCTTTTACGCCCATCCGAAATTGTTGGAGGAGAAGGCTAGGGTTTGGTCCAAAGGGAATTATAAGATTGTAAAGGGCTATCTTCCCGAGGACATCACCGTTTATATGTTTAAAGAAAAAATGGATGGTATTAAATGAATCACATGATTGACCTATTAAAAAATATAGAAAATTATCGAAAAATTTTGTGTTCAAGGTTTGCTGCTGGGCTAATCCCGATATTGTCATTCGTTCTTGTGCGGTTATTTAATTCAAGCATAAAAGAATTTTATGCAGTTGATGCTGAGGTTTTTACGGTTGAATATATTTGTTTGCTTTTGGCCTTTTATTTTATGTGGTGGAAGTTTAGACAACCTCCAAAAATTAAATTTGGAAATGTTGGAATTGTAGTGGCGATCTTAACTGAGAATGACGAAGAAAAGAAAAGATTGAAAAATGATTTCGTGGCCCAACTTCGGGAGGGAATCAATAAGGGAAATAATCGAAATTTTGAAGTTTTAGTATTGGGTGATTATTTCTGCGAAAAAATATCAACCGACGATGATTCGCTTAATCTTCAAACGCAAACAAAAGCTCATTTTTTCATTTGGGGTAATTGGAAAACGCGACAACAAGATGGAAAGGAAGTTTATGTATTAGATATTAGGGCGCGTGTGACACATGCTCCGGTTGACGAAGTTCGTGGTAAAGAATTTTCCATGGAAATGGCGTCTGTTTTTCCGCAAAAATTTAGAATATTAAAATCTACTGAAATTGAAGGGATTGGGTTTACGGCTGATTTAGTTAAATATGCCGTTAAACATTGTCTTGGAGTGGCAAGTTTTTTGTCGGGTGATTTTGAATTTTCTTTCGAATTGCACAACTCATTATGGAGTGAGTTGACAAAATTGAATGATTTGAAAAAAATTAACCTTTCTTGTGTAAATATGATGAACGGAAGACTTCCGCTTTATTTAAACGATGCTGGACTGATAATGGCTAACTTTTATTACAAGGTGAAGTCTGAAAATTATTTGGAAGAAATAAAAAAATATCTGGATGTTGTTTATTTATTTTACCCAAAAAGTACGGGCGCATTGAATTTGTTGGCGATTTACCACTTCAAGAAACGAGAAATTGAATCGGCGATTAAAATTATTAAAGAGTCGATGCGGGTTATGGATTCTTATGATTGTTCTGCTCGCTTATCATTTGCCTTTCTTAAAGCTTACCAAGGCGATTTGGAAGAAGCGCACAAATCGTATAAAAGGGCGTTTGAAGGACATACGAGGGATCCTCGAGTAGTAGCTCAAGTAGAAGAGTTTATTGAGGAAACCTTACTTGAGGAGCCTGATAAGTACCAACTTTTCTATTGTTTGGGTATGGTTAACTTCTATGTGAAAGAGGATTGGGCCTTATCAATGGAAAACTTTGAGAAATTCTTAAGTAAAGAGGCCATTGGAAACATTTTTCCCGTTTCTAAAAAGTTTGCCGAAGAATATCTTGCCAGAGCGAAAGAAAAGTACAAAGTTTAAATGATTAATTACTGGAATAATTATCGTTGATAAATTATTGAAATTTGTTCTGGGTCGGAACTCTTGAATTTGGTAATGGTAACGAAAAATATTTTTTTGGAGAAGAATCAGTGCCGCAAACGATTTACACCGTCAACGCCTTTACCGACGACCCCGCTTC
>CAZUXW010000168.1:0-1763 GCA_964624625.1 uncultured bacterium
ATATGGATTTTCCAAGGACCAAAGGTTGGCCTTGTTGAATCCGCCCTTTTGAATGATCTTTACTTCAGCGCCCGTGGCGGCTTTTACCGGGTTGGAAAGTTTCAGGATAGTCTTTCCCTTGTTGTCTTTGATTTCGGACACTAATTTAAAGGAAGCGGTGGACCCGGATTGATTGATCAGGGTGGTCTCCAAGCTGAGGTTGGCCTTGTTTCCTACGGGTTTGGAAACCACATAGGTTCCCCAGGGTTTGACATGCAGGGGATCAGCCTTGGTGAGCCAGACATGACGGTAAATGCCGCCCCCCTCGTACCACCAGCCCTCGGAGATCCGGGCGTCTACATAGACCGTGAGGGTGTTTTTACCGCCGTAATTAGCCACATCCGAGATGTCGTAGCGGAAACTGGTGTAGCCGCTGGCGTGTTTTCCCAGGAGTTTGCCGTTCAGCCAGACCCGGCTGTCCCGGTAAACACCGTCAAAATCAAGCCAAAGGCTCTTCCCCTTGTCGTTAAGGGGAAGGTCGAAACTTTTTCGGTACCAGCCTGAGTCTTTGGGAAGAAATCCATGGGAGCCGTCAGCTTTAGGATCAAAGGTTCCTTCCACCACGAAATCGTGGGGCAAATGGACGGGTTTCCAGAGGTTGTCGTCATAAGCGGCCCGGGCCGCAGGCGGCACCTTTTCCTCTTTGTCGAAATCCACCAGGTCGGCTTCCTTGATGTAGCCCGGCCCGGCCGTGTTTTCCACCAAGACCACCACCTCATTGGGACCGCCTTCCTTCCAAACTTCGTCTAGGGGCACATCGAAGGGGTCGTTCCATCCTTCGTGATATATCATCTTTTTGCCGTTCACCCAAACTGTGGCGTTGTCGTCCACCGCAGCGAAATGAAGGATCCGCTTGGGGCCGGGGCTGTTGGGCAGGGTAATGCGGTACCAGGCGAAACCAACTTGTTGGTTGAAGACATCCTTGCCGTTGGCCGCGTCATTCCATTCGGAGCGGCCATTATTCACGCCTAGAGTCGCCAACTTCTCGTCCGAGGGTTTGGTCTTTCCCGCGTTCTTCGAGCGCCATCCGTTAAGGACTAAACCATTTTCGATCTCGGAGCCCGCTATTTCGCCCCGGTGGAAAAGCCAACCGGCGTCAAAATTCAATCGTTCCCGCGCTTGGGATTTGTTTGGAATGACGGTCATCGGAAGGAAGGCTAAGAACAGTGTTAAAAACCTTTTAAAAAACATGAAGGCTCCTCATTCTGGTATTTGTGTCAGGCTGAATGATTTATTTTGCACGGATAGGGATTATGCCATGTTTTTTTCAAGCTTCAATGCCAGTTTTGCCTCAACATTAAATTCCAATAGAGCACCCAACGGAAAGGGCTGAAATTGTGTCAACAGGGGTGATGGATACGTGAATCATCCCTGCCACTTCCAGGATGAATTAAAGGTCCAAATAGACTCCAAAAACGGCAAAGATAGTCAGAGTATGCTTCTCAATGGCCCGGAACAGCTTCGCTGTCCTCATTCGAAATTCTTTGAGTTTTTGGAAAAAATATTTTGAAGCCCAGGACATGTCCTATTCGTGTCTTTCATTGTCCTTTTTGGCCAAGGTTTGCCACGGTTGGTCATGGACGATCATGGATTAAAAAAAAAGCCCTTGCCGTTCGGGTTGACGGAACCCTTACTAGCAACGGCTTTTAAAATCATGCCAGTGACATGAAAAATTGAATGGCGGGGTTGACGGGGCTCGAACCCGCGACCTCCTGCGTGACAGG
>CAZUXW010000169.1:0-1759 GCA_964624625.1 uncultured bacterium
CAGGGGTTCATGGCGGCCGCCATCATGAAGTAGGCGGGAAAGGTCAGGGAGGATTGAACCCGTGATATCGTCACCATGCCGTCTTCCAAGGGCTGGCGCAAAACCTCCAGGACGTTTTTATTGAACTCGGGAAGCTCATCCAGAAATAAAACCCCGTTGTGGGCCAGGCTGACCTCCCCCGGCTTCGGGATGGTTCCGCCGCCAATGAGACCGGCGTCCGAAACCGTATGGTGGGGCGACCGGAAGGGCCTGGTGGCCATAAGGGCTTTTCTTTTCCCCAGGATTCCGGCGATGGAATGGATTTTCGTGCTTTGGATGGCCTCCTCGATCGAAAGCGGGGGAAGTATGGTCGGCAGTCTTTTGGTGAGCATGCTTTTGCCGGAACCAGGGGGACCCACCAGAAGGATGTTATGCCCGCCCGCCGCGCCGATCTCCAGGGCCCTCTTGGCGTTTTCCTGGCCCTTGACGTCGGAAAAATCGACCTTGTATTGGGAATGCTGCTGGAATTCCCCCAGGATATCCACTTCCACCCGCCGGAGCGGCTTGGCTCCGGATAAGAACTCGTAGGTTTCCCGCAGGTTCCTGACGGCGTAAACCGGGACTTCCTGGACAACCGCCGCTTCTTTCCCGTTTTCGGCCGGCACCAAAAGGCCCTTGGCGCCTGCCTCCCGGGCCGCCAGGGAAATGGAAAGGACGCCGCGGATAGGGCGGGTTTTTCCCTCCAGCGACAGCTCGCCCACCATCCAATAGCCCTCCGTTGATTTTTGGGGAAGAAGACCCGAAGCCACGAGGATTCCCACCGCCATGGGCAGGTCGAAGGAAGGCCCCTCCTTTTTAGTGTCCGCTGGGGCTAAATTGACCGTGATCCGCTGGATGGGAAAATCAAACTGGGAATTGCTGATGGCGCTTTTGACCCGGTCCTTGGATTCCTTGACGGCCACGTCAGGGAGCCCCACCGTTTGGAAGGTGGGGAGGCCGGGGCAGATGTCCACTTCGCACTCGACAGGGTAGGCGTCTATCCCCAAAAGGGCAGCGCTTCGAATGTTCGAAAGCATGAGGGTTCCTTGGAATTGGAATGGGGGATAACCGCGGGAGCCGATCCAGGGATCGCAGGTCCGGGGGTCTCAAGAACATCAAGAAAACCCGGGGTATCCACCAGCGTATATCGCTGGCGGTTAGACGATTGGCCCGGCAAAATCGTTCAAGAAAAGGCGGAGGAGGGCAGACTTGCAAAAGGCCCGGGGGGTGGTTAAGATACAGCCCGTTTCATCTCCGGTCCGCCGGAGAGGGACACGGCATGACCTGGAACAAAATCCGGTATTAAATCGTCAAAAGGTGAGACCATGGCCCCATCCTCAGAAAAAGTTAAGGTTAGCATCCACGAGAAGGATTTCGAGGTTGAAATCTTCGAGAAACAAGGCAAGACTTTCGCGAAAAGCCATGTCAATAATTTCGGCGAAGTCCAGGTTCCGGATTTTGGGGGCGGCCGGGATAGGGCCCTGCTCAACATCCAAGCCCGCATCGGCAACATCGTGATGGCCATGCAGTCCGACGAGGCCCGTGAAGCCCGCCGCAAGCAATGGGAAGAGGAACAGGCCAAGAAGCAGCAGGGAAGCAACTAACGACAAGAAGGAAGTCCTCGGCTGTCCGCAAGCAATAATCTTTGGTTTTCTTTGTTTCGCGGAGGGTGGATAAGGGACGTTACGTGTTCCGGCTTAACGGCTGGGCACTGAGGGGATCCCCCCCTCTTTGAAGCCTC
>CAZUXW010000170.1:0-1739 GCA_964624625.1 uncultured bacterium
TGGAGCTGCCAGGAATCTTTCATTTTCTCAAGACCGAGCAGGACGCCATCAATTCTTTTTAGCCTTTTACGGAAGCAGTCGTTCATCCGTGCGCCATTGCCCGAATGAATATCCAACCCGTTTGGATATTCGCCGCTTAGTTTCATGCCATGTCCCCGCGGCCCGAGGCTTCTTTTTATTCCCCTCGAACCAGCCAGATAGCTACCCTCCCCACTGGAGCTTGATGCCTTCACGAATAAAACTTGGCGCAACAGCTTCCTCCGTTAAAATACCCCGATTCAAAATATGAGGCGGCGGCAATGGGGAAGAGAGCAAATTGAAAAAAATATTATTTTTAACGGGGTTTTTATTCCTGCCGATGGGACTATTCGCGGGTGAATTGAGCATCGGGGGCCAATATTGGGGTTGGAGTGGAAATTTCTCTGTGTTGGGAAGAGCAAATGAAATCTATATTCCCTTTTCCATTTCGGTAGAGCCGGTTAGCCACTTAACCTTTTACGCTCAAACGGAGTTAGAACTTGATTTTTTTTGGACAAATCCCCTCTATGACAGTGCCTACCCTTATTCGAAATCAACCGATGTGGCACTGTCGGATACGACGATTGGTGTTAAAAAATATTTTCCGTTTCTGACTGGGGGAGATCTTTTCGTCAACGTTGGTTTTAATTTGCCTTCCGGAGACGTTCTTTATTGGCACCATTTTCCACTAATAATGCCCAGTTTCGTGGATTTACCCTATCAAGGGGTGACCTTTGGAATTGGCGCAATGGTTGGAGTAGATCTGCCCGATGGCAACGGGCAATTCACCCTAGGAGCCGGGTACATGGATCCGGGAGTCTTCAATTCCACCTTCGGAATTCCTTTAGGTAATTCCCATTATTCGCAAAGCAACGACACCTTTTTATTCACGGTGGCTCATTCTCAAACCTTCGACGACGGAGCCACCCAATCTTTCAGCCTTTGGGCTTTCTTTCATGATCCCATGTACAACAACGAGTTCAAGTATGGACCGAGTTTTGATATTGACTATCGATTTCAAAAACTTAATGGGTTTTCCCTTGATGCTGGGGGACAGATATTTCTGATCAGTCAGTTAAGATATATTGTTTCTTATCAATACCCCACAATCACTCTCGGTCCTTTTGTAGATCAGCCATACAACATCAGAGGGCCCTTTCTTTATGTTGATCCTTCCTTTACTTTTGGAGAAGTTTCGATTCGGGGACAGGCCCATTATTGTTTTCCCAATGATGTCCCGAAGACATTCGCCCCCTATGATGGAAGTGGATGGCTTCTCGGCATAGGCCCTCTTTGGAAAATACCAATGAACAGCCATTCGGATATTTCGGTTTCGGGTTCTTTTAACAAAATTATCTATAATCACGAATTTTACGATTCGCGCGTTGGTTATGTTAGAGATGCTCATTACGATATTTGGCACCTGGGTCTTGAGTACGACCTTCATTTTTGAGGAGTTTGGAGAATCCGCTGTGTTAAAGTTTCTTTTAGCGAAACAAGGGAATTTTCAATCCGTGCATGGAAAACTGATTTGAAATCTCGATACCATTTGATGAAAACCTACCTCTTGGCCGCCCTCTTAGGGTCCGGTTTCCTCGGCTGCACCAAGACCTATCATCTGGCCTCCCTCCCGGCAAACCCACCCAACTTTACCCCGACCGCCACCCCGACGCCGATTCCCTGCAGGATCTGGAACTTCGAGGACGGCACCACCCAGGGCT
>CAZUXW010000171.1:0-1732 GCA_964624625.1 uncultured bacterium
AACTCCAAATTCCTAATTAACCATGTCCCTTGGTTCCCTCGTCCCTTAGCGATAGAATCAAAGAGACCCATGACACCCACACTCATTCAAATACTTTCCCGGGAACTTCGGGAAACCCTGCTCAACTCCCGCCTGTCCCACATCTCCCAATCCGCCCCGGAAACGGTGGAGCTTTCCTTTTACCATCCGGACCGTCCTAACCGCGTCCTGACCCTGGCCCTGCTCCCGCTCAAGCCCATCCTCTTCGTTTCCCTCGAAAAACATCCGGCCCTGGCCAAGCCGCCTAATTTCTGCCGGTCCCTGCGCAAACACTTGGAGTACGCCCTATTGACGGCGATCGAGGCGGAACCGGGCGAGAGGATGATGCACTTCGTCCTCAAGACCGGGGAAGGTTCCTTCCGACTGGTCTTCGAGGGAATCCCCAAATACCCCAATGTCATCCTGGTCGGGGGGGACAACCTGATCATCAGCGCCCTTCGTTACAAGAACGACGTTGAGAGGCCGGTCATGCCGCAGGCTTCCTATAAGGCCCCCCCGCAGCCCCTGGAAAAGCCCAACCTTTGGCAATTGAACGGGCGGCAATTCCAGGACCTGTGGGAAAAAGCGGAAAAGCCCGCCCTGGGGCCTTGGCTCAAGAACGACTTCCGGGGCACGGACACGGAACTGACTTCCTACCTGGAAAATTTCGGGGACCAAGTTTTTTCCCAATGGGACCTGGTCAAGCGGGAGATATTGGAACAGGGATGGAAAAAATACATCCTCTTCCCGGGCCCTCCCCCCTCCCTCAAGATATTCCCCATGAAGGTTTCCCCGGAAAAGGAATCCCTGTCCTTTACCTCCGGCTCCCAGGCCCTTGAAAAATTTTTCCAGGCCGAATCACGGTACCGCGGTCTTTTGACGGAAAGGACCAGGCTCGAATCGGAAGTCGCGAGGGCCATTAAGCACGAGAAACGAATCCTTGAAAAATTGAAAAAAGACCGGGCGGAGGCCGAAAAATCCGACCAATACCAATGGTGGGGCGAGCTCCTCATGGCCCAGCTCCATAAGGTGAAACTGCACTTATCCGAAATTATCCTGGAGGATGTGGTCCGGGGAACTCCCCAGCCGATCGCCATTCCCCTGGATCCCGAAATCACCCCGCTTCATAACGCCCAAAGGTTTTTCAAAAAGGCGCAGAAGGGCTCCCGGGGATTGGCCCAAGTCGAGAAAAGGGAAAGGGAAATCCTGGAGCGGATGAACCAGTTGAAATCGGCCCAACGGAGCCTGCCGGCCCTCCAGGAGGAAGCGGAAATTAAAAAAGCCTACCAGGACCTCTTCCCCAAGAAAAAGGAACAGGAGGCTAAGCCGAAAAAAGCCAAGGAGGAAAAGGTTCCCACGCCCAACATCCTGCGCACCAAGCTCAGCAAGCAATTCGAGCTTTGCGCCGGCACCTCCGCCGCCGCCAACGAGTACGTCACCTTCCAATTGGCCCAACCCGAGGACTTATGGTTCCACGTCCGGGACCTGCCAGGCTCCCATGTGATCCTGAGAAAGCTCCAAAGGGACATCGCCGTGCCGGAAGACATTCTGATGCAGGCCGCCAAGGTGGCGGCCGTTCACAGCAAGGCCCAGCCCGGCAGCAAGGTCACGGTCAGCTACACGGAAAAAAAGAACGTGAAGAAGATCCCCGGCGGACCCATGGGATTGGTGACGATGACGAAGGAAAAAAGCCTGTTCGTGGAAGTATAAAAAA
>CAZUXW010000172.1:0-1710 GCA_964624625.1 uncultured bacterium
CGGAAGCGCCCAGCGACAGGGCCACGGTCGCCGGCGTCGGCGTCGCGGTCAGGGTGTTCGTCGAGCTCAGGGTCACGGTCGGGGTGTTGCTAGGCGTGGGGGTATGGGTCTTCGTCGAGGTGTTCGTGAAGGTGGCGGTGGGGGTGGCCGTGGGCGTGAAAGTCGCCGTGTTGGTCGGGGGCGCCGTGCCGGTAAAGGTCATGGTAATCGTGAAGGAATTCGTGGCGGTGGAAGTAGCCGTCGAGGTCGCGGTACGGGTCGCCGTGTTGGTAAGGGTGTTCGCCGCCGTGTTCGTCGGCGTCAAGGTCGCCGTCCGGGTGGCCGTTGAAGAAGGGGAGGGCGTCGGGCTGTTCGAAGGAGTCGATGTCCTGGTGGCGGTGGAGGTTTGGGTCGGGGAGTTGGTCGCGGTGTTCGTGGGAGGCAAGGTGCCGGTTGGGCTCAGTGTGGAGGTGTTGGAGATGGTCGGAGTCGGGGAAGGGGTGGCGGTGTTGGTCGGCGAGTGGCTCGGGGTGGCCGTCGCCGTGCGGGTAGCCGTGGAGGTTGGCGAGGAAGTGGCGGTTGAGGAATTCGCCGAAGTATTGGTCGCGGTCGCAGTTGCCGTCCTCGTCACGCTGTTAGTGGGGGTGGGGGTCCTGGAGGGAGAGTTGGTCGAAGTGTTCGAGGGGGTTATCAAGGGGGTGTCCGTCGCGGTAACGGTGGGCGTATGAGTCCGGGTAGCCGTGGAGCTGTTCGTCGGGCTATTCGTGGCCGTGTTGGTGGGCGGCACGGTCCCCGTGGAGGTATTGGTAATCGTCGAGGTAACGGTCGGGGTTCCGGTGGGAGTGCGGGTCGCGCTGTTGGTCGCCGTAGCGGTGGAAGTCCTGGTCGGAGAGCTGGTGGGGGTTCCGGTAGCCGTCATGGTATTGCCAATGGTGTTCGTGGAAGTGGGGGTGGCCGTGCGGGTCGCCGTATTGCTGGGAGTCGGGCTAGGGGATTTGGTCGGACTGTTCGTGGCCGTCATGGTGTTTCCAATGGTGTTGGTGGAAGTGGGGGTGGCTGTGACCGTCGCCGTGTTGCTGGGGGTTTGAGTCGGGGATTTGGTGGGGCTGTTGGTGGCTGTCATCGTGTTGCCCACCGTGTTGGTCGAGGTTGGCGTGGAGGTTCGGGTGGCGGTATTGGTGGAGGTGCGGGTCGGGCTGTTCGTGGGTGAACTCGTGGCGGTCATCGTGTTCCCCACCGTGTTCGTCGAAGTCGGCGTGGCGGTTCTCGTTGGGCTGTTCGTGGGCGTGGAAGTCACTGTCGAGGTGTTCAGCAAGGTATTCGTCGGAGTAGCCGTCGCGGTCCTCGTCGGGCTGCTGGTCGCGGTGGAGGTATTGATCAAGGTGTTGGTCGCGGTGGGGGAGGGTGTGCGGGTCGGGCTGTTGGTGGCGGTGGACGAAGCCGTCCTGGTCGGGCTGTTGGTCGCGGTACTCGTCAAAGTGCTGGTGGAGGTATTCGTCGCGGTTCGGGTAGGGCTATTCGTGGCCGTACTGGCAACGGTATTGGTGGAAGTCGAGGTCAAGGTGGGTGTAGGGGTACGGGTCGCGGTGGCGGTCGCGGTTTTCGTAGGGGTTTGGGTGGCCGTGTTGGAGGGAGTGAAGGTCTTGGTGGGAGTGGGCGTCGGCGTCCAGACAGGCGTGTTCGTGGAGGTAGGCGTGTTGGTTGGACAGGTTCCGTAGAATCCGAAGTCAT
>CAZUXW010000173.1:0-1706 GCA_964624625.1 uncultured bacterium
CGGCGTCCTCGTATTGGTCACCGTGTTCGTGTTGGTCACGGTATTGGTATTCGTCACCGTATTCGTGTTGGTCGGGGTATTGGTGGAGGTCGCCGTGTTGGTGGAGGTATTGGTTTTCGTGGGTGTGTTGGTGGGAGGGGTTGTTCCCGTATTCGTGTTGGTAGCGGTTGCCGTGTTGGTCGCGGTATTCGTCTTGGTGGAGGTGGAGGTCGAGGTGCTCGTGGAAGTGCTGGTCGAGGTCGAGGTTTTTGTGGCGGTAGCGGTCGCGGTGGAGGTACTGGTGGAAGTCGAAGTTGAAGTCGAGGTGCTGGTAGAAGTGGAAGTCGACGTTTTAGTGGAGGTAGCGGTCGCCGTCGAGGTGCTGGTAGAAGTCGAAGTGCTGGTAGAGGTTGAGGTGGAAGTCGAAGTCTTGGTTGAGGTCGAGGTGCTGGTGGTAGTCGAGGTGGAGGTCGAAGTCGAGGTGGCCGTCGAGGTTGTAGTCGAGGTAGCGGTGAGGGTATTGGTTTTGGTGGGAGTGAGGGTGGGTGTGGGTGTCGGGGTATTGCAGGTGGCGTTACAGCCGCCGGCGATAAGGTTGGTCCAATATTCTTGCTTCCCCGTCACGCTGGTAGGGCTTCCCAATCCCCAGGTGATTTTATTGGTTCCGGATGTCGCCACCCCGTTGAAATGCCGGTCAAAAGAATAGGGGCTGCCGCAAACATTGGAAGGAGCCGAATTCCACTCGCTGGCGGGCGTGGTGGAGGCGGGGCTGCCGCCGGCGGGACTGCTATAGAAATTGTCGGTAAAATTGGCCGTATTGCCGCAACCGCCGTTGCCGAATTGGCTGCCGCCAAAAACATCAAAAGCGTTCGATCCGCAAGCGGAGGTGGGATCCGTACAGCTCCAATCAACGGTAGGAGCGTAGGGAGTCACTCCCTCTCGAAGACAGCCTTGTCCCCCTCCATTGCAATCACCCACGTCCCAATAGAAAAGCCCGTCGCTCAAAGCGATGGCGCCGCAAACCGTCGGAGCCGGCACCGTATAAACAACCACGAGAGAGGCGGACCAAATCACGTTGCTTCCCAAGGCTGGGTAGGAAATGGAATATGACGTCGTTCCGGCGGAAACTTGGCCCGTCACGTCGTAGCGGACGTTGAAGGCCGTTTGATAGGGGTAGCTGGTGAAGGTGTAGCCAATTCGGGGATCCTTGAAAATATTCCAAAGGTTGGCAGTGCCGGATACGATGCCGGCGGCCGTTGTCTTGCCGCCCAAAACCGCGGCGCCGGTGGCGGCCACAGGGGCATTGCTGCTATTTTGCTCAACCAGTTCCAGATAGGCTTTCACGATCGTGGCTCCGGCCGGAGGAGCGCATTGCATCGAGATGGTATCAGGGCCGGTACCGCCCACGAGCCGGTTTTGGGTGTTGCCACCGCAATAGAGGACTGAAACGCCTGAGGCGCCATAGCTGTAAAATTGGTTGATGGCCTCGGTACTCGGCGCGTTGTTCGATGTGGTGCAATTATCCACCGAGTTATTCTGGACCCAGGTACAAGCTGCGCCTTGGTTGTAGTTGTAGATGCAGGAACCAGGAAGAGGCGTATCGGTTTTAGTGGGGGTAAATGTGAGGGTCGGCCCGCCTGGCGTGATGGTGTTAGTCGGAGTCCCAGTTTTCGTCGGTGTGGCGGTGGGTCCGCAATGGGGGAATTGCACGGAGGTGGTATTCAGCG
>CAZUXW010000174.1:0-1694 GCA_964624625.1 uncultured bacterium
TGGAGCCGCAGCCGCAAGAAATTGTGGAAAAAAGGCGAGGAATCGGGGAATGTGCAGAAGGTCAAGGCCCTTTATACCGATTGCGACAAAGACGCGATTCTGGTAAAAATAGAGCAAGTCGGGGAAGCGGCCTGCCACACGGGCAAGCGTTCCTGCTTCTTTAACGAAAAAGAGAACGACGGCTGGAAGGAAGTGGGAGTCCAGATCTTCGATCCCGAAAAGGTTTACGGCAAAAAATGAAATCTTCTGATTTGAATTTGAACCATTGGCGTCTTTCTCCTTGGCTCTCCTAAGAGCTCGAAGAAGGCGTTTGTTCAAATTTAAAATTAAGGAGATTATCCGATGAAAACCCCGATCGCTTCCAACGTTGTTCCATCCTTTGAAACTTTCTCAAAATCAGCCAAGTCCTACAACCGTATTCCCTTGTCCTTGGCGTTCCAATCCGACCTGGAAACGCCCCTTTCGGCCTACCTCAAGCTGGCCAAGGGGGACCAAGGGTTCTTGCTGGAGAGCGTGGAGAAAAACGAGCAAGTGGCCCGCTACTCCATCGTGGGGTTCTCACCCTCGGGAACATTCGAGGCGAAGAACGGCGTCCTGACCCACCGGTCAGGAAAGAAAAAGAAGGTCTCGAAATCGACAAATCCGCTCCTGTCGGTGAAAGAAAGCGTCGCCGGGGTTCAACAGGCCCCCTTGGAAGGAACCACGGGTTTTCTGGGAGGCGTGGTCGGCTTCATCGGCTATGACGCGGTCCGCTATTTCGAGAAATTGCCCAGCCAAAAGCCGGATGTCCTTGACCTTTCCGACTTTTACCTGATGGTGACCGATCAATTGGTTTTGTTCGACCATTTGAAGCGAACCATGAGGCTGGTGGTGAACGTGCCGGTGGAAGCCAAGACGAATTTGAAAAAAGCCTATCGGGATACCGTCCGGCAATTGTTGAAACTGGCCAAGGATTTGGAGAAACCCCTGAAGGGTGTCGCGGAAATTCCCGTGGCCGCCTTGGATAAGCCGGGACCCAACGATCTCTTTGGGTTTAAATCCAATATGACCCAAGAAACATTCGGGAAGATGGTGGATAGGTCCAAGGAATATATCCGGGCGGGGGATATCATCCAGGTCGTGGGTTCCCAAAGGTTCGAGAAGGAAATCAAAACCGACGCCGTCACGATTTACCGGACCCTGCGCCGGTTAAACCCATCGCCCTATATGTTCATCCTCAAGGCGGGCGGGACAACCCTGGTAGGGTCCTCGCCGGAGATGATGATCAAGGTCCAGAATGGCCAGGTGGAAACCAGACCCATCGCGGGAAGCCGTCCCAGGGGAAAATCGCCCGAGGAAGATAGGTCGTTCGAGGAGAACCTCTTAGAGGATCAAAAAGAATTGGCGGAGCATGTCATGTTGGTGGACCTGGCCCGCAATGACCTGGGCCGGGTCTGCGATTTCGGCACGGTGAAGGTGGAGCATTTCAAGCGCGTGGAGCGCTACTCCCACGTCATGCACATCGTCTCCGACGTCACGGGCCGGTTGAAAAAAGGCAAGACGGCCTATGACGCCTTTCAATCCTGCTTTCCAGCCGGGACCTTGTCCGGCGCCCCGAAAATCAGGGCCATGGAAATTATCGAGGAATTGGAACCGACGCGCCGGGGCCTTTACGGCGGCGCGGTGGTGGCTTTTGGTTTCGACGGCAACATGGA
>CAZUXW010000175.1:0-1668 GCA_964624625.1 uncultured bacterium
TTTTATCGTTTGGACCGAAGAAAAAACGCGCTGGTCGTCTTCTGGTAATTCTTGTAGCCAACGCCCCTGGTCCTTAAAGCCTGGGCCTCGGTGACGGGGATACCCGTGACCCGGGTAAGAAAATAATACATCAGGGCCGGACAAACAAGGGCCACCCAACCGAGGGGCGAAGCCAAGGTAAAAAGAGCGATCCCGCACCAGGCCAGCCATTCAAAAAAATAATTGGGGTGCCGGGAGAATTTCCAAAGGCCCTGGCGGCAGGTTTTCCCGCGGTTCGCTCGTTTGGCGCGGAAACCCCACAATTGGCTGTCGGCGGTCATTTCCCCGAAAAAAGCCACGATCCAAAGGATAAACCCTTCCATTTCGAGCGCCGAAAAACCCTTCGCCTTATTGAACCCGGCTACTAAAGCCGGCAGGGCGAAAATCACGATGGCGGTGGATTGGACCTGGCATAAATATAGAAAATTCCTGGCCGTTAGGTTTTTCCAGGGCGCCATGAGGAATTGGTATTTCCCTTCCTCGGACCGATGGAAGACCCGGCTGGTTAAAAGGAAGACGGCCAACCGTGATCCCCAGAGGAAAACCATGGCGAAAAGGATTGCTTTCCTTGGATTCCATCCTCCCCCGATCCAAAGGAAACAGCCGGAGACGAGAACCACCGCCAGGACCCGCCCCACCTCGAGCAAGGTTCCTTTGGTTAATTTCATCCAGAGGAACCAGGCGCCCAGCATGATGGAGCAGGCGATGCCGAATCCCAGGAGGATCATGGGCAAAAACAAAAGGGACATGGATGACCTCATGAATTTTTGAACCTGTAGGGGCGGCCCTCTGCGGCCGCCCTAAGAAACCATTAAGGAAACGGCGGGCAGGCGCAGAGGCCTGCCCCTACAAAAACGAACTACTAAATCACCCTCATCCCATCCTTCTCCCCTTGAGGGAGAAGGGATTGGTTTTTCTCTCGGCCATTTAGGGGATCGGCCTCAAACAAAAAAAGGGAGCGAGGTGGCCTCGCTCCCTTTGGCGAATCGGAATCTTTCAAGCGGCTTATACCGTTACCGCTTTTTTCCCGGTCTTGGCTTCCATGACGATCTCCTTGGGATGAAGCTGGATATCCCAGACGAGGCCGAACCAGGAGAAAAACCGGAGGATGTAATGGGACATGTCGACTTCCCACCAGTAAATGCCCTGCCTCTCGGAATAGGGATATCGGTGGTGGTTATTGTGCCACCCTTCCCCCATGGTGATCAGGGACAGGATCAGGCTGTTCTTGCTGTAGTCGCCCGTTTCAAACCGTTTTTTCCCGATGACATGCGCCAGGGAGTTGATGGAGAAGGTGCCGTGATAAAGGATCGTCGTACTGGTGAAAAAGCCCCAGCAGAGCATTTGAAGGCCGTTGGTGTGGAGGGAAGGCGCGCTGTGCTCCAAGAATACGCCGAAAAAGAAGATCATGGCGGCCAGCAGGAAAGGCGCGATGCCGTGGTATTTGCCGATCCAGCGGATTTCCGGGTACTTGACCAGGTCCTTCACCACTTCCTCGTTGGTGGGGTTGTACCTTTTGGAAAGGACCCATCCCACGTGGGACCACCAGAAGCCCCTCAATTTGGCGGAGTGGACATCCTCTTCCTGGTCCGAGTATTTATGGTGGTGGCGGTGGTGGGCGGCCCACCA
>CAZUXW010000176.1:0-1620 GCA_964624625.1 uncultured bacterium
GCAGGATGAGCTCGCCCGAGCCGAACTTGTCCCCGACTTCCTTCATGGCGGGCAGGAGCACGCCGTTCAAGGTCTCCACCGGCGTCTTTTCCTTCAGGACCTCGGCGATGTTCTCCTCGATCTTGTCCGGCTTGCGGTTGACGATTTTCCAATGGACCTTTTGGGCCGCGCTCATGCCTTCGGTCGGGTCCGCCTTGGTCTGGGCCTCCACCGGGCCCTTGCCCTCGAAATGCTGGATGAAGTTCGCCAGGGCCTGGACTTCCCGGTTGAAGACCAGGTCATCGGCCAGTTTGCGCTCCTTTTCCTCGATGGCGGAGTAGGGTTTGATATCCGCCGGGTTCAGGATGGCCATATCCAGCCCCGCCTTCACGCAATGATAGAGGAAGACGGAATTGAGGACTTCACGGGCCTGCTTGGAAAGGCCGAAGGAGACGTTGGACAATCCCAGAACCGTGCGAACGCCCGGAATTTCCCTTTTGATGGCCTTGATGCCTTCCATGGTTTCCACGGCGCTGTTGCGGAATTCCTCTTCGCCCGTGGCCAGGGTAAAGGTCAAGGCGTCAAACACGATGTCCTCGGCCGGGATGCCGTACTCGTCCACGCAGATGCGGGTGATTTTCTTGGCTACCTCGAGTTTACGGGCGGCGGTTTTCGCCATTCCCTTCTCGGCCGGCTTGGTCTTGTCGTAATAAAGGTCGTCGATGGTCATGGCCACGACCGTGGCGCCGTATTTCTTGATGAGGGGGCAGACCCTCTTCACGCGGGAGCCGTCCCCTTCCAGGTTGATGGAATTCACCATCGCCCTTCCGGGATAAATCTTCAGCGCCGCCTCGATGACGTCCGCCTCGGTGGAGTCGATCATGACGGGCGTGTCCACGCCCAGCGCCAGCTTCTTGATGACGGCCTTCATCTGGTCCTTCTCGTCCGCCCTCTCGGTCAGGGCGACGCAGACGTCCAGCACATGGGCCCCGCCCTCGGCCTGGCCCCGGCCCACGGTCACCATCCCCTCGTAATCATCGGCCAAGAGCATTTGCTTGATCTTGCGGGAGCCCTGGGAATTGACGCGCTCGCCCACGATCAGGGGAGCCGGTTCCTGGTCCATGGCGACCGACTTAATCATGGAAGAAACATTGCACAGATGGGTGATGTCGCGTTTCTTGGGTTTTTGTTTTCCGATGGCCGCGACGACTTGGCGCAAATGCTCATGGGTCGTGCCGCAGCAGCCGCCGATGACATTGACGCCGAACTCCTCGACGAATTCCTTCAGAGCCGCGGCGAGCGCTTCCGGCTTCAGGGGATAGACCGCCTGGCCGCCCCGGTTTTCGGGGAGCCCCGCGTTGGGGATGGTGGAAATGGGGATTTCCGAATATTGGCTGAGGTACCTCACCGGGTCCTTCATTTCCTTGGGGCCGGTGGAGCAGTTCATGCCGATCACGTCGATGGGAAGCCGCGAGAAGGTGGAAAGGACCGACCCGATGTCCGTGCCGAGGAGCATCCGGCCCGTCGTGTCCAGGGTCGTCTGGGCCATCAGGCCGATGGGTGATTTCTTTTCCGTGCGGGCCCTGTGGCAGCCAAAAACGGCGGCGCGCATTTCCAAAATGTCCTGGCTGGTCTCCACCA
>CAZUXW010000177.1:0-1619 GCA_964624625.1 uncultured bacterium
TAGGCCTTGATCTTGTCGCCCAGCTTTTCATCCGGCACGCCCGCCGCCACGCAGTCCAGCACCTTTTCGTTTTGAAAGAGCACTTCCTCCACGTCCCTGGGGTAGACGTTCTCGCCGCCTACCTTCACCATGTCCTTCTTGCGGTCCACGATGGCGAAGAATCCGTCCTCGTCCATGAAGCCGATGTCGCCGGTGTAAAGCCACCCATCCTTGAGGACCATGGCCGTTTCTTCGGGATGGTTCCAATAGCCCTTCATGACCTGGGGCCCCTTGACGGCGATCTCCCCGATTTCCCCGGTCAACATTTCCCTATTACCCGTTTCCACATCCATGATTTTGCAGTCGGTTCCGGGAAAGGGCAGGCCGATCTTGCCTATCTTGCGCTTTCCATAAACGGGATTGCAATGGGTGACAGGCGAGGCCTCGGTTAATCCGTAGCCTTCCACCAGCTTGCCCCCGGTCAGTTCCTCGAACTTTTTCTGGACCTCCTGGTGCAGGGGTCCCGCCCCGGAGATGCAGGCCTGTATGCTCCGGACATTGTACTTCCCAACATCCTTATAGTTGTTGATGGCCACATAAATTGCCTGGACCCCCGGGAAGATGGCCACTTGGTACTTGTCCACCGCCTTCAAGACCGCCTCCACCTCGAACTTGGGAACCAACACCATGGCGGCTCCCATGGCCAGTGCGAAGGTCATTCCCGCCGTCATGCCGTAGCAGTGGAAAATGGGAATGGCCAGCATGAAGACCTCGCTCCCCTCGGGGAGGCCGGGGAACCACGCTTTGCACTGGAAGGCGTTGGCCATAAGGTTGCGGTGGGTCAGGATGACGCCCTTGGCAATGCCGGTAGTCCCACCCGTGTATTGGAAGAGGGCCGTATCGTCCATTTTGACGGGAATTTGAACCGGCGCGGCGGGGAATTTTTCCAATTCACCGACAAAACTTGAAAAAAGCGGCTCCTTCGGCCAATCCACCCAGGTTTTTTCCTTCTTGGCCTTGAGGGGATAAAGCCATTTGAGCGGTATGGGAAAGTAGTCGTTGATTCGGGTCACCCAAACTTTTTTCAGGCCGCAATCCCCCGCCACTTCCCGAAGGATCGGCACGAACCGGTCGAGGGTAATCACATGCCGGGCCCCGGAATCCTTCAGCTGGTGGGCCGTCTCACCGGAGGAATACAGCGGGTTGAGCTGGGTCAGGACGGCGCCGGCCCTGAGGACGGCGAAAAAGGCGATCACGCAGGGGGGGCAATTGGGAAGATAGAGGGCCACCCTGTCACCCGGCTGGATCCCTTCCCTGATCAGGAGATTCGCGAATTGGTTGACCTTCTCATTCAGCGTCCGGTAGGTCATCTTGGAGCCGAAGAAATAAAGGGCGGGGTTGTCCGCGTAACGGTCGGCCATTTGGTTCAATAATTCGGAAAGGGGGAAGTCGGGAATCTCGAGGGTTGGAGGAACCCCCTCATCGTAAGAAGTAAGCCAAGGACGATCACTCATGACCAACTCCCGGTAGGCATTGGTGCAGGCGTCTAGAACAAGTTTAAGCCTTGCTGATAAGGGTGTCAAACCTTACAACCGCTCTCCGCTGTCCGTCCTCCGTCGTCCGCTAAAGCCCAAAACTCC
>CAZUXW010000178.1:0-1558 GCA_964624625.1 uncultured bacterium
ATAAGTCCCGTGATCAACAACCCGTCGGCGATCTCACTGTTCCAACCAGGCTTCGACCGGTTTTGGGCCAGCTTCAGGACATAAATATTCCATCCCAATGATATCAACAATAACCCGCAGCCAAATCCAATCACCCCGGAAAAAGGGAGAAGGTTGAATTGGGTCAGCGAGAAGAGGGCGATGAAGAGCGCCAAAACAATCCCGATGGAATATTGGCGCCAATGGATGGCGGAATCCAGGTTGGACATATTGGGTTTATTTATTTGGAAAACACTTTATTGAAGATAATCCTCAAAGGATCATAGTACTTATCCACGACCCTTTCCTTGAGGGGGATGATGGCGTTGTCGGTGATGTGGATGGACTCGGGACAGACCTCGGTACAGCATTTGGTGATATTGCAAAGGCCGATGCCATGCTCATTCTTCAGCAGGGCGGTCCGGTCCAGGCCGTCCAGGGGATGCATCTCCAGGCTGGCGACGCGCACGAAAAAGCGCGGGCCCGCGAAGGAGTCCATCTTTTGGTGGTCGCGCAGGACGTGGCAGGTGTCCTGGCAGAGGAAGCACTCGATGCACTTTCGGAATTCCTGAACCCGGTCCGCGTCTTCCTGTTCCCAATGCCAATCGGCCCCCTCCCTCGGGGTGAATGGCGGGATGCGCTTGTTCACCTGGTAATTCCAGGAAACGTCGGTCGCCAAGTCCTTCATCAAGGGAAAGGTCTTCATGGGGGCGACCGTGATGGTTTCGCCCTCTTTAAATTCGTTCATCCTTGTCATGCACATCAGGCGGGGACGGCCGTTCACCTCGGCGCTGCAGGAGCCGCACTTGCCGGCCTTGCAGTTCCACCGGCAGGCCAAGTCGGAGGATTGGGTGGCCTGGATCTTGTGGATCACGTCCAGCACGACCATGCCTTCCTCGGCCTGGACGTCGTAATCCTTGAATTGCCCGCCTTCCGAGTTTCCCCGGTAGACTTTCATGTGAACGTTACCCATGCCGCTGCTCCTTTTGAGTAAAACCTAAAACCATTAGCCGCGAATCAGCGCAAATTTTCGCAGTCAAGTAAATATGATTTGAATCTTAAATTTTTCGCCCATTTGCGCAAATTCGCGGCTAAGCCTCGCCTCGCAACTGTTTTAAAATCTCCGGCTTCAGCAAATGGGCGTCCACCAATTCCTTTTCCAGCTCGGCGGGAATCTGGGGCAGGTCCTCCCGGACCACTTCCATTTTGCTCCCCTTTTGCCGGACCACAATGCGTTTCTTCGCGAATTCCTTGGCGTAACCGGTGAAATCGGTTCTGGTATGGCCCCCGCGGGATTCCTTGCGTTCCTTGGCGGCGCGGACGATGGCCTCGCCCACCGCCAGCATATTGCGCAGGTCCAGGGCCACGTGCCAGCCGGGATTGAACATGCGGTTGCCCTCGGCGGAAACCTTCGTGACCCGTTCCTTCAAGCCTTCCAGGTCCTTCAGGCACTGCTCCATCGCCGCCTCTTCCCGGAACATGCCGGCGCCCTTTTCCATGATGTGCTGTAAATCGGCGAGGATCTTATAGGACACTTCCC
>CAZUXW010000179.1:0-1530 GCA_964624625.1 uncultured bacterium
CTCACACTGGTGAAGGAGGCTCCGTCGGCCTTGAATTCGTAGGAAGGGTTGCTGGCGGCGGCTGGTGCGGAAGGGGTTGAACTGGAGCTGCAACCGACCACGGATATCACCGCCATGCCGAAGCCGAGGATTGGAATCATCCATATTTTCTTCATATGCGCCGCCCCGTCTTATTTCCGCATTATAAATTTCCAAGAGCCAAATCAAATTCTGGGTGATTCATTCCCTCAAAAAAACCTTTCTTTTCTTCACCTCCTATTTTTAAACCTCTGAACTCCAGGAAAATATGATCAATGTCATAAAAAAACAAAACTTTACCCTCATTCCCTCTTCGGGCTGGGCCTTTTTTCTTTTGGCTGGCTCAGTGGATCTGGTAGACGTCCAATTTTGTTCCGGCGAGTTCCGACAAATAAATCAGGTTGCCGGTCGTGTCCAGCGCGATGTCGCTGGCCCCGTTCCAGGCGCCCGACACGCTGTTGACGAATTGGCCTGAGGGGCTGTATTCCACGATGGCGCCATTACCGGTATCGAAGGGGAATATATTTCCCGAGTGGTCCACGGCCACGTCCAGGGGCGAGCCCGAACTGGCCAGGGTGACCGCCAGTTGGTAGGTCCCTGCGCCGTTGTACTTGACCACCCGGTGGTTGGTCCAATCCGTGACATAGAGGTTCCCCGAACCATCCACCACCTGGCCGTAGGCGTAAGTGCCCAGGCCCCCTGGGACGCCGGTGCCGATGGCGGTTTGATAAGTCACCACGGGCGGGCTTCCGGCCGCCACCGAATAAACTAATTCGGAAGAGGAGACTCCATCCTTGCCGACGTAGACGGTGGTCCCTGCGGCATTGACCGCGACTCCCTCATCGCAGCCGCAGATGATCTGCGTGGACCCGAAATCCTCCAGCCAGCTTCCGATGGAATCGAAGATCACCACACGGCCGTTGTTCGTATCCGCCACATAGACATTTCCGGTGGTTGGGTCAACGGCGAGGGCCGAAGGATGGCTGAAACTTTCCGAGGTATTGAAGATGGAAACCGGCGCGATGGCCGTGGCCCCGGCGCTGGTGACCTGCATCAGGAAGGCCGGGCTTTGCTGGAGGATCCAAATGTTGCCGTTCGGGGCGGTGCGGATGGAGTAGGGATGGACGGTCCCCAGGGCGATGGTTGCCTGTTGGGTGAAGGGGGTGGGCGTAAAGGTTTGGGTGGGGGAATTAGTGATCGTGGGGGTAAAGGTGGCGGCAGGGGCTGGCGCGGTGGAGGGGCTTGAATTGCAGGACATCATCAAGAACAAGGGTACGGCCGCTAAAGCAAAAATAATCAACCATTGTTTTTGTCGAACCATCGGGGCACCCTTCCCAGGCGGATTAAATGGAGCGCTTATTCTATCAGCGGCGCGAGAGGTCCCGACAAGGATAAATCAGCGTAAAACAGGGGGTCCGTCGGACGTTTCTAAAAGTAATGACTGACACCCTTGTCCTTTAAGGGTTTAGGTATTTCAAGGCACCCTTCAAGGAATCATCCAGGATTTTTATT
>CAZUXW010000180.1:0-1519 GCA_964624625.1 uncultured bacterium
TGGCAGCCAAAAACGGCGGCGCGCATTTCCAAAATGTCCTGGCTGGTCTCCACCAACAGCGCGTCCACGCCGGCGTCGATCATGATGCAGGCCTGCTCGTAATAGATGGCTTCCAATTGGTCGACCGTGATTTTTCCCAGGTCCGGGTCCTCCGAGGCCGGCAGCATGCCGGTCGGGCCCATGGAGCCGACGACGAAGCGGGGATGGTCGGGGGTCGAATATTGGTCCGCCAATTCACGGGCTAATTTCACGGCAGCGGTGTTGACGCTCACGATCTGGTCGCCGATGCCGTACTCCTCGAGCTTCAATCGGTTGGACCCGAAGGTGTTGGTTTCCAGGCAGTCCACGCCCACCTTCAGGAATCCCTCGTGGATTTCCCGGACGACCTGGGGCTTGGTGATGACCAGGTAGTCGTTCAGGCCTTCCTTGCCGCCGAAGTCTTCCTTGGTCAGGTTGTAGTTTTGGAGGTTGGTGCCCATGGCACCGTCGAAGATGAGGACTTTTTCTTTTAAAGCGTCTAAAAAGAGTGGGCGAGCCATGGTTTTACCCCGTCGGTAGATTAAAGGAGCGTCAGTTTAAGGGGTTTCCAGGACGGCTTCAAGGCGCTTTCACCGCCTTCCCCTGAAGAAAGACCCATTGTGGAGGGTTTAATCGAGTCCTTTATGCTTGCGGTAAAATTGCGGTTTTGGGTAATATACTCGTCCTTTCCGGGGTTTTGGGAAGGAGCGGACGCGCCTGTAGCTCAACTGGATAGAGTATCTGACTACGGATCAGAGGGTTGAAGGTTCAAATCCTTCCAGGCGCACCAATTTTTCATAGGATTTTAAACGGATATTGGCGCAGTACTCATTTTCGTTCGTTGCTAATGAAAATGACCTACGC
Organism: uncultured bacterium; assembly: GCA_964624625.1. GTDB lineage: Bacteria > Oederibacteriota > Muellerivitia > Muellerivitales > Muellerivitaceae > PALSA-1180. Next base: position 883 of record CAZUXW010000180.1, read on the forward strand.
ACCATCTTTTTTAACGCTGGCAAACAGGTCGACCGCCTCGGGCGGACGCTATTTTTTCAATCATGATTATCAAGAATAGTTACTATTGAAAAAATCGACGGCAACATTATATTTTATATAGGACTGTTGAGGCGCAAGCTGAACCACTCGAACGAAAAGTTCATGAGGCAGGCCTTAAGGGAAGCCGGGAAGGCGGCCCAACAAGGCGAGGTGCCGGTAGGCGCGGTGGTGGTGAAAGACGGGAAAGTGATCGGCCGGGGTCATAACCTGACCGAGAAGAAGCAATCAGCCCTGGTGCACGCCGAAATGGCGGCCCTGGCGAAAGCCTCGAAAAAGTTGGGAAGCTGGCGGCTGAACGATTGCGATTTATACGTGACGTTGGAGCCCTGCACCATGTGCGCCGGGGCCATCGTTTTATCGAGGATCCGCTCTCTTATATATGGAGCGGACGATCCCAAGGCCGGGGCGGTAGACAGCACGGCCAAGGTGATGGAAAATGGGAAATTGAACCACCGGGTAAATGCGACCGGCGGTATATTAAAGGAAGAATGTTCGCGGATCTTGAGTGGTTTTTTCAGGGAGGTCCGAAAAAAGGCAAAGTAAAAGTGGGGATGTAGCTCAGTTGGGAGAGCGTCTC
>CAZUXW010000181.1:0-1508 GCA_964624625.1 uncultured bacterium
GAAATGAAAATAATGATCGTTTTTGTGGCGGCATTTTGTTTGGCCATGGTCGGTATTTCCGAAAAGGTATTCGCGGGACCAGCGCCGGTCTCAGCCCAGGAAGTCTCCCAATTGAGCCAATTGGACGGCAACGACGCCCTTTTGACGCAGAAGGCCGGCGGTTCGTTTCCCAACGCGCCGGAAGGATTGGCGGCGACGGAAGAATCGTCGCTGAAAAACCTGGAAAAGGGTTCGCCTGACTTGACCCAACAAAAGGCGGGTGATGGTCCTGGTCAAGTCCTGGTGTGGGTCATCGTGATCTGCGTTTGCGTGGTGCTATTACGTATTGTCAATATTCTCTAGGGGGAATGGCCATGAACTATATTAAGAGGCTTTTGTTTTTAACTTCAATCATTCTCCTGGGAGCGTCCGCCCAAGCCGCGGAGGATCGTGGAGGGGGCGGGCAAAGCAGAAATGACTCCCCTGACCGGGCCGTGACCCAGGAACGCACTGCCCCGCAGGCCCGTCCTGTACGACCCGCGAAGGCCTCCAGGTCTAAAGCCGTCCGCCCAGCCCGCCCCAGCGGCAAAGTGAACCAGGCACAGGCCCCAAGATCCGCCCCGGCGCCCAACCAAAGCTTTGAACCAGTCCAAAGATCGGCGCCAATTTCAAAACAAAGGGCCATGACGGTCAAAAGATCCGCGCCGGCCCGTAAACCAGCCCCGGTTCAAAGAAGCGAAGCCGTACAACAACCCAACCGGGCTCCTGCCGCAACCTCACAGCCAGCCCCTGTTCGAAAACCCCCGGCCAACACCCGTCCCTATGACCGCCAAAGGCTTACCAACCTCGGCGTGAGGACCATCCCCAAACCAATTACGACCCATTCCGAGATCCTCCAAACGGACCGCACCCATTCGGTCATCCGCTTCCCCCAAACCGGGCCCCAAGGCAGGAGCCTCCAGGGATCTTTGGTTTCCGCCCGGAAATTCAACAACGGAACCGTGCGCGACCAGATGTCGGTCGTCATCCAACCCTCCTTCAGCGTGAGGCTCGACCAGGAAAGGAGCGGCGAAAACCAACGGGACCGCAATTATTGGCACAGTGACAACGGTTTCTACTACAACCACTATATCGACGATTGGGGATATCACTGGTACGGCTGGTTCCGCGGAAACCAGTATTTTTGGACCCGCTATTACAACCGCCGTTGGTGGTGGTATGACCCCGATTATGACCGGTGGTGCTATTACCAGAACAACAACTGGTATTGGCAGGATCCGACCCAGCAGGGCGAAATTTACGTTTATGACAACGACAGCTATATCTCCTTGGATTTCAATTTCCAGAACTAACCAACGAAAGGAAAAAAAATGAAACTCATGAATCATAAAGCCGGCCTGAACTTCTATTCCATCGCGGCGGGGATCTTGATCGCCATCGCCGTCCTGGCTACGGTTAAGTATTTTCACGACCGGAATAACGACGTCACCATCCACCTCCCCAAGGTGGAAGTGCATTGAGTTAAGGTT
>CAZUXW010000182.1:0-1486 GCA_964624625.1 uncultured bacterium
CTTGCACATCCCAGAAGGATGCCCCCGGCCTGCCGTAGGCGATGTTCTTCAGGATCGATTCGTGGAAGAGGATGGTCTCCTGGGTCACGATGCCGATGTGGGAACGCAAGGATGCCAGTTTCATCTTGGAAATATCCCTCCCGTCCCAAAGGATCTGCCCCGAGGTCGGCTGGTAAAAGCGCGGCACCAGGTCCACCAGGGTGGTCTTGCCGCCGCCCGAGGGCCCCACCAGCGCCACCACCTCGCCCTTGGCCACGCTGAAGGAGATATCGCGCAGGATCGGGTGACCTGGCAGATACTCAAAGCACACGTTCTTGAACTCAATGGTTTTCTTGAGCACTCCCGCCTCCACCGCCCCCTTCACGTCCACCATGGGATCCACCGTGTCCAAAATCTCGAAACAGCGTTCCGCCGAAGCAAGCGCGTGCTGGAGGCCCGCCCAAAGCCCGTTGAAGCTTTTCAAGTTGGGGTAGAGGGTGGCGGTGGCCCCGAAGAAGGCCATGAAATCCCCGACCGTCAAATCGTGCAGGAAAAGAACCCGGTTGGCCAGCCAAATCAGAAGGGACAGCAGGGACACGGTGGCGATCATCTCCACAATGGGCGTGGAAGCGGCGTAGGCCCGGATGGAGCTCATGGAGGTCGCGAAATATTTCTCGTTGGTCTTGGAAAACTTGTTTTTCTCGAAATGCTCCATCCCGAAAGCCTTGACCACCCGGATACCGGCCAGGGTCTCATGGATCTGGGAATTCAAGTCCGATAAAATCTGCTGGCCCTCCCCGGAGGCTCGGCGGATTTTTTTGCCGAAGCGGTAGATGGGAAGGAGCGCCACGGGGAAAACCACCAAGGTCACCATCGCCAGTTTCCAATCCAAATAAAAGAGCAGTCCCGCCAAGGAACAGGCCGTCATTCCGGAGGAAACGCTCCGCCCGATCCCGCTGATGATGGTTTCCTGGAGGATTTGCACGTCGCTGGTGATGCGGGCAGCCATGCCGCCGGTGCGTTGGGCGTTGAAGTAGGCCATGGGAAGGGTGAGAAAGTGGGAATAAAGATCGTCCCTTAGGCGCTGGATCACCTTTTGCCCCAGATAGCCCGTGAGGTATTGCTGGAAATAGCCGGAGGTATATCGAACGGCAGCGGCGAAGAAAGTAATGGGGATTGTGAAATACAACAACCGGCGGAAGGTCTCCTCCGGGTGATCCGTCTGGATGAAAGTAGCGTCCATGATCGGCTTGAACTGATACATGACGACGGCTGTGGCGGCGGCTGAAACCACCATGGTTCCCAATGTCATCAAAACCCGGGGGCGGTAGGGCTTCAGGTAAGCGAGCAGCCTCAGGTAAAGCTTAAGGGAGGTTTTAAATCCAGTGGAGGACGCCATGGGCCTTTTTTCCTAAAAAATTAAAAAAGCCCGGACTTTTTTCCGGGCCATCGGGGAAATATTCTAACAGGTAGCGTTCCTTCCTTTTGAGGCAAAATCGAGGAGTGG
>CAZUXW010000183.1:0-1472 GCA_964624625.1 uncultured bacterium
CCAATTTCAGGAAAGGCTTTCTGGAGATTTTTTAAAACTTCCGCTTTCCGGAAATTCACTTCCTGCATCCAAATGGCGTGGTTGAAGGCCATTTCCACCACCCGCTTTTTCAGCGTCACCGCCGTCAAAGCCTTGGAAAATTTTTCTCCCAGCACTTCCCTGCACTTCTTCTCCACTTTGTACTTTTCGAAATCACCCTTCACGCCCAGCGTCTGAAGAGCGCCTTCCAAAAGAGAGCCGACTTCGACCAACCCGCCTTTGTGCTTTTTCGGCTTCCGCATATGCGTCTTTCTTGTAGTGGCGGGCCTCCGTGCCTGCCTGGGCGTCCGCGGAGGGCCGCCCCTACACCGGACCTTCTTGTTCCATCCTCACGCTTCCCGCTTCCACCGAAAAAACCCGGGCCTTCTTCAACGCCGCCGCGAAATCATTGGGCGAGGTCCCGGTTAAAAAAGCCTGGCCGCCCTGCTGAAGACGGTTGAGAAAAAAAGCCTGGCGCTTCTCGTCCAACTCCGCCATCACGTCATCGAACAAGACCAGGGGCGCGGTATGGCACTCCTCGGTCAATAACGACAACTGCGCCAGCTTCAAGGCCAAGGCCCCGGTCCGTTGCTGGCCCTGGCTGCCGAACTTCCGCAAGGTCTGTCCGTTCACCCAAAGCCCCAAATCATCCCGGTGGGGGCCCACCACCGTCACGCCCCGGGCCATTTCCTCCCGCCGGGCCTGTGTCAAAGCCTGCAGCATTTTTTCTTTCAACGGCCCTTCGCCGTCTTTCCAAACCAATTGGGGTTCATACCGCACTTCAAACTTTTCCAGGCCGCCCGTTAAATCCTTCAAGGCTTGGCCTGCGAATTCGGATAGCCTCCGCGCCACTTCCACCCGCTTGATCATCACCGCCGAGCCGTGCTCCGCCAAGGGCTCGTCCCAAACCGCCAATTGGCCCTCGATGTTCGGCACCCTCTGGCGCAGGAGGGAATTGCGCTGTTTTAAAGTCCTCTCATATTGCTGCAAGTGCCCCAGGTAACCCTGGTCCATTTGAAGAATCGTCACGTCCAAGTAGCGGCGCCGGAGCGAGGGCCCGCCCTTCACTAAAAACAAATCATCAGGCGAAAAAACCACCGCCGGAAGACGGCCCAGCAGGGAAGAGAGTTTTTTTTGTTTCTTGCCGTTCACAAAGAGCGCTTTGTTTTTATCCTTGCGCAATTCCAGCCGGATTTGTTCTTGGCCTTCTTCCCGCTGCAAGACCCCCTCGATGGCCCCGCTCTCCTCGCCGAACCGGATCATTTCCTCGTCCGCCGCGGCCCGGAAAGACCTGGTGGTGGAAAGACAGTAGAGGGCCTCGAGAATATTGGTTTTGCCCTGGGCGTTGGACCCTAAAAAAAGGTTCAAGTGTTGGTGGAACGCCACCTCCAAGGATTGGTAATTTCTAAAATGGGACAGCCGCAGCGAACAAACATGCACCCATCAGCCTCTTT
>CAZUXW010000184.1:0-1449 GCA_964624625.1 uncultured bacterium
CGATTTACTGTTAGCCGAGAGCCAATGGTTTAAGGCCATCCGCCAACAGCCCCCTCCCGTGAAACCTCCTCAATCTTTTGCCCGCCTCACCCCTTTCGATTTTCGAATTCCTAATTACACATTCCCAATTGCCAATTGCGGTTCAGATGGAGTCACCGAACCATTTTTTCATGCGGCCCAGCACGTTCTTGAACATGTCCTCGCCTGATCCGAAATTCATTCCTTTTTTCTCGACCTTGGATCCTGGTTTCGGCATTCCCATCAAGACCAGCCCCACGGCCGTGGAATAACTCGGGTTGGCCACCACGTCCGTCAATCCGCCGACCCTTTTGGGGGACCCGATCCTTACCGGCAGCTGCAGGATCTTTTCCGCCAGCTCGGCGGTCCCTTCCATCAAGGCCGCGCCTCCGGTGATGACCGCTCCGGCCGGGATCCGGTCCTCGAAGCCATGCTTTTTAAGTTCCGCCCCGACCAACTCGAAAATCTCCTCCATGCGGGCTTCGATAATCTCGGATAAAACCCGCCGCGGCATTCGCCGGTCGGGCCTGCCGCCCACCCCCGGCACTGTGATCTCCTCTTCCTCCTTCACCATGGCCGTGTAGGCGCATCCATATTGGATCTTGATGCTTTCCGCTTCCGTATTGGGAGTCCGAAGGCCCACCGCCACGTCGCTGGTGACCAGCGCCCCGCCCAGGGTGATGATGCCCGTGTGCCAAAGGGAGCCGTTGATGAAGACCGCGATATCGGTCGTGCCGCCGCCAATGTCCACTAACACCACCCCCAGCTCCTTCTCGTCCGCCGAAAGGATGGCTTCCGCGGAGGCCAAGGGCTGCAGGATGATGTCCGCCACCTGGATCCCCGCCCTCTCCACGCTTCGGACGATGTTCTGGACGCTGGTCACGCCGCCGGTCACCACATGCACCTCGGCTTCCAGCCGGACGCCCGACATTCCAACCGGGTTCTTGATGCCGTCCTGGTCGTCCACGATATATTCCTGCGGAATGACATGGATGATCTCCCGGTCCAGGGGAATCGCGATGGCCTGGGCCGCCTCAATCACCCTCTCCCGGTCCTCTTCGGTGATCTCCTTGTCCTTGCGCGAAACCGCGATGACGCCCCTGCTGTTCAGGCCCTTGATGTGGCCCCCCGCCACCCCGGCGAAGGCCGAGGTCACTTCCACGCCCGCCATGCGCTCCGCGTCGGCGATGGATTTCTTGATGGCGGCGATGGTTTGCTCGATGTTCACGACCGAACCCTTCTTTAGGCCCGTTGACGGCGTGGTTCCCACGCCGATAATGTGGACTTGCCCCTCATCGTCCTGCTCTCCGATGATGGTACAGACCTTGGTTGTTCCCAGGTCCAGCCCCACCACGATGTCTTGTTTTTGTTCCTTAGCCATTCAACTCACCTCCTTGAAATTCAGCTGTTAGCTTTCAGCTGTTGGCCTTT
>CAZUXW010000185.1:0-1448 GCA_964624625.1 uncultured bacterium
TTGGCGGAAATGCTCGGCGGTTGGAAAAGATCACATAAATGCGGGGACCTGAGGGCCTCCGATATCGGCAAGACCGTGCTCCTGATGGGCTGGGTCCACCACCGCCGCGACCACGGGGGACTGGTTTTCGTGGACCTGCGCGACCGCTATGGCGTCACCCAGATCGTGTTTGACCCCCAATTGGCGGATAAGGCCATGAAGCAGTCCCACCTGATCCGAAGTGAATGGGTATTGGCCATTAAAGGTGAAGTAACCAAGCGGCCCGAAGGAACGGCCAACCCCAAGCTTCCGACGGGCGAAATCGAAATCCGCTGCACCGAAGTAAAGGTCCTGAACCCCTCCCAAACTCCCGTGTTCCCGATCGAGGACGACGTGGAAGTGGCGGAAGAAACCAGGTTGGAATACCGCTACCTGGACCTGCGCCGCGAGTCCATGAAGAACAAGCTGGTGACGCGCCACAAGATCGCCCAGGCCATCCGCGCCCACATGAACGCCAACGACTTCCTCGAGATCGAGACGCCGATTTTGATCAAGAACACCCCTGAAGGCGCCCGCGAGTACGTGGTCCCGAGCCGCATTTATCCTGGCAAGTTTTTCGTGCTTCCCCAGAGCCCCCAGCTTTTCAAACAGCTCTCGATGATTTCCGGTCTTGACCGCTACTACCAGATCGCCCGCTGCTTCCGGGACGAGGATCCCCGCGCCGACCGCCAGCCGGAATTCACCCAGGTGGATATCGAGATGTCCTTCATTGATGAGGACGACATCTACGCCCTCGGTGAGGGGATCATGAAGACCCTCTTCAAGGAAGTGCTGGGCCAGGATCTCAAGACTCCTTTTCCCCACATCCCCTTTCTCGAGGCCATGGATAAGTACGGCTCCGACAAGCCGGACCTGCGCTTTGACCTGCCGATGGTCAACGTGACCGCCATCGCCGCCAAATCCGACTTCAAAGTATTCAAGGACGTGGTTTCCCGCGGCGACGTGGTCAAGGCCATCAACGCCAAGGGCTGCGCGGATTTTTCCCGTAAGGATTTGGAAGACTTGACCGCCTATGTCGGCAAGTACGGCGCCAAGGGAATGGCCTGGTTCAAGGTTAAGGACGGCAAGCTGGATTCCAACATCACGAAGTATTTCAACGAGGAAGTCCAAAAAGAATTGCTCTCGGCCCTCAAGGGCGAAGAAGGCGACATGCTCCTCTTCGGCGCCGACAACATCGACATTGTCAACGAGTCGCTGGGGGCCTTGCGCGTGGAAATCGCCCGCCGCAGGGGCTTGATCGAGAAGGGGCCCAAGTGGTCCTTCTGCTGGGTGGTGGATATTCCTATGTTCGGTAAGGATGAGAAGGGAAGAATTTTCTCCATGAACCATCCCTTCACTTCCCCTAAGGAAGCGGACGTGAAGCTCCTCGACACCGATCCCATGAAGGCCCTGTCCAAGGGTTATGACCT
>CAZUXW010000186.1:0-1416 GCA_964624625.1 uncultured bacterium
TGAGGTCGCGCATGACCTCCATTTCATATTCTTTCCAGCCAAGCGCCGATTCTTCAACCAAGCATTGGTGGATGGGCGAAAGGTCGAGGCCCTTGCCGAGGATTTCCTCGAATTCCTGGCGGTTGTAGGCGATGCCGCCCCCGGTCCCGCCCAGGGTGAAGGCGGGCCGGATGATGACGGGATAACCATTCGTTTCGGAAAAACCCAATCCCGCTTCCAGGCTCTTGACGGTAAGGGATTTTGGAAGGTCGAGGCCGATTTTCAACATGGCGTCTTTAAAGAGCTGGCGGTCTTCCGCCTTCTTGATAGCGGCCAAATTGGCCCCAATGAGCTCCACTTTGAATTCATTGAGGGTCCCGTTTTCGGCCAGTGCTACCGCGGCGTTGAGGGCTGTTTGCCCCCCGAGGGTTGGCAAGAGGGCGTCCGGGCGTTCCTTTTCGATGATCTTGCGGATGACCTCGGGATTGATGGGTTCCACATAGGTGCGGTGGGCGAATTCCGGGTCCGTCATGATGGTGGCGGGGTTGGAATTGATGAGGATGACCTCATAGCCCTCTTCCTTCAGGGCCTTGCAGCCCTGGGTCCCCGAATAGTCGAATTCGCAGGCCTGGCCGATGATGATGGGCCCTGCCCCGATCACCATGATTTTTTTGATGTCAGTTCGTTTTGGCATTCGAGTCCTTCGGGACGAATAATTTCAAACCACAGCTCTTGCATTGGGCTTCCAAAACGAAGCCGAAAACCCATCTCTTCGCCTTAAAAAAACGCGCCTCGCATTTCGGGCACTTGACGAAAGCCATCGTGAAGAAAAAAACGACCATGATCAAGGCTCCGTAAACCACCAGGGGCCAGAACCATTTCCCCTTTCCAACCGTAAAAGCGTAGACGAACAGGGTCGCCGCGGTCAAAGGGGCCAAGTAGGAAACGATTACCATCGAAACCAGGAACCTTTTCCTGAGGTCGATATAAACCCTCTTTTTCCAATCATGCCTTTGACCGATGACCAATCGTTCTCCAATAATTTTTAGTTAACCTCTTAAACCACACTTGGAACATTGTGTTGTAAAAAATATACCCCATAACCTTAAGTAAACTCTGCTTAATGAGTTCGCATAAAACCAGCTAAAACACCTAGGACACTGGGTCAAAAGAACCTTCATAAAAATCAGAAAACAAACGAAAGCATAAGCAAATATCCAAGCCGCAGAATACAGATTCATAATAAGCCAAAGACAAAAAACAAAAAAACCAACCATAGAAACCGTCAAAAGTTTCAATTCAAAACGTCGGCGGAATCGAAATCCTCCATATTCTTTGTCATCGATCGTTTCAGTCACGAGTTCTTTTCCACCATCTCCTTGAACTGCTTAAACAAATAATCCGCGTCATGGGGGCCCGGGGAGGCTTCCGGGTGGT
>CAZUXW010000187.1:0-1408 GCA_964624625.1 uncultured bacterium
GGAATCTCGTACATGAGGTTCATCATCACTTCTTCCAGGATGGCGCGAAGGCCGCGGGCGCCGGATTGGCGCTTGATGGCTTCCCTGGCGACGGCATTGAGGGCTTCTGGCGTGAATTTGAGCTTCACATTCTCCATCTCGAAGTAGCGCTGGTATTGCTTGGTCAAGGCGTTCTTAGGTTCCGTCAAGACCCTAACCAAGGAAGGCTCGTCCAATTCATGCAAAGCCGCCACGATCGGCAGACGGCCGATAAATTCGGGGATCAACCCGAATTTGATCAAATCCTCAGGCTGGACCTGGTCGAACAGCTCGCCGAGTTTTTTTTCTTGGCGGCTGATGGTCTCACCCTTGAAGCCGATGCTCCGGCGGCCCAAACGCGTTTCGATTAATTTTTCCATCCCAACGAAGGCTCCGCCGCAAATGAAGAGGATATTGCTGGAATCAACCTTGATATATTCCTGGTGAGGGTGCTTGCGGCCGCCCTGGGGCGGCACATTGACTTCCGTTCCCTCGATGATTTTCAAGAGGGCTTGCTGGACTCCCTCGCCCGACACATCCCTGGTGATGCTGGCGTTTTCCGACTTGCGGCTGATCTTGTCGATTTCATCAATATAGATAATGCCCCTTTGGGCCTTCTCCACGTCGAATTCGGCGTTCTGCAGGAGCTTGAGGATAATATTCTCGACGTCCTCGCCCACATAGCCGGCTTCGGTCAAGGTAGTGGCGTCGGCCACGGCAAAAGGAACATCCAGGATTCTCGCCAAGGTTTGGGCCAAGAGGGTCTTCCCCACTCCCGTGGGACCCACCAGAAGGACGTTGCTCTTTTGCAGTTCCACGTCCTGGGGTCCGGACTTGATGACCAGGCGCTTGTAATGGTTGTGGACCGCCACCGAAAGGGTCTTCTTGGCCTTCTCCTGGCCGATGACGTATTCGTCGAGGATTTCCTTGATATCGACCGGCTTGGGGATGGTGAGCTTGGGTTTGGAGGGGCCTTTGGATTCCCCCTTGTCCTCTTCTTTTAAGATGTCATTGCAGAGGGCCACGCATTCGTTGCAGATGTAGACCGTAGGCCCAGCCACGAGCTTCTTCACCTCATCCTGCGTCTTACCGCAGAAGGAGCATCTTAAAAACGTGTTTTTTTCTTTATCGCCAGCCATTGAAAACCCATCCTTTGTCGTTCGTCCTTCGTCATCCACTAACACCCAACCAGTCAGCACCGGCTTTTCCGTCGTTATCCGTTTTGCGCCTTTTCCTCGCGAAGAACCAAGGACGAACAGCGAACGACGGCCTTTTTACTTTTTCTTCGGTTCCTGCCGCTTCGTCAAGACATCGTCAATGAGCCCGTAAGACTTGGCTTCCTCGGCGGACATGAAATAATCGCGCTCCACATCCTCCTCGATCTTCTTCA
>CAZUXW010000188.1:0-1354 GCA_964624625.1 uncultured bacterium
TGGTTTATGAAATCGTCGACAACTCGGTGGACGAGGCCCTCGCCGGCCATTGCGATTCCATTGAAGTGGTCATCCATTCGGACAACTCCATTTCCGTCACGGACAACGGCCGCGGGATTCCCGTCGCGCCCCATCCCACGGAGAAAATCTCGACCCTCGACGTCGTCATGACCAAGCTCCACGCGGGCGGAAAGTTCGACCACGATACCTATAAAGTCTCCGGCGGTTTGCATGGAGTCGGCGCCTCAGTCGTGAACGCCTTGTCCGAGTGGATGGAAGTGGAAGTCCGCCGGGAAGGGAAGATCTGGCAGCAAACCTACAAGCGCGGCAAGCCCGAGGGCAAGATCAAGACCATCGGCGACGCCAAGAAAACCGGAACAAAGGTCACCTTTCTTCCGGACTCGCAAATTTTCACCGAGTCGGTTTATTCCTACGACATCCTCGCCAAACGCCTGAGGGAGCTGGCCTTCCTCAACAAGGGCATCTATATCAAGCTGACGGATGAAAGAGGGAAGGGCAAGGAAGGCATTTTCCAGTTCAACGGCGGCATCATCCAATTCGTCAAGGCCCTGAACGAGAGCAAGGAAACCCTTTTCGCCACGCCGCTTTATTTCGAGAAGGAAAAAGACAAGGTGATGGTGGAAGTCGCCATCCAGTACAACGAGTCCTACGCGGAAACGGTTTTCTCCTTCGTCAACAATATCAACACGGTGGAGGGGGGCACCCACGTCCAGGGATTCCGCTCCGCCCTGACCCGCTGCATCAACGATTACGCCAAGAAAAATTCGCTCATTAAGGAATCGGATCCCCCTATTTCCGGGGACGACGTGCGCGAGGGATTGACCGCGGTGATTTCCGTCAAGGTTCCGGATCCGCAGTTCGAGGGCCAGACCAAGACGAAGCTGGGCAACGGGGAAGTCGAAGGCATCACCCGACAGGCCTGTAACGACGGATTAGGGACATTTTTTGAGCAGAATCCAACCGTGGCCCGACGCATCGTCGGCAAATGCCTCATGGCAGCCAAGGCCAGGGAAGCGGCCCGCAAGGCCAGGGACCTGACCCGCCGCAAGGGGGCCTTGGAAATATCCTCCCTGCCCGGAAAACTGGCCGACTGCCAGGAAAACGACCCGGCGAAAAGCGAGATTTACCTGGTCGAGGGTGATTCGGCCGGAGGCAGCGCCAAGCAGGGACGCAACCGGAAGTTCCAGGCCATCCTGCCCCTCAAGGGAAAGGTTCTCAATGTTGAGAAGGCGCGGATCGACAAGATCCTGAACAACGAGGAAATCCGGACCCTCATCACGGCCATGGGGACCGGAATCGGCGAGGCGGATTTCGCCGTCGAGAAGGCCCGCTA
>CAZUXW010000189.1:0-1352 GCA_964624625.1 uncultured bacterium
CTGCAACGGCAAAATTTAAAATCACCCTCATCCTAACCTTCTCCCCTCAAGGGAGAAGGGATTTAAGTTTCCCTCGCCCCTGGAGGGAGAGGGTAGGGTGAGGGGGAATAATTGAGTCTTACCTCTGTATTTCGTTCTTCATGGTGCTTTCGTGGCTTCGTGGTTCATTTTGGTTTTTAAACCGGCTCGACGTAGTCCAAATCCTTGCCGTAGGTTTCTTCCAAATTCCTCAGTGCCCAAAAGGCCAAGGCCATGGTCCCAACCCCCACCCAGGCCGCGGCGGGAACCGTACCCACCAAGGGAGTCAATTTCTTAAAGGCAAGGGTGAGGATTACCGCCGAGCCTCTCACGAAATTGGGTGCGGTGATGGAGACTGTCGCGCGCAGGTTGGTTCCGAATTGCTCGACGCAGGAAACCATCAGGACCGCCCAGAAGCCGGCGGAGAAGCCCAGGCAAACGCAGATGCCGTAAAACACCGGGAGGGAAATGCCGCCCCATAAAAGATAAATCGCGATGAAAAGGCAATTGAGGACCAGCATGAAAGAAATGACCTTTTTTCGGTTTCTCAGGAGTTGGCTGGCGCTGCCGCTGAGGATATCCCCGGTCGTGAGCCCCAGGTAGGCGTAAAAGATCGCCTGCCCCGCCTCGGGCGGCGCCGTAAGTCCCAGGGCCTTACCAATTTCCGGGCAAAAGGTCATGAGCACTCCCACGATATACCAAACGGGAAGAGCCACCAGGATGGGCCTGAAATATTTTTTCGCCCTGGCCCAGGATGAAAAGAGGGACAGGAAATCCCCGCGGCGGATATTCTTTTTCGCCAGGGTTTGGTACATGCCCGATTCCAAGACCCCCAGCCGCAGGAACAATAAGACCAAACCGATGCCCCCGCCCACGAAGAAGGAAGTCTGCCAGGAAAAGGCCTGGCCTACGAGGGAGGCCGCCACCACGCCCATGACCCCCACCGAAGCGATGACCATGGTGCCCCAGCCCCGGGAAGTCCGGGACATGATCTCCGCCACCAGCGTCACGCCCGCGCCCAGTTCCCCGGCCAGTCCCACGCCGGTGAGGAACCGCAGCCACCGGAAAGCTTCCACCGAGTGGACGAAACCATTGGCGATATTGCCGAAGGAATAAAGAAGAATAGAGCCGAAAAGAACTGAAAGGCGGCCGCGCTTGTCGCCCAAGATGCCCCAGAAGATGCCACCTAAGAGCATGCCCACCAACTGCCAGTTGAGGAGCTCGATTCCCAAATTAAAGACATCCGCTTGGGGAATCCCGATCCCCAAGAGGCTCTTGGTGCGGATGATGGAAAAAAGCATGATGTCGTAGGCGTCCACGAAGTAGCCCAGCGC
>CAZUXW010000190.1:0-1350 GCA_964624625.1 uncultured bacterium
GGCATCCAGTTGGGATTCTCAAAGGGTTTCGAGAAACGCCCGGCGAATTCCTGTAAGAGGAAGCGCGCCACTCGGGTTCCCGCGTCAATCGTGGTGAGGATAAAAAGCGCTTCGAACATGATCATGAAGTGATAGAAATAGCCCATGAGGCTCTCGAGTCCCGGAAAGCCGCTAAAGATTTGGGCGAAGCCCAAGGCCAGGGAAACGGCCCCGCCTGGCCTTCCCGCCACCGATTCACCCACCGCGTCAGACAAGTGCTGGAGATTCACCGTGGTTAGGCCTAAGGCCTGGAATTTCTCGGGCGAAAGATTGATGGCGAAATAATCCGCCGGAAAAAGCGCGCAGGTGGAAAGTAGGGCCACGATGCCGACTAGGCCCTCCATAAGCATAGAACCGTAGCCGATGAGCCGGGCGTCCGATTCTTTATCCAGCATCTTGGGGGTCGTGCCAGAAGACACCAGGGCGTGAAAGCCCGAAATGGCCCCGCAGGCGATGGTGATGAAGACGAAGGGGAAGAGTTTGCCGGGGATGATGGGGCCGCCGCCGTTCACGTAAGCGAAGGCCGGCATTTTGAGGTCCGGATGAACCAAGAGAATTCCCACCACCAAAAGCGCGATCGTCCCGACCTTCATATAGGAACTCAAGTAATCACGGGGCGTCAGCAACATCCAAACCGGAAGCACCGCCGCCAAGAAACCATAAATCGCCAGGGATCCAATGACGCCTTCCTTGGAAAGCGTGAAGAAGGGAGCCAAGGCGGATCCTGCGATCTGGTTGCCGAAAACCACCGCGAGAACCACTAGGATCACTCCAACGGCGCTGGCAGGGCCGATCGCCGTGGGTCCCTTGCGCATCCAGAAGCCTACCAATAGGGCGATGGGGATCGTCATAGCGATGGAGAAAACGCCCCAAGGGCTGCCTTTAAGGGCGTTGACGACCGCCAAGCCAAGTCCCGCTAGGGCCAGAATTACGATGATGAAAATCGCCAAGGCTCCCGTGGCGGCTGCCAAGGGGCTGATCTCGTGACGGATAATATCCACCAGGGACCTGCCTCCCCGGCGGATGGAAGCGGCCAGGATCATGAAGTCATGGACGGCGCCGGCCAGGCAGACGCCGACGAGGAGCCAAAGAAAACTGGGAACGTAGCCGAACTGGGCGGCCAGGACGGGACCGATCAAGGGGCCGGCGCCCGCGATGGCGGCGAAGTGGTGGCCCAGGAGCACCCATTTGTTCGTGGGATGGTAATTGTTCCCGTCTTTGTGCTGATGGGCGGGAGTCTTGCGGTGGTCGTTGAGCACCACCACTTTCGCCGCCAGAAAAGCGCTGTAATAGCGGTAGGCGATGACCATG
>CAZUXW010000191.1:0-1332 GCA_964624625.1 uncultured bacterium
TTGTTGTTGTCCAGGTAGACATTGACGCTGGCGATGCCCGTCAGGTCGTTCCCTGATCCGGCGGCCGTTAAGGTCAGGTTGTTGATATTGGCCGAGCCGCTTCCCGGGTTGGTTAATTGGAATTGAAGGACCGGCACATCGACCGCGCCGGGGTTGCTGTTGGCGCTAGGGGGCATGGAAGGTCCGTTCGTCACCACAACCGTAACCGTGGTGGCCGTGGGAGTGACCGTGGCCGTGTTCGTCGCGGTACGGGTGGGGGTGCGGGTCGCGGTGTTGGTGATGGCCGGGGTGTTGGTCGGAGTCGAGGATACCGTCGGGCTGTTCGTGGGGCTGTTGGTCGCGGTCCTGGTGGCCGAATTAGACGGGGTGTTGGACGGGGTATTCGTGGCCGTATTGATACCGGGCGAATTCGTGGCCGTCGGGGTGCCGGTTTGAGTCGGCGTATTGGGGTTCGTGTTCGTCGGGCTGGCCGTGGCCGTGTTCGTGGCCGTGCGGGTCGAGGTTGCCGTCGGCGTGCTCGTCAAGGTGCTGGTCGGGGTGCGGGACGCCGTATTCGAGGCCGTGTTGGTGGGGGACAATGTCGCCGTGTCGGACGGCTGCAAAGTTCCCGTCGCCGTATCGGTGGGCGTATTCGAGATGGTGGGAGTCGGGGAAAGGGTCGCCGTGCTGGAGGGCGTCCTGGTCGGGCTGTTGGTCAGGCTGTTCGTGGGCGTGTTGGTCGCGGTCCTGGTCAAGGTGGCGGTGGCGCTGTTGGTCGAGGTGCTCGTGGAGGAATTGGTCGGGGTGTTGCTGGCCGTGCGGGTCGGCGTGGCCGTGGCCGTCGAGCTGGGCGTCAAGGTGTTCCCCACCGTGTTGGTGGAAGTGCTGGTGGCGGTGCGGGTGGCCGTGTTCGTCAAGGTCGGGCTGGCCGTATTGGTCGGGCTGTTCGTCGCGGTGCGGGTCGGGGTCACGGTGGGGCTGTTGGTGGCCGTATTGCTGATGGCGGGCGTCGGCGTGGGCGTGTTCGTCACGGTGCGGGTCGGGCTGTTCGTCGGGGAATTGGTCGCCGTATTGGTGATGGCAGGGGTCGGCGTCGGCGTGTTGGAGGCGGTACGGGTGGGCGAATTGGTCGCGGTGTTGCCGGTCGTATTCGTCGGTGAAGGCGTGCGCGAAGGCGTGTTGGTCAGGCTGTTGGTCGGCGTGTTGGTGGAAGTTTTGGTCGGAGTATTCGTGGAGGTGCTGCCGACCGTATTGGTGGAACTGTTGGTCGGCGTATTCGTCGCGGTACGGGTCGCCGTGTTCGTGGCGCTATTCGAGGGCGTACTCGTCGGGGTGCGGGTCGCGGTATTGGCC
>CAZUXW010000192.1:0-384 GCA_964624625.1 uncultured bacterium
GCGTTGTGGTGGGTGTGTCTGTCGCGGTGTTGGCGTTGGTGTTCGTCGGGGTGTTCGTAAGCGTAGCGGTCGGAGTTTCCGACGGCGTGTTCGTCGGCGTTCTCGTCGGCGTCACCGTGGCGGTGTTGGTCGGCGTATTCGTGATCGTTGGAGTCGGGGAATCCGTGGCCGTATTCGTGGGAGTCCTCGTCGGAGTGATGGTCGCGGTATCCGTCGGGGTCCTCGTAGGCGTCGTGGTGGGCGTGTCCGTCGCTGTGTTCGCGCTGGTGTTCGTCGGGGTGTTCGTAAGCGTAGCGGTCGGAGTTTCCGACGGCGTGTTCGTTGGCGTTCTCGTCGGCGTCACCGTGGCGGTGTTGGTCGGCGTATTGGTGATGGTGGGTGTCG
>CAZUXW010000192.1:484-1309 GCA_964624625.1 uncultured bacterium
TAGGCGTTTGTGTGGGCGTATTCGTCGGCGTCCTCGTCGGCGTCACCGTGGCGGTGTTGGTCGGCGTATTGGTGATGGTGGGTGTCGGCGTATCCGTGGGCGTATTGGTCGGGGTTTTCGTCGGGGTGATCGTCGCCGTATTGGTCGGGGTGTTCGTGGGCGTCGCGGTCGGGGTATCCGTCGCCGTGTTCACGTTGGTATTGGTCGGGGTGTTGGAAGGGGTGGTCGTAGGCGTTTGTGTGGGCGTATTCGTCGGCGTCCTCGTCGGCGTCACCGTGGCGGTATTGGAGGGTGTGTTCGTCAAGGTCGGTGTTGGTGTGTTGGTCGCCGTCGGCGAGGGCGTGGTGGTAGGAGTCGCGGTGGGTGTGTTGGTCGGGCTGTTGGTCAGGGTGGGCGTGGGGGTATTGGTAGCCGTCGGCGAAGGGGTGTTCGTCACCGTCGGGGTTGGCGTGTTCGTCGGCGTGTTGCTGGGGGTCCTGGTCGGCGTGTCAGTGGCCGTAGGCGAGGGGGTATTGGTGAGGGTCGGTGTAGGCGTATTCGTTGGGCTATTGGTCGCGGTGGGAGTAGGGGTATCCGTGGCCGTAGGCGAAGGCGTGTGGGTAGGGGTGGTGGTGGGACTGTTGGTAGGCGTTCTGGTCGGCGTGTTAGTCGGAGTGTTGGTGGCCGTAGGCGAGGGGGTGTTCGTCACAGTCGGGGTTGGCGTGTTCGTCGGCGTGTTGCTGGGGGTCCTGGTCGGCGTGTCGGTAGCCGTAGGCGAGGGAGTATTGGTAAGGGTCGGTGTAGGCGTATTCGTTGGGCTATTGGTCGCGGTGGGAGTAGGGGTAT
>CAZUXW010000193.1:0-1307 GCA_964624625.1 uncultured bacterium
TGGCCCAAGCCACGGCACCGGCCGCCGCGCCGGCGACGGTAGCGGCGGCAGCGCCTGCCGCGGCAGCGCCTGCGGCGCCGGCCATCAGCGCGGGCGATACGGCCTGGGTCCTGGCCTCGTCGGCCCTGGTCCTTTTGATGACCCCGGGATTGGCATTCTTCTACGCCGGCATGGTCCGCAAGAAGAACGTCATGGCCACCATCATGCAGAGCTTCTTCATGATCTGCCTGATCAGCGTCCAATGGGTGGTCTTCGGCTACTCCTTCGCCTTCGGCGACGGAACCCCCTGGTACGGGGGATTCAAATGGCTGATGCTCAATAACATGCCGGACGTGAGCCCCTTGGCGCCCACGATCCCGCATTTCGCCTACATGATCTTCCAGGCGATGTTCGCCATTATTACCCCCGCCCTGATCTGCGGCGCTTACGCGGAGAGGGTGAAGTTCACGGGATTCGTGGTGTTCTCGCTGCTCTGGGCGACCTTTATCTATGACCCGGTGTGCCATTGGGTCTGGTCCCCGAACGGGTACTTCAGCGCGTTGGGAGCCCTGGACTTCGCGGGAGGAACCGTCGTTCATATGACGGCCGGTTACTCGGCCCTGGCCCTGGCGCTTCTGTTGGGAACCAGGAAAGGCTACGGGAAAGAAACCATGGCCCCGCACAACCTGACGATGGTGCTGTTGGGAGCGAGCCTGCTGTGGTTCGGATGGTTCGGGTTCAACGCGGGATCGGCCTGCGCGGCCAACGCCTTGGCCTGCAACGCCTTCGTGACCACGAACACGGCGACGGCCATGGCGGCCCTTTCCTGGTGCTTGATCGAGTTGATCCACCGGGGCAAGGCGACGACCTTGGGAGCTGCGTCGGGAGCGGTGGCGGGATTGGTCGCCATCACCCCGGCTTGCGGATTCGTGAACGTGTCCGGCTCGCTCTGGATCGGGGCCTTGGTCAGCGTCTTCTGCTACCTGGCGATCCAAGTGAAGATCAAGCTGGGCTATGACGACTCGTTGGACGCCTTTGGGGTGCACGGAGTGGGTGGAACCTTCGGGGCCATCGCCACGGGGCTCTGGGCGGTGAAGGCGGTGAACGGCCATGACGGCCTGTTCGCGGGCAACCCGGCTCAATTGTGGATCCAGCTGCAGACGGTGGGGGCGACCATGGTGTTCTCGTTCCTGGGAACGGTGGTACTGTACTTCCTGGTGGAAAAGACCATTGGTTTGAGAGTCAACGCGAAGGACGAGGAATTGGGCTTGGACTTGTCGCAGCACGGCGAGGAAGGCTACAACATCTAAAGGCAGCTATCAGGCTCC
>CAZUXW010000194.1:0-1279 GCA_964624625.1 uncultured bacterium
GCAGTAGCTGTCGGAGTGTTCGTTGCCGTGGGGGTAGGTGAATTTGTAGCGGTTGGAGTTGGCGAGTTGGTGGCCGTTGGCGTCGGTGTGTTCGTTGGCGTATTCGACGCGGTGTTGGTAGGCGTGTTAGTGGCAGTAGCTGTAGGAGTGTTCGTTGCCGTGCTAGTAGGCGTATTAGTGGCCGTGGGAGTAGGTGAATTAGTCGCCGTTGGTGTGGGCGAGTTGGTGGCCGTTGGCGTTGGTGTGTTGGTCGGTGTATTCGTCGCAGTGTTGGTAGGCGTGTTAGTGGCAGTAGGTGTCGGAGTGTTCGTTGCCGTGGGGGTAGGTGAATTAGTCGGGGTTGCGGTTGGTGAATTGGTAGCTGTCGGCGTGGGAGTATTCGTCGCGGTGTTGGTAGGCGTGTTGGTGGCAGTAGGTGTCGGAGTGTTCGTAGCGGTGGGCGTAGGTGAATTAGTCGTGGTGTTGGTAGGCGTGTTGGTGGCAGTAGCTGTCGGAGTATTAGTGGCCGTAGGTGTAGGTGAATTAGTCGCTGTTGGCGTTGGTGAGTTCGTAGGCGTGTTCGTCGGGGTATTAGTAGGCGTGTTAGTGGGTGTAGGCGTAGGTGAATTAGTCGCGGTTGCGGTTGGCGAATTGGTAGCTGTCGGCGTGGGAGTATTCGTCGCGGTGTTGGTAGGCGTATTAGTAGCCGTAGCTGTCGGAGTGTTCGTTGCGGTGGGCGTAGGTGAATTAGTCGCAGTTGCGGTTGGCGAATTGGTAGCTGTTGGCGTCGGTGTGTTGGTTGCCGTATTCGTGGGCGTGTTTGTCGGTGTATTGGTTGGGGTTCTCGTCGGGGTATTAGTAGGCGTCTTAGTAGCCGTAGGCGTAGGTGAATTAGTCGCAGTTGCGGTTGGCGAATTGGTAGCTGTCGGCGTGGGAGTATTCGTCGCGGTGTTGGTAGGCGTATTAGTAGCCGTAGCTGTCGGAGTGTTCGTAGCGGTGGGTGTAGGTGAATTAGTCGCTGTTGGAGTTGGTGAGTTGGTGGCTGTTGCCGTAGGTGTGTTCGTCGGTGTATTCGACGCGGTGTTGGTAGGCGTGTTGGTGGCAGTAGCTGTCGGAGTGTTCGTTGCCGTGGGGGTAGGTGAATTTGTAGCCGTTGGAGTTGGCGAGTTGGTGGCCGTTGGCGTCGGTGTGTTCGTTGGCGTATTCGACGCGGTGTTGGTAGGCGTGTTAGTGGCAGTAGCTGTCGGAGTGTTCGTTGCCGTGGGGGTAGGTGAATTTGTAGCGGTTGGAGTTGGCGAGT
>CAZUXW010000195.1:0-1265 GCA_964624625.1 uncultured bacterium
TGACCTCCCCCTTCCAGCCCTTCTCCCGCAGGATTCCCGCGACGAGATAAATAAAGGTATTTTTAATGTAATTGCCGTCCGCGTGGGAGGGGAGCTGGCCCGGTTTGGACGCGACGAGGAAGGAGTCTTCCTCGTGAAGGATTTGAATGTTTTTGTCCACCGTCGGCTCGTTGAGGACCACGTGATAGGCCACCAGGTCGTTCTTCCGGAGAGGGGTTTCAGGGCCGGCTTTCTTTCCGTTAAGGGTTACCTTTCCTTCAATGATGAGTTGGGCCCAGCTTTCCCGGGTTTGGTAGCGGAAGCGGCTGGAAAGAAAATCCAAAAGGGATTTCCCCGAAAAGTGGGGCTGGACTTTGGATTGAAGAACCGTCTCGTCTGGCATGGAAATCCCTTGGATAAAGAGCGGAAGCAATAAACTGTTTGGCCACAGATTAACACGGATGAACCAGGATGCCCAAAGGGTTCAAGCCTTCTGCGACGCCATCCCTGCCGACCTTTTACGGACGGGTCCGTTTTCGCGGGCTTTCGGTTTTGGCTGGATTGGGTGTAAGCTGAGGTCATGAGCAACAAGCTATTTGTGGTTTTACTCAGCCTGATCCTTTTGCCTTTTTTCGGCTGGATGGTCTATGATTCCCGCGCCTCCCTCGCGGATTTCCAAAAAGGCGCGGATCGTCATGATGTCCTGCTGGGCGCCGACGGGGCCATGGCCCAGGTCCAATACCTTTTCCATTTCGCCGAACCGGCCTATGTCCATAACCTGAATACCAGCCAAATTGAGGGATTAAGCCAATCCGCCGGCACGGGCGAGCATTACCACGTTTATGGCCTGACTCAGGCCGACTATGGGACGGGAACCCACTATGAGGTCAATTGGTCGAAAAGATGGTTTCGGGAGGAATATGACATGTGGGTGGAAAATCTTCAGGTGGATTTTTCCTATAACACCATCAATGTCTACGTGACCAGCGATTACGCCGAGAATAGCTGCGAATACCAGGCCACCTTGGACCACGAGAACCAGCATGTGGAAATCCATAAACAGGTCTATGGCCAATACCAGGCCATCATCCGGGATGCCATTGCCAAGTCCACAAGCCTGCCCCTTTCATCCCGCCCGATCCTGGTCACCTCCATTGAGGACGGGAAAAAACAAGTGGGGGACAGGATCTCCCTAGTCCTCGACCCGGTCTTTGACAAGTTCAAGGAGGAATTAACCTCGGAACAGGCGAAAATCGACACGCCGGAAAGTTACGAGGGCCTCCGGC
>CAZUXW010000196.1:0-1264 GCA_964624625.1 uncultured bacterium
CGGGTCCCCGTTGTGGACAGTCTTTTTCCAATAGTAAAGTCGATATTATCCCTTTTCTATTCAAGCGGGCTGCATTCTTGTCAATGACAACATTTTTTTAACGGAATCTCAAATTTGAAATTTGCGGATACCCTTTTTTCCGTGAATTTATTTAGGGGGTTGGTGTTGAAGTTGGGGTGCTAGTCGAGGAATGGGTTGGGGTTATGGTGACTGTGGGGGTGTAGGAGGATGTGGGTGTTCCCTGGGCCCAAAAAGTGAGGAGATATGGACCGGGCGTGCCCGAATAACCCACAATAGCGATAGTAGAATTATCACCCCAACCATTGCTTATATTATTTCCGAACGTCGTGGTGGGTGAACTTGAGCAGGGGTTATAGATGATGGCGAAGGTGGCTGATCCGGGGCAACTGATGTAGGCATTCCCCGGCTCAAGGAGGTCTGAAAAGTTGTAGTGGTAGTAATGCCAATCCGCCCCGGCCAAGGTTGGGTTTCCATTAGCGGTAGATGAAATGGTTCCACAGATATTATATTGAGTTCCCGTCACATCATAATAAACAGCCGAACCGCAACCAGGATTGCACCCCGGACTGGTCAGGGTATTTTCGTAATAAATATCCTGGGGATAGGTACTGCCAAAGAAGGGGACCGCACAGGTTTCGGTCACCGTTGGAGAAACATGAACCGGCGAGCAAACGGTGGAGGTAATCCCGGGCGTAATACTGGAAGTGGGGGTCCAAGTCCAGGTTGGAGTTTGGCAAGTGGTCGCTGTGGCTGTGATGGTGTTGGTATTCGTCCAGATGGGCGAGGGACTGCCGGTTAATGTTGACGTGGGGGTATTGGTGGGTGAATTCGTCGGGGTGTTGGTAGGGGTCTGGGTGGTCGTGTTGGTGTTCGTCAAGTTGGGGGAGGGGCTGGTGGTCAAGGTCTGATTCGGTGTGGGTGATCCGGACAAGACGGGGGTGATGGTTGGTGAGCCGGGGGTTGAGGTTTTGGTAAAAGTGGGGGTCGAGGTATTGGCCCCAGGGAGCGGGGGGGCCGAAGGTGAAAAGTTACTGGAACAGCCCGTTACCAACCCAATGGACGCAAGGGGCAAAAGAAAAAGGAGCAAAAGAGGTAATTTGATTCTCATACCCGTCTATTCTCCGGCCGGGAGGAATTGAGACCTAAGATCTGCTTTCTAGACGGGTTCAAAACCTTTAAATCCAATAAATCTTATAAAGGGACGGTTTCAAAGGTCAAAATCGAGGTATTTTGCTGTCCACGA
>CAZUXW010000197.1:0-1241 GCA_964624625.1 uncultured bacterium
GTGTTCGAAGGCGTGGAGCTGGGGCTATTGGTCGGTGTCGGGGTCAAGGTCGGAGTCGGGGTGTTGCTGGGCGTGTTCGTAGGACTATTCGTGGGTGTATCCGTCAAGGTGGGTGTCGGCGTGCGGCTGGGGGTATTGGTGGGGGTATTCGTCAAGGTCGGAGTCGGCGTGTTGCTGGGCGTGGTCGTGGGGCTGTTGGATGGCGTGTTCGAAGGCGTGGAGCTGGGGCTATTGGTCGGTGTCGGGGTCAAGGTCGGAGTCGGTGTGCTGCTGGGGGTGTTGCTGGGCGAGTTCGTGGGAGTGTCGGAGGGCGTGTTCGAGGGAGTGGGGCTGGGCGTATTGGAAGGAGTATTCGTCGGAGTCCTGGTCGGGGTTTTCGTGGGAGTATCGGTCAAGGTCGGGGTAGGCGTAGGGGTCGGAGTGTCCGTGGGACTGTTGGTCGGCGAATTCGTCGGGGTATTCGACGGCGTGTTGCTGGGCGTTTTCGTCGGGCTGTTCGTCGCGGTGTTGGTGATCACGGGCGTATTCGTGGGGGTGGCCGAGGGAGTATCGGTGGGCGTGATGGTCGGCGTGTTGCTGGGGGTATTGCTGGGCGTCCTGGTGGGGCTGTTCGTCGGTGTATTGGACGGGGTGTTGGAAGGGGTGTTGCTGGGGCTATTGGTCGGGGTATCGCTTAACGTCGGTGTCGGCGTATTGCTGGGGGTGTTCGTCGGGCTGTTGGTGAGGGTGGCGGAGGGCGTGGGAGTCGGCGTGTTCGTGGGCGTATTCGTCAAGGTCGGGGTCGGGGAGTTGGTCGGGGTATGAGAGGGCGTCGGAGTCGGAGTGTGGGTGGGAGTATTGCTCAAGGTCGGAGTCGGCGTGTTGCTGGGCGTGGCCGTGGGGGTGTTCGTCAAGGTCGGCGTCGGGGTATTGCTGGGCGTATTGGTCGGGCTATTGGTCAAGGTGGGTGTCGGGGTTTGGGTCGGGCTGTTCGTGGGGCTGTTGGTCAAGGTGGGCGTCGGAGAATTGCTGGGCGTGTTCGTGGGGCTGTTGGTTAAGGTGGGAGTCGGGGTTTTGGTGGGCGTATTGGTCGGGCTATTGGTCAAGGTAGGCGTCGGTGTATTGGACGGTGTATTCGTCGGCGTGTTCGTCAAGGTCGGGGTTGGCGTATTGGACGGCGTATTGGTGGGCGTGGCCGTCGGGGTGTTGGTTAAAGTCGGCGTCGGGGTGTTGGAAGGCGTAGGACTTGGCGTGTTCGTGGG
>CAZUXW010000198.1:0-1237 GCA_964624625.1 uncultured bacterium
ACTGCCTTATCCGAGGGTACGACCGGAGTTGGCGTCTGCCAGGGGGTCACTTCCTGGCCCAGGGCCGCTTCCATCAACCTTTTAGCGATCGGGGCGGAGACAATTCCGCCTTCCCCTCCATTTTCCACCAGAACCGTGACGGCCACCTTCGGGTCCTCCGCGGGGGCGAAGGCCGTGAACCAGGCATGGTCGTCGCCATGGGGATTTTCCGCGGTTCCCGTTTTTCCCGCCACCCGGACGCCGGCGATCCGCGCCTTTTTGCCGGTGCCGTTGTTGGAGCTGATGACCTTTTCCATGGTGGACTTCAGGAAGTCCAAATATTTTTGGTCAATGTCCGCTTCCTGTAAGATCTCCGGCTGTTTCTCGAAAACCGTACGGCCCGTGTTCTGGTCCAGAACCCGGTACATGAGGTGGGGTTTGGCAATTTTACCGTTCATGGCGATCCCGGCTGTGGCGTCCATCATCTGGAGCGGCGTGGCCAGGACATAGCCCTGGCCGAAACTCATTTGAATGGTGTTGCCCGGGAACCAGGGCATGTGCTGGGTGCTTTCCTTCCAGCGGGGATTGGGAACCAGCCCCACGGACTCCGAGTCCAGGTCAATCTTCGTCTTGCTTCCCAGCCCGAACCTTTTGGCGACGCGGTAGATCTTGTCGACCTTGACCTGGAGCCCCAGCTGGAAGAAGAAAATATCGCAGGACTCGATGATGGCCCGCTCCAGGTTCATCCAGCCGTGGCCCGAAACCCTCCAACAGCGGTAGGGGGTGGTCTTGTACCAATAAATGCCGCGGCAGAGAAAAACCTTTTCCTTGCCCAGTTCGATGACGTTGTCCTCCAGCGCGGCCAAGGTGGTGATGAGCTTGAAGGTCGATCCCGGCGGGTACTGTCCCTGGATGGCGCGGTTTTGGAGGGGATGAAGCTTGTCCTTCATCAGCTTGTTCCAGGATTGGTAGGAGATGCCCCCCACGAAATCGTTGGGGTCGAAATTGGGGTGGCTGACGAGGGCCAGCAATTCCCCGGTTTGGGGGTTCGTCACGCAGACGGCGCCCGTCTGGTCGCCGAGAAGTTCCTCCGCCAGCTTTTGGATTTTCCAGTCGATGGACAGCATCAAGGTTTGGCCCTGGATCGGGTTTTTATAGGCCAAGGTTCTCCGCTGGACTCCCGAGGCGTCCACCTCGACCTGGACCCCGCCGTTTTGTCCCCGCAAAATCTTGTCGTAGGTCCTCTCCACTCCCTTTT
>CAZUXW010000199.1:0-1233 GCA_964624625.1 uncultured bacterium
GAAAAATAAAAGCACCGCCGCGATTCCGGCGAAGGCGGCGCCCATCAAGAAGGCGGTCGAGTAGCTCCAGGTTTGGCCGACCCAACCGAAGAGAACGCTGGCCGGCAGGGCGAATAATCCCACCACCAGATTGTAATAGCCAAAGGCCGTGCCTCTCAAGGACTTGGGGGCCAGGTCCGCCACAAAAGCCTTTTCCGACGGCTCGCATATTCCATAAAATATTCCATAGGCCAAAAAAACCGCGATGAACCAGCCGGCTTGGGTCACCAAGGCGAAAGAAAAATAAATGAGGGCGTAAATCATCCAGCCCATGAAGATGGCGGGCTTACGCCCAATCCTGTCCGAGAGTTTCCCCCCATAAAGAGCCGAAATCATCCGGACACCGCTATGAAGGCCCCAAAGCAATGGAACGGCCCCTAGGGGTACACCCAATTGGTGCAGGCGGATGAGCAAGAAGGCGTCCGTCGAGTTTCCCAGGGTAAACAGAAGCAGAACCCCCAAGAGAAGTTTAAAACTCGGTCCCATCTTTACCCAGTCCCTGATGAAATGGGTCGTATGGGGGCTTTTGTTGGGACGTGAGTTTTTTTCCTTGATGGCCAGAAGGGTCAACCAGGCCGTCAAACTAGGAATGGCGGATAAGAGGATGATGTTTCTTAGTCCCAAGCCTGTAAAGGACAAAAGCGCGCTGGCGACTAAGGGTCCGATCAAGGCGCCCGCGTTGTCCATGGCGCTGTGAAGGCCGAAGGAGGCCCCCCGATTGGAGGTGGTGGTGACGTCGGCGATCAACGCGTCCCGTGGGGAAGACCTGATACCTTTTCCCACACGGTCCATAAAACGGAGGAATAGCACCATGGGCCAAGTTTGAGCCAAGCCGATGAGGGGCCTTAAAAAACTGGAAAGGCCGTAGCCCCAAAGGACAAGGGGTTTGCGCCGTTTGGTCCGGTCGGTCCAGATGCCGGAAAAAACCTTCATTAATGAGGCCGTGGTTTCCGCGATTCCCTCGATGATCCCCAAGGCAAAAGGACCGGCCCCCAGGATCTGGGTGAGAAACAAGGGAAGGATGGAATAGATTCCCTCGCTGGAGATGTCGGTGAAAAGGCTGGCCGCTCCGAGCACGAAAACAGTTTTCGGGATGTTTTTAAAGAGTCTCATGGGGAGATTGTAGCCCAGGGGAAGTTTAATGAAATAAAAAAGCCGGGGAAAGATTTCCCCGGCTCAGTGAAGCTGTTTCGC
>CAZUXW010000200.1:0-1231 GCA_964624625.1 uncultured bacterium
CAGGATGATGCGCCGGCCCCACTTAAGCATTTTCTTCCTCCGAAAGGATATTCAAACCCAAGGAAAAACCTTGGGAAAGCACCGTTAAGTTATTAAGTTTGATTCATAATTTCAAGACGCCGGAGAGCCTAAATAAGTGCCATAAAATTGAGTTTACTTGCTTTTTACCGCGGCTGAAATATTGGGCTTGGCTTTTACCGAAAGTAGACTTGATTTTTCACTTTCCGAGTCCTTAGCAACAGACGTAAAAGTGAAATAGTATTTACTTCCAATTTCGAGATTTTTAATAACGAAGGATTGCACGTTTTCAAGCGGAGCATCATTCATTAACCCAAAATGCTTCAAATCAATTGACATATAGACATTATATCCGAGAACCCCATTCACCTGCGGCTTCGGGAAGCCCCTCATACCAATTTCTTGTGCAACATCAATATAACCTTGTCCCTTTGTCTCGATCGGAAATTTTTCAAATTCAATTTTCTGGTCCCCAACTTTCACCAAAATTTCCTTGGAGTCGACGCTTTCGGGACCAGGCCTGTTTACCCCAACCGACCTAATTCTGAAACAGTAGGTTCCGGGATTCAATTGCCAAAGCACTTTTTCCGTTTCCGGGATTATCAAAAATTTATTCCAAAGTTCAAACTTATCTTCATTTAAATTACGAAAATAAAGATTATAGCCAGCAACCGATGGACTTGGGGAAGCGTTCCAAGAAAGTACAACCAACCCATTGGGCAGGGTTTGGGCTTTTATTCCCGTAGGCGGCAAAGGTATTGCCATCGCTCTAAGGATTGAGACTAAAAAACAAAAAATGAAAGTTAAAAGCACTTTATTAAACAGATTCAAATCAAAACCCCTTCCAGTCACCAAGGCAAATCTTTTACCTATTTCCCTACCTGTATTTTCAAAAACTCACGTACCGCAAATAGAGAACCCTCCGAAATCTCGTGAGCCATGATGAATTCCTTCAACTCTACCTGGCTGTAGCCGGTTTTTTTCAGGGCTTCCGCGGCGACGCGGGACCCCTCAATCGGCACCACATTATCTTCCGTGCCATGAACAAGGAGAATCGGCGTTTCGAAAGGCGCCTCCGCCCTGGTTAAGGTGGCCCAGGGGTCCGGCATGTAGCCGCTCATGGAGACAATCCCCGCGACTTTTCCCTTGTAGTTCAATCCCGCTTCCATGGCCATGACGCCGCCTTGGGAAAAACCCATGATGATGATGGGGC
>CAZUXW010000201.1:0-1197 GCA_964624625.1 uncultured bacterium
ATGTCAAAAGAGAAATTCGTTAGGAACAAGACCCACGTGAATATTGGAACGATCGGACACGTCGATCACGGCAAGACGACCCTGACGGCGGCGATCACGACGGTGCTGGCGAAGAAGGGCTGGGCGACGGCGAAGGGATACGCGGATATCGACAACGCGCCGGAAGAGCGCGAGCGCGGAGTGACGATCAACACGTCGCACGTGGAATACAATACCGATAAGCGGCATTACGCGCACGTGGACTGCCCTGGTCACGCGGACTATATCAAGAACATGGTGACGGGAGCTGCGCAGATGGACGGCGCGATCCTGGTGGTCTCGGCCGCGGACGGCCCGATGCCCCAGACGAGGGAGCACATTTTGCTGGCGCGCCAGGTCGGAGTGCCTTACATCGTGGTGTTCTTGAACAAGTGCGACATGGTGGACGACAAGGAATTGCTGGAACTGGTCGAAGTGGAAGTCAGGGATCTTTTGACGAAGTATGGATTCCCGGGAGATAAGACGCCGGTGATAAAGGGTTCGGCGACAAAGGCCCTGGAAGGGGATACGAGCGAAATTGGGGAACCCGCGATCCTGAAGCTAATGGAGGCTGTTGACGCTTATATTCCAGATCCGAAGCGGGATGTGGATAAGGACTTTCTGATGGCGGTAGAGGACGTGTTCCTGATTACCGGCCGCGGAACAGTGGCCACTGGCCGCGTGGAACGCGGACGTGTGAAGGTGGGGGATACGGTGGAAATCGTGGGAATCAAGCCGACCCGTGAGACGGTAGTGACGGGTGTGGAAATGTTCCGCAAGCTGTTGGACGACGCGCAGGCGGGGGACAACATTGGAGCCCTGCTCCGCGGAGTGGACAAGAAGGACATCGAGCGGGGCCAGGTATTGGCGAAGCCCAAGAGCATCACGCCGCACAAGAAGTTCAAGGCGGAAGTGTACGTTTTGACGAAGGAAGAGGGAGGGCGGCACACGCCGTTCTTCAACGGCTACAAGCCGCAGTTTTTCTTCCGGACGACGGACGTGACGGGAAGCGTGAACCTGCCGGCGGGAGTGGAGATGTGCATGCCGGGTGACAACATCACGATGGACATCGAGTTGATCGTGCCGGTAGCGATGGAAAAAGAGCTGAGGTTCGCGATCCGCGAGGGCGGCCACACCGTCGGCGCCGGCGTCGTCATTCAGATCGTCGAATAAAGAAAG
>CAZUXW010000202.1:0-1164 GCA_964624625.1 uncultured bacterium
AAGATGTGCAAGGTGACTGTGCAGTTCTCACCGATACACGACATCAGCCCGGGACTTGATCATTACGGGAGCAATCGCGGTAACATTTACCCTGTTGGACGCCTTGCGCCACAGACTGCAAAAAAGTCATCGACGGTGTAATTTTTGAAAATTGTGGTAACACAACGTTTTTCATTAGTAACGTTTGAAGGAATATTTAATTTTAGTGAGTGAAAGAAAACACATGGCAATAATGAATGAAAAACAACTACGACGCATAATTCGAGAAGAGATTGAAGTAGTAAAATCGCCAGGAAAGAACTTTTATTACCACGATGAAGGTCAAGACGATAATGGTAATGATGGTCCCGATCCGAAAGATCCAGGGTGGATTATCGTGCGTGCTCGTAATTTTGAAGACGCAGTCACGAAACTTCCTAGAAGTGCACAGGAAAAAATACGTCGTGCAATTCAAGAAAATCTTGAAGATGGCGGCGATGCTGAAACAATTGATGACTTTCTAGGTGAAACGAGTGGTTGGGGAATTCCGTTTACGCTCATTGATCAATCTGATTGGGACGAAATTTCACACGATTGGGACAAAGACAAAAAAGATAATAACGTAGATCATTCAGTGCATGCAGCATATAAAAAACTTAAGACTAAACTTAATCCTAAAGAGCTAAAAGCGGTTGGAATTCAACTAAAGGATTTACTGCAAGGTCCTGATGCCCGTAAATCTCCTCCTGGATGGAGAAGATTAACTGAAAAAGAAAATGAAGTTTACGAAGATATCATTGATTGGTATGATGAACGCGGTCAGCCATATGGAATTGATGATCTATGGGACGGTAGAATAAATCAACTTGCTAATTTACTGGCAAAATAATTAATATTGTTCTCAACGAGTTTTTTGCTCGTTGAGTGATTTAAATCATCGGAGACTATTTATTATCGTGATATCACGTTACAACAGAACTGCAATTTTGAACAGCGGCGCACAGTTCGGTACGTGCTATGCTCACGAGACGATAAGAAATGCCATCGCTTCTGGTCAAATCAAGACTACGACGATGATACTTCGTGAGGGAATGCGACTCGATGCGATAGCGGCACAGACGTACGGTGACGCGAGATTGTGGTGGGTGATTGCGGCGTCATCGCACGTGGGATATGGACTTCAAG
>CAZUXW010000203.1:0-1160 GCA_964624625.1 uncultured bacterium
AACACGAACAGCCCTGTACCGCCTACGGTGACCAATACGCCGGCGCCGCCCACGGCGACGAATACGCCAGCGCCCCCGACTTTGACCTTCACCGCCACCTTGACCAGGACCGCGACGCCTGTGCCGCCGACAGCCACCAACACGAACAGTCCGGTCCCGCCGACCGCGACGAACACGCCCTTGCCGCCAACGGCCACCAACACGCCGGCGCCTCCGACCGCGACTAGGACGCCGACATCGGTCCCTCCCACGGCGACGAATACGAGGACTTCGACACCTGTTCCGCCGACGGCGACCAGGACGAATACGCCCGTTCCGCCCACGGCCACTTTCACGACGGTGGTTTCCGGCGGAAGCCTGAAGGTCCAGCTCTTGAGCGGCGTGACGAGCGGCAGCACCAACAGCCCCCATCCCCAGATCCAAGTGGTCAACACGGGAACGGGGCCCCTGAGCCTCAACAACGTGACGGTGCGCTACTGGTTCAATTGCGACTGTACGGGCCAAACGGAACAGGCCTGGGTGGATTGGGCTGGATTGATGCCGGTGGGAAGCACGGCGACGGGCAATGTCCATGCCTCGGTTTCGAGCACGACCTTGGGCGGCCAGACGAACTACGTCCTCTATAGCTTCACGGGGAACATGGTCCTGCAGCCGGGACAAGCGATCCAAGTTCAGAGCCGGTTCAACAAGAGCGACTGGAGCAACATGAGCCAGTCCAACGACTGGAGCTTCGCTGCCAACGCCAGCTATGTGGATGACGCCAAAGCGACGGGATATTTATCCGGAAGCCTTGTTTGGGGCCAGGAGCCGGCTGCCGCGGCTGCCGCCTCCCTCTCGGTTTCCAGCGCCGTGGCCTTCCCGAATCCCTCGACGGGCAATGGGACGACCCTCTCCTTCACGCTGGGTGGAAGCTCCACGGGAACGAGCGCTTCGCTATTGGACGGAGGCCAGACAACCTCGCAGGATCCGAACGCCAAGATCACCTTGAGCATCTACACCACCGGCATGAGGCTCATCTGGACCCAGACACTGACCGGCGGGGCCTATGGGACGACGGGGGAGCATGAACTCTATTGGAACGAGAAGGACTTCAAGGAGGCGGGATTGTCCAACGGCATCTACCTCCTGAGGGTGACCGTGGTATCCAACGGACAGACCAG
>CAZUXW010000204.1:0-1139 GCA_964624625.1 uncultured bacterium
GACCGTCCCGTATTGGTGTCCACCACCACATAGTAGAGGCCGCTGGCCAGGGGTGTCCCCCACCGGTCGGCCAGCTCCAAGGGAACGGCTGTTCCCGATGGAATATTTTCATAAGTCCTTTCAACCACCTTCCGGAAGGCCACCGTGTAGATCTTCACCGTCACGTCCGAGGGGCCGTTCGTGGCCGGCGGGAGGATGTTGACGGTCCCGCCCGGGGCCGGATTGGGATAGACGATCGGTGTTGGTTTTCCTTTTGGTGTCGATGTAGCCGTGAAGACCGGGGTAAAGGTCCTGGTCGCGCTGCTAGTGGCCGTAACTGTTGCCGTGGGGGTGGAACTAGGCGTATTCGTGAAGGTCGGCGTGTTGGTCTTCGTCGGGGTGAAGCTTTTGGTCACGCTGGGCGTAAAGCTGCTCGTCGGGCTATTCGTGGGGGTGAGGGTATTCGTCACCGTCGCCGTGGCTGCTGACAGGGTCAATACCGCTCCCGTCAAGGGCGCCCCATTGAAGTTCACCGGCCCCGTCCCGTTCGTCCCGGAAAGATCCGTTACATTCGTGATCTGGGTTTGGAAGGTCCCGTTCGCCGTCCCTGTGAAGTTGTCCACCACCAGGTAGGTCTTGCTTCCGTTCGAAGGCACACTGTTTGTGAAATTAAACACCGCCGTCCCATTATTCCCTGAGTAGGTCGCTGTTCCCAATAACGTGTCCGATCCGTCCACTATCCCATTGCCATTGGTATCCACATACAGGCTGACCGAACTGATTCCCGTCCCGTCGTTCCCGCTCCCCATAGCCGAAAGAGTCAGGCTGGTCAGGGTCACATTGCTGATTCCCGGGTTGTTCAACTGGAACTGAAGCACTGGAACATTGCTGGTTCCCGGTAATTGGGTGGAGTTAGACGGCATGGAGGTTCCGGCGCTGATTTGCACCGTCACCGTGGTAGCCGTGAAGGTCGCCGTGAAAAGGGGAGTCACCGTCGGACTATTGGTCGGCGTCCTGGTTGGTGTCGCTGAAGCGGTATTCGTCGGGGTGCTGGTTCCGGTTTTAGTGGG
This sequence comes from uncultured bacterium, assembly GCA_964624625.1. Lineage (GTDB taxonomy): Bacteria > Oederibacteriota > Muellerivitia > Muellerivitales > Muellerivitaceae > PALSA-1180. The sequence goes on from CAZUXW010000204.1 coordinate 1,050, forward strand.
GGTGTTGGTGGTCGTATTTGTGGGAGTTCGGGAGGCCGTCGCGCTTGCCGTGGACGTGGGCGTGTCGGAAGGAGTGCTCGAGGGCGTCCT
>CAZUXW010000205.1:0-1045 GCA_964624625.1 uncultured bacterium
CCCGCTTCCATGGCCATGACGCCGCCTTGGGAAAAACCCATGATGATGATGGGGCTAGGCTGCTTTTCAGTTCCCGGGGCAGGCCGAAGGTTGGGATCATTGGCGAAACGGTCCATCACTTTAAAGAGGTATTCCCGGCTCTTCTCGATCTCCTCGCGGTTATGGGCCTGGAAGTCGTACCAGGCAAAAGCCCCTTCCGGGTAGCCGGGCAGGTGCATCGGCGCGTCAGGCAGGACGAAACGCACTTGGGGAATATCCAATTGTTCACAAAGGGGCGCCAGGTCATCCGCGTTGGTGCCGAGCCCGTGAAGGAGGATGATGACCGGCCCGCCAGGCGCGATGATGGCCGGATCCATGATGAGGCAGGGATGATTTTGGACTTTGACTTCGGAAATAATCACAAAAATCCTTTCATTAAAAAGATTTAATATGCCATTCGGTGGCGACATTGAAACCATACTGGCTCAATAATAATTTTTTCGATCCATCCAAGGGCCCGCAAACCACATTCGCGAGGACAGCGCCCTTTTCCTTACTCAATTCCAGAACCCGGTCCAACAGGGTTTTTCCCACTCTATCCCAAAGGGAAGGATCAGAAACCATGAAATCATCTACAAAACATACTTTTCCACCGGGATTATATACGGGCGGCGCGGTGACGATAGCGCCGATGATGAAGCCGTTGATCATTGAACCTTCCCCCGCATGAACCAGGGCTATCACGTTGTCCCGCAAAAGGGAGTCTCTCAAAAAATCCTTTTGAAGTTCCAGAGCGCCTTCCGCCTCTTTGTGGAATTGAGGCTGGTACTTTTCATATTGTTTTCTTTTCAAAGCGGAAAGAAGGGCGATGTCCCCAATGTCCTCCAGCGTTGCTTTTCGTAAATTCATGGACTCTCCTTTAAGTCCTTCATTTTATTCGCTTCCTTTTTAAAATCCCACGATGGATTTCAAAGGGCAACCCTGGGGTAATGCTTCTTCAAGAATCCGCCGGCCCTTTGGACCGGCACCTCTAAAAGTTCGTTTAATTTCGGGATCAGCAAAATAA
>CAZUXW010000206.1:0-1025 GCA_964624625.1 uncultured bacterium
ACCAACACGGCGACGTCGACGAACACCCCGACGGTGACGAATAGCTTCACGGCGACGAACAGCCCGACGGTGACGCCGACGGGAACGCCGGACATCGAGATTTCCAAGAGCGCGTCGGAGTCGGTGGCGAAGACGGGGGATGTGGTGACCTATACCTTGACGCTGAGGGTGAGCGGGAGCGTCGCGACGAACGTGCAGGTGACGGACGTGCTGCCGAACCACCTGGTGTACGATTCGACGGGCCCTGTGCCGGCGGGAGGGGGAGCCTCCTGGGACCTGGCGTCGAAAACGCTGACCTGGAGCTGGCCGAGCCTGTCGCCCGGGATCTATAGCGTGACGTACCTGGGGACGGTGGACGGATTCGTGCAGGAGGGGACGCTGCTGGTGAACAAGGCGGACTTGAGCTACGCGGGCCTGGCGGGGGTGAAGGAAGCGACGTCGACGGTGTCGATGGCGAAGATCTACACGGTGCACGTGGGAGTGTATAACTCGAGCGGGGAATTGGTGAAGGAGATCTGGGTGGCGCAATTGTCGGAGGAAGTGAAGTCGATCGACATCGCGGACGTGCCGACGATCACGAGCGTGAACGGGAAAGTGTACGTGGTGTACAAGGGAGTGCAGATCGCGGCGTGGGACGGGACGAACGCGACGGGAGACCCGGTGACGAACGGGGAGTATTACGTGAAGGTGGACAACGTGGATTCGTTCGGCGTGGACGACAGCGTGTCGAAGATGGTGATGGTGAGCCGCTCGATCGCGAAGGTGCAGGTGAATATCTACAATGAGGCGGGAGAGATCGTGAGGCACCTGTACAGCTACGTGGACGACCCGACGGGCAGCCAGGCGACGGACGTGCAATTGTCGGCGAGCGTGATCCAGCCGTCCGAATCGGGAGCGGCGGGAAGCACGGTGTCGATCATCTCCTCGAACGGGATGACGCTGGTATGGGACGGGAAGAGCGACTCGGGAACGATCGTGACGAACGGGCGGTATGACGTGGAAGTGCATATCGAGGACGGCAAGGG
>CAZUXW010000207.1:0-1023 GCA_964624625.1 uncultured bacterium
CCGGGACAGGCGGAAAAGATGCCCCTATTGCCTATGGGATTTGACCGACTACGACTCGGAAGAACTTAAAGAACTGGGTAATCTTTGCCCACTTTGCCGCCACGCTATCTTGGAAAATCTTTTGTCCACCCCTGTCTATGAATTTACCCGATCCCAACAGTGGGACCTTTTGGCCAATGAAATGGAATATATCTGGAAAGCGGAACATCGTGACGTTGATACCTACATCTTCGGGATGGGAAGTTTTTACAACCCGGACTACGGCGAGGCCAAGGAAAGGTTATACGGCATGCTGGCGGAAAAGGATGCAGTGATGAGGTTGGAAGAGGAGTTTATCGAGGCCGAGGGGGAATTGGATCTTCTCATCATCGCTTACCTGAATAAGTTGTCCGCGTGGAGGGGGGACATGGCCGGGCGGCTTTTCGCGGGGCGCAAATGGCGGCTTTCGGCCCGGCGGCTGAGCATGACTCATTTCAGCGAAAGGGAATTGGCTGGGTACCAACTGGACTTCATCCAAGCCAGCCCTTGGGCAGCCTTCGGTAGCCCGGAAAAAAAGGAAGAAACAGTGGTCTATCTCGAGAAAATTTTAGAAAAGCTTACCTGGGACCAGGGGAATATGGGGGCATAAAATCCAATTTTTTGAGTACTGCCGTTTGGTTGGGAAAAGTGTTTAAAATTAATAAAATATTACTGCGGTTATCAATGACTACAAAAGATTAATATTCTATTTTGGTGGGGATAACCGGCTTCGATATTCGGAAAGCGACCGATAAATGAACGGAGATTCCGCCGTATCAAGTCCTTTTTATGATTTGGCCATCACTTTCTTTTCCGCTTCAATCCAATCGGTCAACTCATCACCCACCTGAGCGTAACGCCCGCGATTCAACCAATTGTAATAAGCGGCTACCTCGATTTTGTTTAATGCTCCGTCGGCAGTCGGGGTGGGTTTCGATTCAATCATTGCTTTTTTAACCATGTGAATTCCTTTTTTTAATTAGAACAAAAATCAATTCAGCGTAT
>CAZUXW010000208.1:0-1014 GCA_964624625.1 uncultured bacterium
CGGTGGGTGTCGGTGTCGGAGAATTTGTCGGGCTGTCGGTCGATGTATTTGTTGGGGTACCTGTTGGCGAATCGGTCAGTGAATTCGTGGGTGTCATGGTTGGAGATTTAGTCGGTGAATCCGTCGGTGAATTCGTGGAGGTATTCGTCGGCGTAGGAGTGGGGGTGTCCGAAGGTGTTTCCGTTGGCGTATCGGTAGGTGTTTGACTGGATGTATTTGTCGGTGTAGCCGTCGGAGTTTCGGTCAGCGTATTCGTGGCCGTGTTCGTCAGTGTCGAGGTTGGCGTATCGGTGGGTGTCGATGTCGGAGAATCCGTTGGGCTGTCGGTCGATGTATTTGTTGGAGTACCAGTGGGCGAATCAGTAGATGTTTCCGTTGGCGTTTCCGTAGGTGTTTGACTTGACGTATTTGTCGGCGTTTCCGTCGGTGTGTCGGTCAGCGTACTCGTGGCCGTGTTCGTTCGTGTCGAGGTTGGTGTATCGGTGGGTGTCAGTGTCGGAGAATCCGTCGGGCTGTTGGTAGATGTATTTGTTGGAGTACCAGTGGGCGAATCAGTAGGTGTTTCCGTTGGCGTATCCGTAGGTGTTTGACTGGATGTATTTGTCGGTGTAGCCGTCGGAGTGTCGGTCAGCGTATTCGTGGCCGTGTTCGTTCGTGTCGAGGTTGGCGTATCGGTGGGTGTCAGTGTCGGAGAATCCGTCGGGCTGTCGGTAGAAGTATTTGTTGGAGTACTTGTGGGGGTGTCGGTCAGTGTATTCGTGAGCGTATCCGTAGGTGTTTGACTTGACGTATTTGTCGGTGTATCCGTCGAAGTATCGGTAGGCGTCTGAGTAGGCGTATCCGTTAGTGTCGCCGTTGCCGTATTGGTTGGTGTATTAGTGGGTGAATTCGTGGAGGTATTCGTAGGAGAATTCGTCGGCGTAGGAGAGGGCGTATCCGAAGGTGTTTCCGTAGGTGTTTCCGTAGGTGTTTGACTTGACGTATTTGTCGGCGTTTCCGTCGGAGTGTCGGTCA
>CAZUXW010000209.1:0-1012 GCA_964624625.1 uncultured bacterium
CCACCCCGACGAACACGGCCACGGATACTCCCACCCAGACCCCGACGAACACGCCGTCCAACACGCCGACTCCGACGGCGACGATGCCCAGGGTGGATATCGCGGTGGGCCCGTCGGCGCCGGGCGATTCGACGCAGATTCCAGGGGCGGTGAACGTGCCGGTACTGCAGGTGAGCGTGAAGAACAGCAGCGGGGAGCCGGTGACGGTGAGCTATTTAGTGTTCACGGCCTCGGGAACGGGGGATGACCAGGCAGGGATCACGACGGTGAAGCTCTCGAGGGGCGGAACGGTGGTGACCAGCGCGCCCTATTCGGGGGACAACGGAAGCGTGACCTTGGGGGGATTCCCGCTGGAAAGCCTGTCGGCGGGAGCCAGCCAGGTTTACACCTTGAGCTATGACTTCTCGGCTGGGGCTCCGACGGGAACCTACACGAGCGCGGTGGCCTTGAACGGCGATGTGCAGGGCGGAGGAACCTTGTCGGGCAAGCCGATCCAGGTGTTGGGGGCGCCGGTGAACGGGGCCATTATTACCATCGCCAATCCGACGGCGACGGCTACCAACAGCCCGACGAATACTCCGTCGAACACGCCAAGCAACACACCCACCAATACTCCTACGGACACCCCGTCCAATACGCCGACCCATACGGCAACCGCCACGCTCACCGATACGCCAACCAATACTCCGACGAACACACCCAGCGATACTCCGACGAATACGGCTTCCAACACCCCGACGGACACGCCTACACCGACCTTGACGAACACCCCTAGTAACACACCAACCAACACGCCTTCCAATACCCTGACGAATACGCCGACGGATACGCCCACCAATACGCCCAGCAATACTTTGACGGACACGCCGACCAACACACCCACCCACAGCGCGACGAATACGCCGACGGATACGCCCACGAACACGCCGACCAATACGGCTACGGACACCCCGACGGAGACCCCGACGAACACGCCTTCCAATACGCCGACGAATACGCCGACGGCGACCTT